>CAZYYW010000006.1:0-46411 GCA_964651445.1 uncultured Thiotrichaceae bacterium
AAATCAGTGGTTTATTATTGGGGAGTCGCGCCCTCACGGGCGCGTGGATTGAAACATCACCACCGAGCATTTCATCGGCGGTTAAACCGGGTCGCGCCCTCACGGGCGCGTGGATTGAAACCCTATTATCGTAACCGATCCGGCGGGTTTTACTGTCGCGCCCTCACGGGCGCGTGGATTGAAACCCAAAACGTAACCTCTATTATTGTTTGATTAGCGTCGCGCCCTCACGGGCGCGTGGATTGAAACACAAATCATAATGAATCATCCGTAGGCTCAGAACAGTCGCGCCCTCACGGGCGCGTGGATTGAAACACAATCAGCATATGCAGTATTTAAATCAGATGAAGGTCGCGCCCTCACGGGCGCGTGGATTGAAACATTACTACAACATTGTTCTGAGCCTACGGATGATTGTCGCGCCCTCACGGGCGCGTGGATTGAAACACGTATCCCACACGATGTCAGAAACAGGGGAGGGTCGCGCCCTCACGGGCGCGTGGATTGAAACCATCTGATATAAATTTATATGCAGGTCAATACTGTCGCGCCCTCACGGGCGCGTGGATTGAAACACATTTAATGGAGAAATTGAATGCACATAACAATGTCGCGCCCTCACGGGCGCGTGGATTGAAACTAAAAAAATCGTTTATAGAAAAATATTAACAATGGTCGCGCCCTCACGGGCGCGTGGATTGAAACCCTTAAAAAGTATGTTTAAGGGAAAATCTGACTCGTCGCGCCCTCACGGGCGCGTGGATTGAAACTTTATGTTATCCGCGCCCTTTATGGTCGCCATCTTGTCGCGCCCTCACGGGCGCGTGGATTGAAACGACAGACTGCTATTAATAAAATTAGCCTGTGACGTCGCGCCCTCACGGGCGCGTGGATTGAAACTCACATCTATACTGTCTTTTAATTTATCCACGGCATGTCGCGCCCTCACGGGCGCGTGGATTGAAACACAATCTGGCTCGCTGTAAGCCCGTATCGGTTGCCGTCGCGCCCTCACGGGCGCGTGGATTGAAACACCGTATCGCTGGAATGAGCCGCGCACGTTGTCGTCGCGCCCTCACGGGCGCGTGGATTGAAACCCACGGCATCATGCCGTGCTTACATTTCCGGCTTGTCGCGCCCTCACGGGCGCGTGGATTGAAACGCCAAAGCTAAAACCACCCGCGACCGCGCCACCATGTCGCGCCCTCACGGGCGCGTGGATTGAAACCAGAAACAGAAGCTAAGCCGGTAAATAAAGAGAAGTCGCGCCCTCACGGGCGCGTGGATTGAAACTCAGCTACTTGATAACTATGTTACTTAGAAAAATAGTCGCGCCCTCACGGGCGCGTGGATTGAAACATCCCAAAGATCAACAAAAAAAACTGTTAACTCAGTCGCGCCCTCACGGGCGCGTGGATTGAAACGCGCAATTGTTCACCGGTCGTTGAATCAACCACAGTCGCGCCCTCACGGGCGCGTGGATTGAAACCCGAATTCTGATATCCCCCAAATCGCGCCGATAAGTCGCGCCCTCACGGGCGCGTGGATTGAAACGCGTATTTATCAGCTCGACGGTGGCGCGGTCGCGGGTCGCGCCCTCACGGGCGCGTGGATTGAAACATTGCAAAAAATCAAACCCGATTATAAAAGCGAGTCGCGCCCTCACGGGCGCGTGGATTGAAACCAGATATTTTATGTGGTCGAGTCCTTTCATGGACGTCGCGCCCTCACGGGCGCGTGGATTGAAACAGGCGGGTAACACTGAGGCAAGTGATGCTTTAAGTCGCGCCCTCACGGGCGCGTGGATTGAAACCCATACGTCACCGACTTGATTTAACGCGTCGTGTCGCGCCCTCACGGGCGCGTGGATTGAAACTGTTGCTTACGTGTTGCGCCTTTCTTACCCTTACGTGTCGCGCCCTCACGGGCGCGTGGATTGAAACGCAAATAACGAGGGTACATTATGACAATTTACGCGGTCGCGCCCTCACGGGCGCGTGGATTGAAACCTTATTAATTGCATCGCCAAATTGGACAGCGGTTGTCGCGCCCTCACGGGCGCGTGGATTGAAACATTTGTTTATTCTCTTGTTTGAGCGTGTGCATGTGTCGCGCCCTCACGGGCGCGTGGATTGAAACATTGTTCGTATACCTTCTTCGTTAAGTTGTCTGGTCGCGCCTTCACTGTCAACAACGCTTGAAAACTGAGCCACAAGACTCACACCGATGCTTTTTATAAGGTTATGACGGCGACTTCACCCGCTTACGTGAGCACTTGGTTTTGTTACACGGAAGCGCGGTGACTCCTGATGTTATTCACTTTGAAACCGAGTCAGGTAAACAGATGCAAGTGGGTAACCGAAATCACCAAAACCACCAACCTGAATTCAGTTCATCCTCACATTTCTTTAACTGAGCGCCATACTTACGAGCATTTTTTTCTACTTTTGCTGCGACTTTAATCAACCAAGGTTTTTTGTTATAGGTTTTTCGTTTAAATCCACCGTGGCCTTCGTGATAGGCAAGGTACTGGTTTCTAGCATCCCACTTGGAAATTTTTAACATGTCATAACTCATCTTGCCGTACCAGCCGATAAAATCGCTGGCATCATCAAAGTCATCACGATCCGCGCCCCAGTTTCTAGTTGATGTTATATACCAATCCCAAGTCTCATCTTTGACTTGCGCGTAGCCAAAGGCGGATGACTTCCGACCAATGGGAATGACCCATAAAAAATATTCCATCTCGGTTTGGGCATTGTGTTTGAAGCTGGATTCCTGATGAATTATTGCCATCTGTATCTGTATCGGCACTCCCCACCGTTCGAAGCTATCTTTTGTATCATCATACCAATCATCTTTCTCATAAAATATTTCGCAAATGTTCGAGATGTTTTTAGGTGGCGATGTTGTGCATGCCACAAGGAACATAAGATTTATTATTATGATTATTTTTAACATACGGAAAAATTTCTCATCAGCCTAACTGCAAGCAACAAACAGGCATATTAATTATTTGAAAGGGCGACACTGATTAATAGAGGTCCCTTAAAGGCACCTCTATTAACTTTTATTTGATTTTTGAATACCAACACCAATTAAACTAGCCACTAAAATTGCCATATAAAAGACGCCGACAACAGCTTGCATATACACCAGAAAGCGTGCGACTGGTGCAACGGGAGTGATATCACCATACCCCAGAGTTGTTAATGTAACAAAACTAAAATAGGCGGCATCCGCAAAATTGTCATACCAGATTTGTTGCTCAATGCCATTAAACGCACCCGGTATTGATTGCGCGATAAACAAATACATCAGTGTCCAGATCAAACCCATTAATAAATATATGCAAATTGCGCCGACAATTCTATTGGCATCAACATCACCGGTAAACAGAACTTGTTTGGCGGCTAACCAAATGGCCCAAAGATAGAAACCAAGCAGTAAAAATAAATGCAGGTAATATAATTGCAGTAACTCTAAAGCCACACCAATAATAACAACGATTAGTACGGAAACAACAATACCCAGAGTCGAGTGAAACCACTTTTGCGTGGTTCGAAAACCGTAAAGACCCACTACTATATTGATGACGGAAAAAGCCTGTACCATTTGGTGACCGACAATGCCTTCTAACTGGTCGGATATCGCACCCACGAACAATAAAACCACTATACCCAAGGTTAAATATAAAAAATTATTTTTTTCAGACATCGAATCCATAACTAATTTCCACGATATTAACGGGCGATATTAACGGCAGAGACTAACAGGCACCCATAGTATACCCAAGCACTGCTAAATTCGAGCACGCGGTGCAACCGGTAGCACTGGTTCGTTTACTGCCATCACTCAGTGAACTACAAACGGGATCGTACTCACGGCTACAAATCTGCGGCCTAGGGTTTTTACATACGGTAAATTCCATTACATCTACTTTGCCGACGATTTTATTTTTTTCATTGTGCAGCGTACAAGAGGCTGACCATAATCCGAATAAAATTAATAACAATAATTGAGGATGCTTTAGCATGCACTGTCTCCTGACTTTTCTAGGACACTGCTATTTAAACACTATCAAGAAAAAAAATTAAACTTTCTGTGGCAGACTTCAAGGCAAACAACGGGCATAAAAAAAGCCCCGCTAGTGCGGGGCTTTTTTGCATTAAGCTAATGCGCGTTTGATGCAACAATTACATCATGCCGCCCATACCACCCATGCCGCCCATATCAGGTGCTGCTGCTGCAGCTTCCTGTGGCAGCTCAGCAACCATACATTCGGTTGTGATGAGTAGACCCGCAACAGACGCTGCATTTTGCAGTGCTGTGCGAGTAACTTTTGTTGGATCAAGAATACCCATCTTAATCATATCGCCGTATTCACCGGTTCCTGCATTGTAACCGTAGTTACCTTTTTTGGCAGCAACATTAGCCAATATAACAGAAGGTTCTTCACCAGCATTTTCAACAATCTGACGGAGTGGATCTTCCATTGCACGACGTGCGATGGCGATACCGACATCTTGGTCGTGATTGTCGCCAACAACTTTGTCTACTGCTGCACAGGCGCGAATTAATGCCACGCCGCCGCCAGGAACAACACCTTCTTCAACCGCAGCACGGGTTGAATGCAGTGCGTCTTCTACGCGCGCTTTTTTCTCTTTCATTTCTACTTCGGTTGCTGCGCCAACTTTAATCACTGCAACACCACCCGATAACTTAGCAATACGTTCCTGTAATTTTTCGCTATCGTATTCTGAAGTTGAATTTTCAACCTGGGTGCGAATCTGTTCAACACGCGCTTTAATTTCTTTAGCCGAGCCTGCACCATCAACAATAACAGTATTGTCTTTCGAAATAGTAATGCGTTTTGCTGTGCCTAAATCATCCAGTGTTGCTTTTTCAAGTGACAGACCGACTTCTTCTGAAATAACGGTTGCTTTGGTCAACACCGCTAAATCTTGCATCATGGCATTGCGGCGATCACCGAAACCCGGTGCTTTAACTGCACAAACTTTAACGATACCGCGCATGCTATTGACAACCAATGTTGCCAACGCTTCGCCTTCAACATCTTCTGCAACAATTAATAATGGACGACTGGCTTTAGCAACCGCTTCCAGTGTTGGCAGTAACTCACGGATGTTTGAAATTTTCTTGTCGAACAGTAAGACAAATGGGCTTTCTAAATCGGCACTCATGTTTTCCTGGTCATTTACGAAGTAAGGTGACAGGTAACCACGGTCAAACTGCATGCCTTCAACGATTTCCAGTTCATTGTCCAGTGTCGTACCTTCTTCAACGGTAATAACACCTTCTTTGCCGACTTTGTCCATTGCTTCTGCAATGATCTCACCAACACTGGTATCAGAGTTTGCAGAAATAGTGCCGACCTGTGCAATGGCACTGGTATCGGAACAAGGCTTTGATAATTTCTTTAAAGAAGCAACTGCTGCAATAACGGCTTTATCGATTCCGCGTTTCAGGTCCATTGGGTTCATGCCAGCAGAAACGGATTTCATGCCTTCACGCACGATGCCCTGTGCCAATACGGTTGCTGTTGTAGTACCGTCACCCGCGATGTCTGAAGTTTGTGATGCAACTTCTTTCACCATCTGTGCGCCCATGTTTTCGAACCGGTCTTCTAGTTCGATTTCTTTGGCAACTGAAACACCGTCTTTAGTAATGGTGGGTGCACCAAATGATTTTTCTAATACGACATTGCGACCTTTAGGGCCCAATGTTACTTTTACTGCGTTGGCTAGAACGTTAACACCTTTAACCATGCGGCTACGTGAGTCATCGCCAAAACGTACGTCTTTTGCTGACATATCTAAATTCCTCTAATATAATTCTTTAAAATTAATGTAACAGTTGCTTTAAGTTGCGGCTTTATGAGGCCGGTTTAAGCTGCCGATTTAAGCGGCAATTACACCTAAAATATCTTCTTCGCGCATAATCAGAACTTCGTCACCGTCAACTTTTATTTCGGTGCCTGAGTATTTGCCAAATAAAATCTTATCGCCAACTTTAACGTCCAATGCGCGAACTTCGCCTGCATCATTCACTTTGCCGTTGCCGACTGCTAAAACTTTACCTTCAGCAGGTTTTTCAGTTGCTGAATCAGGAATAAAGATGCCACCAGCACTGGTGCGTTCTTCTTCCATACGTTTTACGACAACTCTGTCGTGTAATGGACGTATTTTCATTTTTTCTTTTCCTCTATATAGAAATATTGTTAATAGTAGATTAGCACTCTCTTTACGTGAGTGCTAATCATAATGACGAAACCTGCGGAGTCAAGCAATTACCTCCAGAAGTCTGATGGTTTCTCTAAGTAAGGTCGAATTTTCAGATTACAAGGGGAGCGCTTCAAAAAAACTACACAATCGGCAACCGCTTTAGTCGTCGCGGCGGTATTCGCCCTCAAAAGTACGACCAACCTTGGGCGGATTCTTTGCTGACGGCTCTGACCCAGAAGACTGCTGAGATGGCTGCTGGGGAGGCTGTTGTGGGGGCTGCTGCTTTGAATGCCACTGCGTTTGCTGCCCCCCAAAACTCGCCTGCACATTCGATTTTGCCATGATGTAGCGGATAATGGCACGCCTGCTGGCTGGCAACAGGCACAAGAAACCAATGCCGTCTGTAATAAACCCCGGCACAATGAGCAATATCCCACCAAAGGCGAGTATCACACCTTCTAGCATTTCCATCGCCGGCGTTTTGCCTTGTGCCATATTTTGCTGCGCCCGCATTAAGGTACTCATACCCTGTATACGCAGCAGATTCACCCCAATAATAGCCGTCAACAACACCAGTACCACCGTCCAGAGCGCACCTATCTCCTCGCCCACGGCAATAATGACATACAGCTCCACCAGTGGGATGATGATAAATAATAATGGCCATTTTCGAATCATTTGTTTCTCTTTTAAGATATTATTCAGTTTAACTTTGCTAGAATCAAGCAATACACTATAAAATAGTACTGTTGTTATTTATTATGAACCTGTGCCGCAGAGTGTGTCTAAAGCTAACACCATCATTAGCCAAAACACTCCCTCAAGCACTTAATCAAGTTTCGCCACTGCCATGACAAAACCATTCCAATTTCTGATTGCATTATTGCTGCTGCTTAGCATTAGTTTACCTGTTTCCGCCTCTGGAAGTTTTAACCTGTTAGACAGCCTCGGCGGTGGTCACGATGACATTCTTGATGTCGATGACGCTTTTCGAATTAGTTATGACTCGCAACCCGGCAAGTTTACCGTTAGCTGGGTAATCGCCGATGGGCATTACCTGTACCGCGAAAAAACCAGCCTAACCACTGACGATAGCGCCATTAAGGCACAACCAGCGCTAATACCACCCGGCAAAGCCAAGTTCGACCCGATATTTAATAAAACACTTTATAAGTTCGCGCATTTTACCGACGTCACATTGCCTTACCAATATATAGGTAATGGTGACAAAGAAGTCACTTTCAAGGTTCAATACCAAGGCTGTTCTGATATTTCAGGCATTTGTTACCCGCCGCAAACAAGAGAATTCACGGTTAATTTATCGCCTATTTCTGCTGCGATGGCCGCTAGCGCGTCAGCCAGCTCGACAACCAGTTCGTCTGCCCCTTCAGAGCACGTTTCCGAGCAAGATCAGATTGCCAACACTCTGTACAGTGGCAACACGCTATTAGTACTCGCGCTGTTTTTTGGTATGGGCTTGTTGTTGGCTTTCACCCCTTGCGTGTTCCCGATGATTCCGATTCTATCCGGCATTATTATTGGTCAGGGCGATGACATAACCACCCGCAAGGCTTTTTGGCTGTCAGTGGTTTATGTGCTGGCGATGGCGTTCACTTATACCATCGTCGGCGTACTGGTTGGTTTGTCCGGTGAAAACATTCAAGCATGGTTCCAGAACCCGTGGATTATCGGTACTTTCGCACTCATTTTTGTTGCTCTTTCCTTCTCCATGTTTGGTTTTTATGAGCTACAAATGCCGACCAGCATCCAGAACAAAATAATCTCTCTCAGCAATAGCCAGCGCGGCGGCACCTTAATTGGCGTGGCGATTATGGGCTTTCTCTCGGCGCTCATTGTTGGCCCCTGTGTCACTGCGCCCCTGGTCGGCGCATTAATTTATATTGCTGAAACCGGCGACGCTGTGCTTGGCGGTATGGCACTGTTCTCACTAAGCATGGGCATGGGCTTACCGTTGATAGCGCTCGGTACTTCGGCAGGAAAATACATGCCTAAAGCAGGCGCCTGGATGGATGCGGTGAAAGCCGTATTTGGTGTATTACTGCTCGGTCTTGCCATCTGGCTATTGGAACGGGTAGCACCCGCCGCCTTTACCATGTCACTGTGGGCGGCTTTGATTATTATCTCAGCCATTTACATGGGCGCAATTGACAGCACAAAGGAAGGCAGCAGCGGCTGGACTAAATTATGGAAAGGTTTAGGCATTTTAATGCTGATTTACGGCATTATTATTTTATTAGGCGTTGCCAGTGGCAGTAAAAATGTCTATCAACCCTTAAAAGGTTTGGGTGGATTTTCTGGCGGCATAACGCAAGCGGGTAAGCTGGACTTTATTAACGTGAAAGGTGTGGATGGTTTTCAAGTCGAGCTAGACAAAGCCACCGCTGCCGGTAAACCGGTAATGCTGTATTTTTATGCGGACTGGTGTGTTTCCTGCAAAGAAATGGAAGCCAAAACCTTTTCAGAAACCTCCGTGCATCAAGCGCTAGAAGGCACGGTGCTGTTAAAAGCGGATGTCACCCCCAATGATGAACAAGACACTGCCTTATACAAACATTTTGGTATTATTGGGCCACCGTCAATTATGTTTTTTGGCACCGATGGCGTAGAGAATAAAAATTATCGCGTGGTAGGTTTTGTACCGCCGGACAAATTTAGCCCGCACGTTAAAAATGCGATAAAATAAGATTGCGAGCCAATAAAACTTCGAGCCAAGTAATCCTCTCGGGGAATCTTCTCAGCCAATCCTCTCAGGCAGGCTCTCTATTCTCGGACTGACGCCTAGGCGTTTGTCGGGCTTGCTTACTTTTTTAGCATAATCAGCTCATAATCCAGTTTCAGATAATCATTTATCTGCGCCGGCGACGAGGCTGCGACATCAATAAAATCGACGAAATCTTCAGGCGTTTTATCCAACCAGGAAGCATGCACCGCGCAGACATGCACCGTTACATCATGGCTCGTCATAAACGACTGCAAGGCATGCTGACGCTGCTTATTTTCTCTAGCATCTGACTTCAACAGCATAAATTGTTCCCGGCCATGGGAAACAAGCACCACCGGTAAATCAGGGAAACGCTCACGCAACCTTTTTGTATAATTTTCTACTTTTGGAATCACCCAATCCCAGTCATCATTTCCTGGCTCGATGACTTCAAAAACAATACCGGCAGGTTGCTCTTTCATTTTGAGTATGTCATCAATACCACGGGCATAAATCGCACTGCTCATTAACATGGTCAGCAATAACAGGGAAATATTTCTAAGCAGAAAACGAGGCAGAAAAATAGTCATGACGGTTGACTCATTAATTTTTTGATTGGCTGTTGATTGATTATTATACCCGCTAATTTTGCTATACAATACTGCACTTTTAATCACCTAAATTTTTCTGCTAACAAATGAAAAAAGCCCTCATTTTTATTATCGCCATCGGTATCGCCGGCGGCAGTGGTTATGCTTTACAGCAATATTTGAACGAGCCACAAATCCGAACAGAAAATAATCCCGCAATCGGTCACCAACGCCCTGAATTTTCTGCAATGGATTTAAATGGCGATATGCGTAACATTAAGGAATGGGATGGAAAAATAATCCTGCTGAACTTCTGGGCCAGTTGGTGCCCACCCTGCCTGCAAGAAATTCCGGAGTTTATCGAGTTACAACACGCCTACGGCGATCAGGGTTTTCAAGTTATCGGTGTTGCCATTGATGATGAAGCGGCGGTTCGCGAATTTGCAGAAAAACTGGGCATCAATTACCCATCGCTGATCGTACAGAACGAAGGTGTGATGCTTGCTAAACGCTACGGAAACGGTATTGGCGCCCTGCCATACTCCGTAATCATCAATCGAGATGGCGAAATTAGCTACACGATCAAGGGAATACTAAGCAAGATACGCGCAAAAGAATTATTGAAAGAGCGCGGCATTAAGCTTTAATTCACCAAAACGTGATCTATTTCACGAAATTCGCTGCAAAATCGCCGAAATTCATGGACTTTTGTTGAATAATTATGCACACTTATTAGACTATTCTGATATTCAACTAAAACGTGACCATAAACGACAAAATGCCCGATATACTCGTCATTAACGGCCCTAATTTAAACCTGCTCGGCAGCCGTGAACCTGAGCACTATGGCAGCGATACGCTCGACAGTATTAATGACAAACTGTCGCAGATTGCGTCTGATAAGAATCTCGGACTGAGATGTGTGCAAAGCAATGCAGAGTCTGAATTAATCGAGTTTGTGCATCAGGCGGCAAAAGATGATGTCCGTTTCATCATCATCAATCCGGCAGCATTTACCCACACCAGCATCGCTTTACGTGACGCTTTAAGTGGAGTTGCTATTCCGTTTATAGAAATTCACTTATCCAATGTTCAAGCACGCGAAGCGTTTCGTGAACATTCATATTTTTCTGATATCGCTGTTGGTGTTATCTCTGGCCTGGGCGCACTGGGTTATGAATTGGCGTTACATGCAGCGATTCAACAATTAAATCGGGCTTAGCCCCTCAGGTATATTCTTATGGATATTCGCAAAGTAAAAAAATTAATCGAGCTACTGAAAGAATCCGGTATTGCTGAAATCGAAATTAACGAAGGCGAAGAATCGGTCCGCATTTCTCGCTACCCGACATCTGGCCCAGCTATGCCGGTGCAACAATTTGCACCTGCTGCTGCGCCTGCCGAACCCATTGCAACAACCGCTGTTAGCGAAAGCGCAGATGAAAGTTGCGCCATAAGCGGCCACACTGTTGACGCGCCGATGGTCGGCACCTTTTACACCTCCGCCTCACCGGGCGCACCGGTTTTTTGCAAGATCGGCGACAGTGTCAATGAAGGCGATACCGTTTGTATCATCGAAGCCATGAAAATTCTTAACCAGATTGAAGCCGATAAAACAGGCGTCGTTAAAGCCATTCTGGTGGAAAATGCGCAGCCTGTTGAATTTGGTCAACCGCTTATCGTTATCGAATAAGGCAATCTCTTATGTTATCTAAAGTTGTTATTGCCAACCGCGGCGAAATCGCATTACGCATACTACGCGCCTGCCGTGAACTGGGCATAAAAACCGTCGCGGTACATTCTGACGCAGACCGTGAGCTGAAACATGTTCGACTGGCAGACGAAACCGTGTGCATTGGCCCCGCACCTTCCGAGCTAAGTTATTTGAACGTGCCCGCTATTATCAGTGCGGCCGAAGTGACAGATGCCGTTGCCATACACCCCGGTTATGGTTTTCTGTCTGAAAATGCCGACTTTGCCGAACGTGTCGAAGACAGTGGTTTTGTTTTTATCGGCCCCACACCCGCCTCCATCCGCATTATGGGCGACAAAGTTGAAGCCATTAAAGCCATGAAAAGTGCTGGCGTCCCCTGTGTTCCCGGCTCTGATGGCCCACTAGGCGAAGACAATGACGTCAATATAAAACTGGCTAATAAAATCGGTTACCCGATTATTATTAAAGCGGCGGGTGGTGGCGGTGGTCGCGGTATGCGCGTGGTACATTCCGATGCCACCCTCACCAATTCCGTCGCCCTCACCAAACAGGAAGCCGGCACATTTTTTGGTAACAGCATGGTGTACATGGAAAAATATCTGGAAACACCGCGCCATATTGAGATACAAATTTTATCAGATGGTCAGGGCAGCGCTGTGCATCTGGGCGAACGTGATTGCTCCATACAACGCCGCAACCAAAAAGTAATCGAAGAAGCACCCGCGCCGGGCATCACTCCGAAACAACGCAAAAAAATTGGGCAACGCTGTGTTGATGCCTGTAACAAAATAAAATATCGCGGCGCAGGCACCTTTGAATTTTTATATCAGGACGATGAATTTTATTTCATTGAAATGAATACTCGTATACAGGTAGAACATCCCGTCACAGAAATGGTTACCGGCGTAGACATTATTAAAGAACAACTTTACATCGCATCGGGTGAAAAGCTGCGCATGAAACAGGGCGATATCGAAATTCGCGGACACGCCATCGAGTGCCGCCTTAATGCCGAACACCATAAAACCTTTATTCCTTCACCCGGAAAAATTGAACGTTACCATCCTCCCGGCGGCCCTGGCATCCGTGTCGACACCCATATCTATGGCGGTTACACAGTGCCGCCACATTACGATTCGATGATCGGCAAACTAATTGCTTACGGCTGCACCCGAGAAGTCGCACTAGCGCGGATGCAAGGCGCACTGGATGAAATAAGCATTACCGGTATCAACACCAATATAGAACTACACAAAGACATACTGGCAGATGCGAATTTTCAAGCCGGCGGCACCAATATTCATTATCTTGAGAAAAAGCTAGGGCTTTAGTTCCAAGCTTGTCTATTCACAATGGCTGGGTAATTCCATCTGTTGTTGGTTTGAGTTAAAATGCCCCTCTCCCCCAATAACTGCTAAGTGTAAAATTCAATGAAAAAATTTATCGCCATCCCCATAGCAATCATTTTATCCTTTGGCTGTTTTAGTATTTCGGCTGCTGAAGCGCCGAATGCTGAACAAGCAAAAAAAGTTATGATGTCTTATGGAAAAGCATTGCAAACAGAAATGAAAAAAGCAATGAAAGCAGGCGGCCCTGTCAATGCCGTTAATTTTTGCAATATCGAGGAACCCCGCATCACCGCCGACGCAGCTAAAGCATCTGGCTGGGATATCTCAAGAACATCGCTAAAACTTAGAAACACAGCGAACCAGCCTGATGCATGGGAACTGAAAGTACTTAAAGACTTTGAAAAACGAAAAAGCGCTGGCGAAAAAATAAAGACTATCGCTTATTCTGAAGTCATTGAGCACGATGGTAAAAAGACATTCCGTTTCATGAAAGCGATACCAACAGGTGATGTCTGTTTAATGTGCCATGCCGACAAAATTAGTGCTGACGTTGAGGCTAAAATAAATGCCTTGTATCCACAGGATAAAGCACGAGGTTATGTCGCTGGCGATATTCGCGGTGCATTCTCTTTGAGCAAGTCTTACTAAAACTTGAACTCGTACCTTCAGGTAGAACGCACCTCACTTATTTTCCCAACTAAACCACTATGCACTGAAAGTACATAGTGGTTGATTCAGCAACGATTGAAAGTCGCTTGGGTTACCTTTGGTTTTCTATTGAGCATTGTTCGTAACATTGCTCTATTTTTAATTCTAACCCTTTTTAGTTTTTGACACAGAGACCACAGAGCACACAGAGAAATTCAAATTTGTTTACTCTGTGGTCTCTGTGGTCTCTGTGTCTAAAGCTTTTATGTGTAACAGTTAAAACGATGCACTTAAAGTGCATCGTTTTAACTAGCGTACTGAGACAATAAAATAAGCTGCATCTTACTTCCCTAGTCCCATTTCCCCTCCTCACTTTAAAGCACAATATCCCAACCCGTTGCGAGCGTTAAAATAATGCTCATCGGCGCTCTACCCGATAACCTTTCTTCCGCAAACTATTCACAATTCCTTTATCGCCAATTAAATGCCCTGTGCCGACCACAACAAAGTAGCGTCCTTCCGGTTGTTTTAGCATTTCTTCAATTTGCAGGCTCATGTTGTCATTTCTATCAAAAAATAAGCGATCATAAATGGCACTAAATGCCGGGTATTTAATTAACGCCTGTTCAAATAACAAATTATTAAGTTTCACTTCGTTCCCTGTTTTCCAATAATCCACTATCTCTGCCATCAATATTTCAGCCTCATCGAGTGAATACAAACTCTCTTTGAGTAATAGATCGCCATTGGGAATGTTTAAAAACAGATCTAATTGTTGTTCCAGTGATTCCAGTTCTATTATTGTTTTTGCTCTTTCCCCTACTGATAAATTTTGTCGCGTCGCCATGGATAAAAAATAAGCATCAATTCCCAATTCAGGATCATAGCCCATCTGCATTACCTGAATAGCACTCAATGTCAGCACCAGTATTCCAGGCTTGTAGTGCTTCACTGCCTGATAATCAATATTCAAATAACGTAAACGCTGGCGTAACTGCAGCCATGTTTCCTTGGAAATTACATCCTTTATCGTTGTACCATCTTCAAACATTCCGCGTTGCGTCAATAACTTGTTATAACGCTGATGGTTCACTTTACTAATATCAATTTCAACCACCAGTGTATCCGCTTGCTGGTAAGCCGCGATAATCTCCGGTCTTAATGGATAAAAACTGCTATCGGCAAAATGGATTGAACCCATTAAATATACGGTAGCGCCCTCGCTCACTTTTGACATCGCTTTAGGCGTAACGTCTGCCGAACTTACTCGCCAAAAAAAAGCTTTATCATTTTCTGCATATGCCGCACTGCAAAAAAATAAGCTAACAACAAGAAAATAAAATTTCATAGGTTTTTTAGCCCGCACCAGTATGCGGTATCAATGTTCATCTTCCTCAGAATGCGCTAGCGCCAATGCACGTTTGTACACAATATTTTTATGCTCACCTGTCAATTTCACCACCAGTTTTACCGACTGCTTCAGTGGCAATTCAGCCAGCAGTGTCGATAAATAATTGTCGATCTTTGCGATATCATCGGCGACCGCTTCAGCGCCTTCAACGACCAGTACTATCTCACCTTTACGCTGATTGGCATCACTTTCAACCCAGACAAGTAATTCGAGCAACGTTAATCTTTTGATGGTTTCAAAGGTTTTGGTCAATTCACGGGCAAAAGTCACACGTCGATTCTCACCAAATACCTGCATCATATCTTTTAGTGTATTAATGATTTTATGGCAGGAGACATAAAAAATCATGGTTCTTGATTGCTGTGCTAATGGCGCTAAAAAGTGCAAGCGCGCGCCTTGTTTTGCTGGCGGAAAACCTTCAAAAGTAAACGCATCGGTAGCAAGACCGGCAGCACTCAAAGCGGTGATTGCCGCGCACACGCCCGGCACCGGCACAATCGTTATGTTGCTGGCATGCCCCTGTGAAACCAAACGATACCCAGGATCACTGATTAACGGTGTCCCAGCGTCTGATATAAGTGCGATTGACTGACCTGCATCCAGTTCAGCAAGCAGCTTAGGCGTCATTTGGTCTTCGTTGTGTTCATGGTAAGCCAGTAATCGAGACTTCACACCAAGATAAGATAATAAACGCTGGCTGTGACGGGTATCTTCAGCCGCAATGATATCCACCTGCGCTAATACCTCGCTGGCACGCTGTGTAATATCAGCTAAATTACCTATCGGAGTAGCAACAAGATACAATGTACCGGCTGACACGAATGGCGTTTTCTGACTGCTTTTATTTTCTGCTATTTCTTCTGCCATAATGATGGGTTATTGGTGATTGACACTTATAGTCCGACAAAACATACTTAAGGGCATCTCTATTTATTCTGGATGTGAAGATTGAGATACCCTTACCTTAAATTTACCGCATAAGCTGCCTGATACTATCTTGAAACTGCATACTTTAAAACTCTTTTTACTGCTTCCGTTAGCGTTAATTTCTGCCTGTGACACGCAACCGGTAAAACCCGGGCAACAGACGGCAACGGCGACAACTAAATCAATACCTGTAGCGCAGCCAAGCTTGATCGAAGAGGCAGAAAAACTACTGATGCGCGCGCAAAATAGCGACAGCGAAGCCGATCAATTTAAATATCGCGCACTAGCTACACGCCTTTATATTGAAGCTGGCAAACTTGATTTAGCACAACAACAACTTGATTTACTGCGCGACGATTTACTGCACGACAAATCGAAAAACCGGTCTGCAACGGACGAAACCCGCGCTGAAATCAAAATACAAGCCGTAACCATCTTGCTTCTGCGCACAGAGTTTGCCATAAAACAAAAACATACGGCTATAGCCAGTCAGCTTATCAGCGAAATAAAACCCGTCAACCGCGAACAGCAGCTTTATTATTATGAATTAAAGGCCGATTTAGATTTTTTGTCCGGTAATTTTCTATTTGCGGTGGACAGGCGCGTACAACTGGATACCTACATTACCGAAGCCAAAGCAAAAACCAGGAATAACCAAAAAATCTGGGCAGCACTCTCCAGCCTGACCAGTACGCAGCTAGAAAACCAGCTACATAATCAACGCGGCAACAACGCCACCATCAACGGCTGGCTTGACCTGGCAAAAGTAATGCGCGCCGGTCAAAACAATATCAGTATGCTAGAAAATAGTTTACTGGACTGGGGCACGAGACACCCGGCGCACCCAGCCAATGAAGGATTTTTAGTCGATTTAATGTCGATCTATCAAACCGAAGCTGCAAGCCAAAAGCATATTGCCGTCATTTTACCGATGCAGGGCGATCTGGCGAGCGTCACCGACAGTATTAAAAATGGCATTTTAAGCGCGTATTATTCTGACACCAATACCGCAACCAGACCCATCATCCGCTTTTATGACAGCAGCGATGAAAGCCAAACCTTTCATCAACTCTATCAACTAGCCATTGATAATGGTGCCACTAACATCATCGGCCCACTTGACAAGATTGTCATCAACCAACTCGCACAACAGCAAGCGCTAGATGTTCCCGTGTTGACATTAAATTATGCGGAAAACGCATTGAATAGCACTGACAACCTGTTCCAGTTTGGTCTGTCACCTGAAGATGAGGCACGCCAGGTCGCCGAACTGGCAATCAAACAAAATAAAAAACGCGCGGCGATTTTTTTCCCAGACAGTGAATGGGGAAAACGCCTGAGTCGGGCATTCCAGCAACACTACACACAGCTCGGTGGCCGCGTCGTTGCCATGACAGACTATGCCACTGATACCAACGACTTTAGCCGACCCATCAGGGCTTTGTTTAATCTCGACCAAAGCAGTATCCGACATCGCAAGGTAGAAAACATCATCAGTAAAAGAGCCGTCAGTATCGCCTACCGTCGTCAGGATATTGACATGATCTTTCTGGTGGCAACCCCTCGCTCAGCAAGAAGCATTATGCCGGCCTTCCGCTTCCACCACGCTTCTGACCTACCGGTTTATTCAACCTCACATGTCTACTCCGGTATCGTCAACCGAGAGCTGGATCGCGACCTGAACAACGTGGTTTTCTGCGACCTGCCTTGGATATTGCAAAACACTTCGCCATTGCAGCAAACCTTTAGCCAAAACTGGCCGCAACAGGAGAACTTCACTCGCCTGTTTGCCCTCGGCATTGACGCCTATCATCTGATTAACAATCTTGATTACCTTAAAAACAAAGATTTCGCATCTTATGAAGGACAGACCGGCAAGATTCGCCTCGATGAAAACAACCGCATAACACGTACCTTGCTGTGGGCAAAGTTTGAGCGCGGCAGACCCGTTCATTTTGTACCTGTCATTGCTGAACCCAAACTTGCAGAGAGTAGTAACAACTAAACCGAGGCAGCAACTAAACAGCCAATGAAAGCCAAACATCTACAACAAGGAGAAGATGCCGAAGCCGCCTGCTGCCGCCACCTCAAATCGCAAGGTTTAAAGTTGGTCACAACCAACTTTAATTGCCGCCTAGGTGAAATAGACATTATCATGCTAGATAAAAAAACACTGGTATTCGTCGAAGTGCGGTTTCGTAAAAACAATAATTTTGGTGGCGCGTTGGAAAGTATCACCGCAGCAAAACAACAAAAATTGCGTCACACTGCCGAGTTGTACCTGCAACAAAACAGACAATATGAAAACGCACGATTTGATGTTGTATCAATGTCAAAAAACACGCAAGCTAACCACCGTAAAGATAACTATACATTTGACTGGATAGCCAATGCCTTTTAAGCCGGTCAAGCGAAAACAGCCCAAAGCGGGGCCAGCCAAAGAGCCAATACCATGGATTTAATTGCACGCATCCACAAAAATTTTCAAGAAAGCATTACCACTAAGCAACGGGCGGCTGACTTGCTGGCTGAGCCTATTAGCCGTAGCGCGCAGGCTATTACCCAATGTTTTTTAAACGGCGGTAAAATCCTGTCTTGTGGCAATGGAGGCTCCGCGGGTGACGCTCAGAATTTTTCTTCTGAAATGCTTAATCGTTTTGAAATGGAACGCCCGGGGCTACCCGCAATCGCCCTCACCACCGACAGTTCTACCTTGACCTCAATCGCCAATGACTACCATTACAAGCTAATTTTTTCTAAACAGGTAACGGCGCTAGGAAATGCTGGCGATGTTTTATTGGCTATTAGTACTAGCGGCAACTCTGAAAATGTCAATATGGCAATCACTGCGGCTCACGAACGTGAAATGAGTGTGATTGCATTAAGTGGTAAGTCAGGGGGAGAAATGGCCGCGGCGCTAACGCTCAACGATATAGAAATTCGTGTGCCGTCAGAATCAACTACCCGTATCCAGGAAGTTCACTTGCTGTGCATACACTGCATTTGCGACCTAGTAGATCACCAACTTATGGGTGGTTGATTAATATGGGTATGCCATAACGAGTGGGCATAAAGATCTAGACACAGAGACCACAGAGCGTGTTTAAAATTAACACCACTACTACAGGGTTGCTGATAAGCCTCAATGTATTAAGGTTGGTGAATTATTAAACGTTACAAATTATAACTCTGTGTGCTCTGTGATCTCTGTGTCTATAAAAAGAGATATATTGCCCGCCTAAAATGACATACCCCCATCAATAGTTGGCAGTTGGCAGTTGGCAGTTGGCAGTTGGCAGTTGGCAGTTGGCAAAATTTTACAGCAGCACCTCTGCTTTTAAAACAGTTTTATGCTTTTAACGTCAAACTGACGACTACTAACTGATAACTTTGTTATTTAACAACCCGAAGGCTAGGACGCTTCGGTTTTGCTGGCCCAGAACCACCTGGATCATCCGAATCATCATCACTGGCAGAAACTGCGCCGTCATCTTCAGAAAACATCATGCCCTGACCATTCTCTTTGGCGTAGACCGCTAATACGGCTTCGATAGGCACATTCAAAATTTGAGATTTTCCTGAGAAACGTGCGTTGAAGGTGATTTCGTCATCCCCCAGAACCAGTCCGCTAATCGCCATTGGCGCAATATTAAGAATAATCTTGCCGTTTTGCACATGCTCGACAGGCACCCGCACACCGTCTAGCGAGACATCGACCAATAAATGTGGGGTCATGCCGTTATCGGTAATCCATTGATAGATTCCACGAACAAGATAGGGACGGCTGGATGTCATCTAAATGCAAAGATTGTTATCAGTAGTGAGCGACATAGCGTTATTTTACACGCAACTTACAATTTATTACTCAATCTTACAAGCGTAGTTCACGCTCTGATTCGGTCAGTGCCAGCTTAAAACCATCGCGCTCGAATAAACGGTCAGCGTAGCTGTTAATTGATTTTGCTTCTTCTGGCATTTCAATTCCATAGTGACGCAAGCGCCAGAGAATAGGCGCAACACTTGCATCGACTAAGGTAAAGTCTTCGCTGAAAAAATACGGCATGGTGTTAAACACCTCTGCTACCGAAGCAATGCTTTCCGTCAGCTCCTTTTTCGCCTTGGCGACTGCTTTTTCACTCTTGGTCTCAATAATTTCAACCAATGGATACCAGTCATGTTCAACCTGAAACAGCGCCAAACGCATCTGCGCACGCTGCACAGGGCCGACTGGCATCAGTGGCGGATGCGGGAAGCGTTCTTCCAGATATTCCATGATGACCCGGGAGTTATATAACACAAGATCGCGATCAATCAACGTTGGCAAACTGCCATAGGGGTTTAAATCAATCAGATCCTCTGGCAATTTTTTTGGGTCAACCAAGGTAACTTCGTGAACAATGTCCTTTTCGTTTAGCACAATGCGAGTACGGTGACACTGAATTGATGATGCAGAGGTATATAGGTTCATAGATTATCCAATCTGAGAGAAACAATTATTTTATTAAAAGGCTTTGACCGGCACCACTCCTTTGGTGCCGGTCAAAGCGAGTAAGTAAGCTTTTAGTGGATGTCTTTCCAGTATTCTTTCTTTAGTGCTAAGGCAAAACCAAAAAGAACCACTAGGAATAACAGTACTTTCCAACCCAGATTACGACGTTCCATCTGTACTGGCTCAGCAATATACACCATGAAGTTAGTCAGGTCAGCAATAAACATATCGTATTCGACACGACTTAATTGCCCAGGCTGTAACTGTTGCATAGTATCAAACTCTTCAACTTCCACATTACCATGTAGCACTGTTTTATACTTGGCTTCCTGCAAGCCCTGAAGATGCCAAAGTACATGCGGCATGCCGACATCAGGGAACACAGTATTGTTGAAGCCAGTTGAACTGTAGGGGTCAACATAGAAGCTGCGTAAGTAACTGTATACCCAATCAGCGCCGCGTGCACGTGCAGTTAAGGTTAAATCGGGAACAGTGGTACCAAACGCCAGCTGTGCATATTCATCACTCATGGATGTTTCCATCACATCACCAATTTTTGTTGGCGTACCTTTTTTATTGTAGGTATGAATCATCATCTCACGCACAACCTCTTCATCCAACTCAAGATCTTTAGCGATACGATTAAAACGGATGAGGTCTGCTGAGTGACAGCCCGAACAATAATCTGAAAAAGACTTTGCACCACGATGCAGCGACTCTTTATCAAAAATATCAATCGGCGCTTTGAATAATGGTACCGATGAACCAGCAGCTGTTGCCAGCCCTGGCAACAGCATTGCAACTGCCAAGGATAAGGTTACTATTATTTTTATACTCGCTATTTTCATGATGTCACCCTATCAGGAACAGGTTTGGTTTTTTCGTTCTTAGATGTGAAATAAAGCACAACAAAGAAAGCGAAATACAGGAACGTAAATAGCTGAGACATAAAGGTAATAAGCACTGTTGCAGGCTGCATAGCCAACCAACCCAGAACAACAAAGCTAACACAGAAAACAAACAAATTAACTTTATAGATGGTTCCGCGATAGCGAATAGATCTTACATTACAGCGATCTAACCATGGCAGGAAGAACAGCACGACAATCGCAGCGCCCATTGTACCCACACCCATTAACTTGTCGGGCACCGCACGTAAAATGGCATAGAAAGGTGTGAAATACCACACTGGCGCTATATGCTCAGGTGTTACCAGTGGATCAGCCGGGATAAAGTTAGCATGCTCCAGCATGTAACCGCCGCCATCAGGGAAGTAAAACAAAATCACACTAAAGAAGAACAGGAATACCACCACGCCGACAATATCTTTAACCGAATAATAAGGGTGGAACGGAATGCCATCAACTGGAATACCGTCTGCATCTTTTAGTTTCTTGATTTCAACACCGTCAGGATTATTTGAGCCAACTTCATGCAAAGCAAGAATGTGCGCAATCACCAGAAAGATAAGAACCAGTGGCAGCGCAATAACATGCAAGGCGAAGAAACGATTTAAGGTTGCATCACCAATAACAAAATCGCCGCGTATCCATAATGTTAGGTCATCACCAATAACGGGGATCGCACCAAACAGTGAAATAATTACCTGCGCACCCCAGTAGGACATCTGACCCCAAGGCAGTAAGTAACCCATGAACGCTTCAGCCATCAGCGCCACATAGATAAGCATGCCGAATACCCATATCAGTTCACGTGGTTTCTTGTATGAGCCATACAATAGGCCACGCAACATATGCAGATATATCACGACAAAGAACGCCGTTGCGCCGGTGGAGTGAATATAACGAATCAACCAGCCATACGGCACATCGCGCATGATGTACTCAACAGAATTAAACGCCAGAGCACCGTCAGGCTTGTAATGCATGGTCAGAAAAATACCACTGATAATTTGAATCACCAGCACCACCAGTGCTAGCGAACCAAAAAAGTACCAGAAGTTAAAGTTTTTTGGTGCGTAATATTCAGCAAGATGTTCATTCCACATTTTAGTCAGTGGGAATCGATCATCTATCCATCCTAATAATTTACTCATTACGCACTCCCCTCATCGACACCAACAATAATAACGTTTTCACTGACATATTGATGCGGTGGTACCACAAGATTCGTAGGTGCAGGTACACTCTGAAATACACGACCCGCCAGGTCGAAAGTTGAACTGTGACAGGGACAGAAAAACCCACCTAACCAGTCTGCACCTAAATCTTCCGCCGCAAGTTCTGGCCGGAACGTTGGTGAACAGCCAAGATGCGTACAAATACCCACTAAAACCAAGATTTCCGGCTTGATAGAACGGCCAGGGTTTTGTGCGTAGTCAGGTTGTTGATCCACAACTTCAGAAGCAGGGTCACGTAGCTTGTCGTCCAAGGTGACCAAATCTGTCAATGTTTTCTCTGAGCGCTTCACAATCCATACTGGTTTGCTTTGCCATTCAACCACCAGCATCCGCCCTTCTTCAAGCTTGCTGATATCAACTTCTACCGGCGCACCAGCATTTTTCGCTCTTTCACTGGGCATCCACGAGGATAAAAAAGGAACTGCAACAAAACCGGCACCGACTGCCGCTACCACCGAAGTGGAAGCAACTAGAAAGCGACGTCGTTTTGTATCTACAATATGATCAGTAGACATAATTGGATATCTCCAAATATTAAAATAAAAATCTGATTTTGAGTAAACAGGTCATTAAACTCACGTTTAATTATTGATTAGTCAACGCAACACATCTGGAGGTGTTATAGCTGCCTTCTACCACTAAAAAAAACAGAGGCACACCGGTTGCAAACGGCGCATAGAATAGCGTAAATTAGCATTTTAGCCAAGTTTAATATAACAAGATTAACAAAAACAAAGAGATACCATCACCAATGTCACAATCAAAGCACACTTTATTCTATTTTTTCGCCTGGCTGGTCATAGGTGTGCTTTTTGGCATGCTTATTTTGCTGTATCGTGGCGACATTAATATTGCCATCAACCAGGCAAACGAATCGCCTCTGCCAACCGCTGTTCGCACCGCAAACGTGCAACACCAACACCGTGGTTTCTCCGACGCGGTGATGAAAGCGGCTCCTGCCGTAGTCAGCATTCAAACCATTGTTTGGTCAGAACCAGAAGCTGTTGATGCGGCACAGGAAAAACTCATCCAGCGTTTTCTCGGTAAGAATTCTCCGCACCGACCAAAAAAACGCGCAGAAACAGGTTCTGGCTCTGGCGTCATCATACAAAGTGATGGCTACATACTGACCAACTACCACGTTATTCGACAGCGCGATGAAATCCGCGTCCGATTAAGCGATGGCAGAGTTGCCATCGCTCAACTAATTGGCTCCGACCCTGATACTGACATCGCCATCCTTAAAATAGATCATGACCAATTGCCTTCCTTGCAAGCGGCAGACATGAGCCTAATCAGAGTAGGCGATATTGTACTTGCCATTGGCGACCCTTTTGCCATCGGTCAAACGGTCACGCAAGGGATAATCAGCGCGACCGGTCGAACACGTGTTTCACAAAATACCTATGAAAATTTCATCCAAACTGACGCTGCCATTAACCCAGGAAATTCTGGCGGTGCTCTAATTAATACCAACGGCGAAATTGTTGGCATTAACTCCAATATATTTTCCAGCACCGGAAACTTTCAGGGCATTAGTTTTGCCATTCCGATTGATCTAGCCCGGCACGTTGCCAAAGAAATTATTCTGCACGGCCATGTCGTAAGAGGTTGGTTAGGCGTCGAGGGACAGGAGCTGACCTCACAAATTTTACGCACTGTCGAACTCGACTCTCTGCACGGCATATTAATTACCGAAGTGGATAGCGGCGGCCCCGGCGATTTAGCCGGCTTAAAAAGCGGGGATATTATTACCCGAATAAACCACCAGAAAATATTTAGCACCAGTGATATTTTAAATTTGATAGCTGCCGGTCGCCCAGGTGACGAATTTATTATTGAGGGCATTCGGATGCGGCAGAGTTTTATGACCAAGGCGGTGTTGGGGCAACGCCCGCTAATGAGCCGATAGTTTTTCTAAAAATAGGCATAGCTATAAAACAGACTCGTTAAATCGCCTACCAACAGACCCAAAACGCAAATAAAGCGCAGGCACCACTATCATATTGAGCACCGTTGAACTCACCAGTCCCATTAAAATAACCACTGCCATCGGTGCCTGGATTTCGGTTCCCGGCTGCCCTGCGCTCAGCGCCAATGGTACCAGTGCAAGCGCCGTACCCAGTGCGGTCATCAGGATAGGAGCGAGGCGCTCGATAGCGGCTCGGCGCACGGCTTCATAAGCATTGTCGACCTGTTCGTGTGCCACCAGATTGTGGATATGGGCAATCAGGATAACGCCATTGCGGGTGGCTATGCCAAACAGGGCAATAAAACCAATCAGGGTAGCGATAGAGAGTATGCCATCCGTTAAATACATGCCTATGACACCGCCGATTAACGCCAGTGGCAGGTTTAGCATAACCAATGCCGCATCTCGCGCCGAATGAAAGGCGACAAACAGTAATAAAAACACAAAAATAACCACCACCGCACCCAATAATGCCAAGGTACGTGATGCCTGCTGCGCACTTTCAAACTGTCCACCGTATTCGATGTGATAAGTGCTGGGCAACTTCACCTCGGCCGCTACCGCCTTGCGGATATCGTCAACCACACTGCCCAAATCTCGCTCACTGACATTAACCAAAACCACGATTTTGCGCTGCACATTCTCACGCGAGATAATGTTAGCACCGCGATCTTTGCGTACATCTGCTAGCGCATGCAGTGGCAACAACGCCCCAGAGGCAGTGGTAATAAGGGTACTACGCAGGCTTTCAAAGTTGTCCAATACCGCGCTGTCATAACGCACCACCAAATCAAAACTGGCATCTCCCTGCAATACCTTTGACACCGTTTGACCGTAAAATGCAGTTTCGATAGTCTCGGCAACATCCGCTATACGCAGCCCGTTACGGGCAATGGCATCGCGATTAAATTCCACCGTTAGAAAAGGAATATCCGCCTGCTGCTCTGCACTCACATCCACCGCTCCCGGTACTTGTTCGGCAATGCCTTTAACCTGTTCGGCAAGGCGACGCAGGACATACAGATCATGACCAAATATCTTCACTGCAATATTCGCTCTAGTTCCCGACAACATGTGATCGATGCGATGGGAAATGGGCTGACCGATGACAATATTCATCCCCGGTAAAGCCTCAAAATCCTTACGCAGGGCAGCGAGAAAGTCGGCTTTACTGCGCTGCTGCATTTTTAGGCTGACTTCTATCTCTGAAGCGTTTACGTCCAAGGCATGAGGATCTAACTCGGCGCGTCCGGTGCGTCTGGCAGTGGCAACCACTTCTGCATGGGAAAGCAAAATTTGTTCGACCCGCTCGCCTAACTGCGATGATTGCTGTAATGATGTTCCCGGCAAAGTAACAGCACTAACGGTGAGACTGCCTTCATTAAAATCAGGCAGAAAAGAACGCCCTGCCTGTGTCAATGCGAGAATGGTCAGTAATACGCCGAGCAAGGACAAAACGGTAATAAGCTTCCAGCGTTGTAAGCTGGCATCGAGTATCTTGGTATAGTGTTTTTTAAGCCACGCCACCAATCGTGTTTCATGATCGTTTTTAACCACTCGCGAGCCTTCGATAAATAGGCTGCAAAGTACTGGCGTAACAGTAATGGCGACCAGCGTCGAAACGCCAAGCGCAATAATGTAAGCCAAACCCAGCGGTTGCATCAAGCGACCTTCCACGCCAGTGAGAAAAAACAGCGGCAAAAATACCACCATAATAATTAGCGTGGTAAATAGAATGGGGCTTTGAATTTCACGGGTGGCTTTAAACACCACTTGCAGATTGGACTGTGGCTGTTCCTGCGATTGTCCATTCAGTTGCGTGACTGACTGCCCTCGATGCAAGTTTTCTCGCATACGCCGCACCACATTTTCCACCACGATAATGGCATCATCCACCAACACCCCAAGCGCAATCGTTAAGCCGCCCAAGGTCATGGTATTAATAGTCACACCCATGGCATTAAGTGCCAATAACGCCGCCAGCAAAGACAGAGGCAGTGCCACTAAGGTAATCGCAGTGGCGCGACCGCTGGCAAGGAAAATGAAAACGATAGCCATCACCAGAATGGCTCCATCGCGTAATGCCAGTAGCAGGTTATCGATAGCAGCCTTGATAAAATCAGCCTGACGAAAAATATCACGCTCAATTTTCATGCCTTCAGGCAATGATGCCTGAACATCCTCCAACACTTCATCAAGCCGCGCAGTAAGCTGCATGGTATTGGCGTCAGGCTGCTTTTGAATACCCAGTATTATCGCTTTTTGAGCGTTATGCGCCGCTGTGCTTCGCATCAAGGCGGGTGCTATTTTCACCTCGGCTAGATGACGCACTAATATGGGCTCACCGCCTCGCATGGCGACAAAAGTGTTGCCAATATCGTGTGTCGAGTTCACCCGACCCCAGCCCTGAATCAGATATTCCTGACCGCCCTCGCTATAAAACCCGGCGGCAGAGTTCTGGTTGCTACTGCGCAGTGCCTGCGTTACCTGCGCAAGATCTATGCGGTAGGATGCCAGCTGTTCTGGCTTAACCAATACCTGAAATTGTTTACTCTCGCCGCCATTGGGAATCACCTCGGCAACGCCGGAAACGGCCAGCAGACGACGGCGCAAAACCCAGTCGGCAGTGGTTTTTAATTCCATCAAATCGTGGCGATCTGATTTAAGCGCGATAAACATTATTTCGCCCATGATCGAAGTGACTGGGGCTAATATTGGCGGCGCTATATCATCTGGTAGTGCAGACCTGACCGTTTGCAGCTTTTCTGAAACAATCTGTCGCGCCTGATAGATATCAATCCCCCATTCAAACTCGGCATAAACAGTGGAAACACCCACCTGCGTATTAGAGCGCACACGGCGGATACCCGCAGCGCCATTAAGCGCACTTTCAATCATAATGGTGATCTGGGTTTCGATTTCTTTTGGCGCCATGCCGTGTGCTTCAGTGACGATGGTGACGATAGGCGCGGATAAATCTGGAAACACATCCACGGGCATTTTGGTGGTTTGGTAACTACCCCAAAGCAACAGCAATATAGCTGTGGCAATGACGAACAGGCGATTTTTCAAACACCACTGTATTGTATAAGCAATCATTTTTAGTTCCTGTATCTGTAACTTGTCAAAAGTTAAGGGCGGCTCTATCTATTTCTAGTTCCCACGCCAGAGCGGGGGATTTCCACGTTAAATTTCAAGCATACAAGCTATTTCAGGCGCTTTTTATCATACAAACGAGAAATAGATAGAGCTGTCTTTAACTTTTGATAGGCGGCTCTGTTAATGCGCATGACCATGACCCACTTCCGCTTTCGATGCAGATGCAAGGCGAACCAGATAAGCGCCCTGGCTGACCACCCATTCGCCTGCCGCCACTCCGCTTAGAATCTGAACCAGATCGCCATCACGAATACCTAAACGGACCACACGGCGCACAAAGGACTCTCCACCCAGTTGCACATAAACCACTTCCTGACCACCGTCGTTAAAGATGGCAGTGGCAGGAACCATAATGCCGGTTTCGCTATTGCCGGTATAAACCCGCACCGTGGCAAACATGCCACTGCGCAAACGCAAGTCGGGGTTGGCAAACTCAAAAATCAGCGGTATTGTGCGTGAAATAGGGTCTATCGCACCGCCCAGTGCCACCTTACTTCCGTCCAGATCAAAAGTATTAAAGCTACCCGCAAAACCTTGCAAGCTAAACCAGGCACCCTCAGGCTGTTGCAAGGCAGCAATATCGACCTCGGCAATACGCGCCTCCAGCCACAACCGATCCACATTGACGATGTGAAACATGCTGTCACCTTCATGCACATACTGACCGGGGGCAACATTGACCTGCGCCAGCACACCACTGATGGGAGCCAGAATCGGAATGCCTGCGTTCGACTGCTTACCACCAATGCTTTGCTGATAACGATGTTTGGCCGAATCCAGTTCTGCTTTACTGACCACTTCCGCACTTTGCGCTTCAAGCAAGCGAGACTTTGCCACCGCTTTTGCTTGCCAGAGTTTTGCCAGTCGCTGGCGTTCCTGCACCGCCAATTTATGCTCTGAACGTGCTTTATCAAAAGCCGCTTTTAAAGTGGATAAATCACCGCCGCTACCGAGATGCGGTGCAATAGTGGCCAACACCTGACCGACTTCAACCACCATGCCTGGATAGGGAAAACGGTCACTAAGCTGTATATGCCCAGCACTACGGGCGCTGAGATAAACCTCGCCATCTGCCCGTGGTCGCAACAAACCTGTTGCCTGAATACTGGCGCGTGCTGGTGCCACAATGGCCTGCGTCAAAGCAAAATCGACCTGCCACTGCTGTTCTTTCAGATAGGCGATTGCATCATCTGGCGGTGGTTGTATAGCCATCTCAGCCATTTCAATCTGCGCTGCCCGCGTAGAAGTTTGCACCGTGTATGTTCCCAATGGGTGCACCACATCCAGACCCTCGCCTTGCAAACGCAAACTGAGCTGGCGCGTTACCGCATGTTTTGGCACAACAACTGGGCGAAAAATGCCGGCGATGCTGGCAGTGTCCACGCTAAATATTTCGTCCGCCACACCGCCACCGCTAAGGGTTACCGTAACCACAGCACTGGCAACGGGGTTAAAATTATCCAGCCGCGTCAAATGTGCAATAAAGGTCGATTCCTGCGCCACCACTAATACCGGGAATTCGACAAACAGTTCTGTGTAATGGCTAAAATGTGTAACCGCAATGTTGCTATCGGCGGCATCATCACTGTGATTACCATGGTGGTCGCCATTAGCGTGATCGTGACCATGATTATCTGCCGTGAAAAGTCCCTTAATATAGTTGCTGGCATCATGAATCAGCCCATGTGGTGCATGATCGTGCGCATCGTGGCTGTGTTCACCGTGTTCATGTTCAGCATGGCCGTGTTCAGCATGCTCGTGCTCATCATGGCTGTGTTCACTGGCGTGCTGGTGATCGCCGCAGCCCGTCAAAAAAATCGGTGCTAATAACAGCCCCGTTATTGTTAATATTTTTAAGCATAAAGTTGTCACATGTATTATTTTCATTGATAAATTCCTATTGGTAAATTCCTGCGGTAATTTCATCCAGCTTGATTCGTGTCAGGCGTGCCTGCAGTGCCAGCTCCAGCGCAGTAATTTCTGCTTCCAAGGTACTGCGATAGGCATCAATTAACTCCAGCACACCCACTTCATTCGCCTGGTAAGAAGTCTCAGCAATGCTCACCAGTTGATTAGAAGTCGCCACACTCTGCTGTGAAAATAATATGGCATTGTCGCGCAATAAAACCGCCTTGCGCCACAAAGCGCGAAGCTGAGATTGGCTTTGTTGTATGGCTAGTTGGTATTCACTGCTTGCCTGCACAAGCTCGGCGGCACTCTGTTGACGCATACCCTGTTTGCGATCAAACAGGGGTAGCGGAATAGACGCACTCAGCATCAAACCAGAATCACTGACGCCAGAGGCATCAACATTTTTTAGACCAACGCCAACGGTAAGCGGCGGAATATGACTACGAGCAAGCGCAGCCACCGTCAGACGTGAGGCTTCAAGTTGACGCTGTTGCTGTAATAATGCAGGCGATAGAGAACGGGCTTGAAGAGAATGGGCTTGCGTCGTGTTTTGCTGCGTTTCATCCAGAGGCGGCAATGCCGTTGGCATTAATTGACCCTCTACGCTATCGAACTGTGCGCTGTTTTGCTGGCCGATGATGCCGCGCAACTGCTGCCAGTTTTCTTCATACTGTGATGCACTCTGGCGTTGCCGTGAAAGCACGCCTACCTTTTCCCGGCTAATTCTTAGCCGATCGTAACCAGAAACATCACCCGCCGCTTCACGCTGCTTCATGCTCGCTTCCACGGTAGAGAATTTCGCTACCCAGTGATTAAATAGCTGCTGCTGCTGTTGGCGAAAAAGCAACTGGTAAAAGTGTTGCCGAATACGGGCCGTGCGCTGGACTTGCTGTAATTGATTATGTGCCTCAGCAACAGCCAAACCGGCTTCTGCCGCCTCACGATTAAGCCGACGTTGACCGGAAAGATCCAGTTCCTGCTGCAACCACAGACTGGTTTCGGTCTCATTGCCCACCTCCTCACGAGACAGTTCAAACACCGGGTTCACCCAGGTTTGTCGAGCAACCAGCTTACCCTCGGCCGCATCCATACGGCTATCAAGAAGACGCACAAAATCAGACTGATTCAGCCCCAATTGCAGACTGACATCCTCAGTCAGAGAAGCCGCACTGCTCAGCGCGGGTAGTAGCCATACTATTAGTGTTGGCAGCCCGACAGCAGTCAGGCGTAATCGAAAAAATTCCATAGCGGGAATTCTCCTGAAACAAATTATTTAATAATGGAATGCATTACCCCACAGAGCGAGGTAACAAGAACAAAGTTTCAGGAGTATTGTGGTGGTGCCCGTAACGGCGGAGAAATAAGGTAGTGCCCATAGAGGATGGATTTATTTTCTCGATAATACTGAGCAACTCGCAGTAGAGGTGCGAACAGTAACAGTGAAAAAAGCGAAACAAATAAAACAAAAATAAAGAAATTATCAGCAAGGTTTTTCAGTACGCCATCGGGAATAACTTCAAATTCCAGTACTACATCATGGTGATGTTCATGATGTGATTGGTGGTAGGCAGAATGCGCTTTTCTGACATGGCTATGAACTGTGGGGCTGTGAATGGCAGAACCGTGAATAGCAGAACCGTCACTGTGTACGTCAGTCGCATGCTGATGATGCAGATTATGCACGTGTAACGTTGCACCTTGCGACAGTAGCAACAGTAGCGAAAACAGCAGGCTTAGTAACAACAACAGCCATTTGGGTGCAAGGTGGAAAACAGACATAATGGGATAGTACGGCGTTTAATACCCGATTGCAAATACTATAATGTCACTCTTTTAGTGCCGATATGAGCGCCGCAAGAAATGCCTTATTTTCCTGCGGCGTACCCACCGTTACCCGCAAACAATTCTTAAGTGAGCCGGCATCGGCACGCATGTTTTTTATTAAAACACCCGAGCTTTTAATACTATCAAAAACATCGTTTGCATTTTTTTCCAGAACGCGAAATAAAATAAAATTTGCCTGACTCGGAAATACTTGTAAGCTGGAAAAGGCATTCATCTTCTCTAGTAGTTGTTCGCGCTGATGCCGAATCTCTGTTGCCTGCCGCTCTAATTCACTCACATTATCTAACACTAAATCAGCACTTATCTGTGTTAAAACATTAATATTATAGGGCAGCCGTATCTTGTCAATTTCTTTGATAATATCGGGGTGCCCGCATAACAAACCTAAACGCAAACCCGCTAAACCCATTTTTGATACGGTACGCATCACCAACAAATTATCAAACTCTGACAAACGCGGCATAAAGCTGGTTTGCGCGAAGGGATGATACGCCTCATCTAATACCACCATGCCGGGGGCGATTTTTATAATTTCTTCAATATCATCATCAGCAAAACAATTCGCAGAGGGATTGTTCGGATAGGCAATAAAAATAATCGCTGGCTGATGCTGCTGAATTGCCAATCGTGTTGCCGCCATATCAAGTAAAAAATTTTCAGTTAAAGGTACGCCAACATATTTAATACCGACAAAATCAGCAATGATTTTGTACATCACAAAGCCAGGATCAAATGACATTAAACAAACGTCATTATTGCCGCCATGATCGGCGACAGCCATAACAAGCATTTGTATTAGTTCATCCGAGCCGTTACCCAGCACGATGGATTGACTCTCCGGCACCTGCATAACTTGTTGCAATTTTTCGCGCAGGGCAGATGCTGACGGATCCGGATAACGGTTAAGCGTTGCATTGCTTAATTTTTTCTGTAGCTTTGTATTTAAATCCGCAGATAATGAATACGGGTTTTCCATGGCGTCCAGTTTGATTAAACCACTGGCATCAGCCACCTGATAGGCTTGAGCTTGCTTAACGACAGGGCGAATAATTTGCAGGCATTTTTTTAATGATGATGTCATAAACAAAAAATAATTATAAAAAGATGAAGCGAATACTAATAAACGACTTATTTTTTTATTCGATATTCCGCCGAGCGGGCATGTGCGATTAAGCCTTCGCCATGGGCTAACAGCGATGCTGTTTTCCCTAATGCAGAGGCACCTTCTGCCGAACAGTTAATTAAACTACTGCGTTTTTGGAAATCATAAACACCTAAGGGCGATGAAAAACGTGCCGTGCCTGATGTTGGCAATACATGGTTAGGCCCGGCGCAATAATCGCCCAATGCTTCAGCGGTATAACGCCCCATAAAAATGGCACCTGCATGGCGAATTTTCTGCGCCCATTGTTCAGCGTTATCAATCGATAGCTCTAAGTGTTCAGGCGCGATATGGTTGGCAACTTCAATTGCCTGTTCGATGCCATTCACTAAAATAATGGCAGCGCGATTTTCCAATGCGGTTTTGATAATGTCTTTTCGCGGCATGTCAGCCAGTAAACGTTCCATGCTTTGTTTTACCTGATCGATAAATGACTGATCGGGACAGAGCAGAATCGATTGCGCTTGTTCATCGTGTTCTGCCTGCGAAAATAAATCCATGGCAATCCAGTCAGGATCTGTCTTACCGTCGCAGATTACCAATATTTCAGAAGGCCCGGCAATCATATCGATACCCACCACGCCAAACACCATGCGTTTGGCAGTCGCTACAAACGAGTTACCAGGGCCGGTGATTTTGTCAACTTTGGGAATAGTTTCAGTGCCATAGGCAAGTGCCGCAACTGCTTGCGCGCCACCGATAGTAAATACGCGATCAACCCCGGCTATCGCCGCTGCCGCAAGTACCAGAGGATTAGCAACGCCATCAGGTGTTGGCACAACCATAATTAACTCTGCCACGCCCGCCACTTTCGCCGGAATCGCATTCATTATTACCGATGACGGATAAGCCGCTTTACCGCCGGGCACATACAAGCCGACACGATCTATGGCAGTAACACGCTGCCCTAATACGGTACCATCGTCTTCAGTAAACGACCACGATTCTAACTTTTGGTGCTGGGCATAATTGCGTACACGCATCGCAGCCAGCTCTAACGCTTTACGCTGCTCAGGATCAATATCATGCAATGCCTGTTGAAGTTGCGCCTTGTCTAATTCGAATTCACTGGCATCGGCTAACGACCGACGATCAAACTTATTGGTGTATTCAATGACAGCGTCATCGCCACGCTGTTTTACATCCAGCAGAATATCAGCAACAATTTTAGCGATGTCGCCATCGATACTGGCTTCCCATGCCAACACAGCATCAAGCTGCTGATAAAAATCAGCGTCAGAAAAATTCAGGGACTTTATATTTAGCATTACGACAGTCGTATAGGTTTGCTTTTTTGGTGGTGAGTGTTAGCCGGTAGATTTCAGGAAACAGCAAGACTAATCTGATCGATAATATCACTGATTTTTTCATGTTTCATTTTCATCGCCGCTTTGTTAACGATTAAGCGTGAGCTAATGTCAGCGATATGATCGATCGGCTTTAAACCATTGGCTTTTAGTGTATTGCCGGTATCGACAACATCGACAATCAAGTCAGACAAGCCCACTATCGGCCCCAACTCCATCGAGCCATACAATTTGATTAGTTCGATTTGTTCGCCGCGAGATTCAAAATAACGTTTTGCTACATTGGTAAATTTAGTCGCAACCCGTAAACGTCCACTCACTCTCGGCTTGGGATTGATCAAGCCTGCTGTCATTAATTTGCATTTAGCAATTTTCAAATCCAGTGGCTCATACAAACCTTCACCGCCATGCTCCAGTAATACGTCCTTACCGGCAACGCCTAAATCTGCTGCCCCAAATTGCACATAGGTCGGCACGTCGGTTGCGCGAATAATCACCAGCTTCACATCTTCATGATTGGTATCAAGAATTAGTTTACGGCTTTTTTCGGGGTCATCGATGGGCACGATGTCGGCGGCCGCGAGTAGTGGCAAGGTCTCTTTGTAAATTCGACCTTTGGATAATGCTATTGTAATCATGATGCCCAAATGAAAAATGAAAAGTGAAAAGTGAAAAGTGAAAAACTCATTGCTTTGCCTTTGTACTGTCTTTTGCGGTATTGATACTGGTTACCAGCAATTTAATTAATTCTTTTATTTGTGGGCTAATACTATTAAACATGTCCATGGAAATGTATCCACTATCATGTAATAGTTTTATCCAGTAATTTGTTTCGTTTGCTTCTTTTAGCCCTATACTCAATTTATTAATAAAGTCTGGCTTGGACTGAGCAAACTCTGCTTCACTAACCAGGGCACCGATAGCAGTTCCTGATCGCAACACCTGTTTGCTAAGGACATATTCTTTTTGATCCCTACTCAGGTATTGCACCATTTTAACCACACGTAGCGCAAAGGCATAACTTTTATCCTTCAATACATTTTTCATACTAAACAATTCCCTGTTCAATGCGACTATTTAGAAAGTCGTTTTTAATTTTTCATTGTTCACTTTTCATTGCGCATAGCGCTATTCGTGTACGCGGCGAATTTTAGCACCTAACAGGGATAATTTTTCTTCGATATTTTCGTAACCACGATCAATATGGTAAATGCGTTGCACTTCGGTCTCACCGCTGGCAACCAAACCGGCAATAATCAGACTGGCGGAGGCGCGTAAATCTGTTGCCATTACCGGTGCGGAAGTCAGCGCCTCAACGCCGCGAATAATGGCGGTGTTGCCTTCGATTTCGATGTCGGCACCCATACGCTTTAATTCCTGAACATGCATGAAACGGTTTTCGAAAATGGTTTCAACCACGGTTGCGGTGCCGTCTGCAATCGCGTTCAAGGCGGCAAACTGCGCCTGCATGTCGGTTGGGAAAGCGGGGTATGGTGCGGTGCGAATACTCACTGCTTTTGGCCGCTTACCTTCCATGTCCAACGTAATCCAGTCTTCTCCCACCTCAATTTTTGCGCCTGTTTCACGCAATTTGTCAATCACCGCATCCAGTAACTCAGGCGCGGTGTCTTTAACTTTTATCTTGCCACCGGTAATCGCTGCTGCCACCAGATAGGTGCCGGTTTCAATACGGTCTGGCAGTACCCGGTAGCGGGTGCCGTTTAGTTTTTCAACACCTTCGATGAGAATGGTATCACTGCCCGCACCGGAGATTTTACCGCCCATGGCATTAATAAAGTTTGCCAGATCCACCACTTCTGGTTCACGCGCGGCATTTTCAATGGTGGTAATGCCTTCTGCCAGTGCTGCTGCCATCATCAAATTTTCGGTGCCGGTAACGGTCACAATATCCATCACCAGTCGAGTGCCTTTCAGGCGGTTGGCTTTGGCATGGATGTAACCATTGCTGACTTCAATCTCTGCGCCCATGGCCTGCAAGCCTTTAATGTGTAAATCCACTGGCCGCGAACCGATGGCACAACCACCGGGCAGCGACACTTCGGCTTCGCCAAAACGCGCCAACAGCGGCCCTAACACCAAAATAGATGAGCGCATGGTTTTTACTAGGTGGTATGGCGCAGTGTAATTTTCGATGGTTGAGCAGTCCACTTCAACACTGAGTTTCTCGTCAATGGAAACCATTACGCCCATGCAGCCTAATAATTCAACGGTGGTGGTTACATCGTGTAAATGTGGCACGTTCTCAATGGTCGCAGGACCATCAGCCAGTAGTGTGGCGGCCAATATTGGCAAAACGGCATTTTTAGCACCTGAAATTCTGACGTCACCCGACAGTGTGACACCGCCATTAATCATTAATTTATTCATTCACAGAGTTCTCTGATTTCATTTTCAACGCCATACGCGCGGGCGATACTTAATAATGTTTCCGGCAAGTTTTTAAAACGCACCTGTATACTATTCTGCTGACCTTGTTTTACGGTTTCCAGCAGCAAAGCCAGTGCAGCACTATTGCATGCACTGACCGATGCCAGATCGATAGTGATTTTGTCATTTCCTTCAGCAGCACTCGCAGTTTTTGCCGCTTTTTTTGCGGCTTTTTTTGCAGCGGAAAAATAGACCAGTGTTTGCTGTAGTAAGGCCGGCACGGTGGAAAAATCCACTGTGCCGGTGACACAATATAATTGCTGGTTTTGCTGTTTTATTTCAGCCTGACTTGATTGCACCCGCTCACCTATCTATTGTTATCTCAGGCCGACCAGAAAGGCCGACATATCAAAAGCCACTAGCCAGACGTATTGCTATTTTGTTCGCGCATGTATTTTAACAATCCGTCCATACCACTTTTTCGGATTTCCTGATTAAAGGTGCCACGGTAACTGGTTACCAGACTGATGCCATCAATCTTAATGTCATAAACCTTCCACGCATTATTTTTGATGCGCACCCGGTAAGCCAACGGTATCGACGGCCCACCCGGTTGAATGACTTCTGCTCTCACCGTTGTTTTATGCGTGTCTGCCGCTAACTTTACCGGAAAAAATTTTAGTTGCTGACCACTGAATTCAAGCAACGACCGGCTGTATGTTCTCATCAGGAGATTACGAAACTCTATCACAAAGGCACGTTTTTGTTGTTTACTGGCTTTTCGCCAGTTTTTACCCAGAGCCAGTTTTGCCATCGTGACTTCATCTAGATGCGGCAATATATATTGATCAATAATCGCATTGACACGCTTCGGATCCTGTTTCAACAGCTCCATGTCATCCTGCAATATTTTTATTACCTGTAACGAAGTGCGCTCCAGCAATTCTGACGGCGATTCGGCAGGTGCCGCCTGCACGACCTGCGTACCTATTGTCGCTGTCAATATATAGACTACGGCAACGATTGATTTACTGATGCCGATGCCCATCCTCTTGCCCATTCTATTTAATTCGTACATTACTATTCCTCACTCGCCTTGCTAAACAGGAACTGGCCAATGATTTGCTCCAACACCAGTGCCGATTGTGTTAAATCAATCCCATCGCCCGGCTGTAAATAATCTTCTTCGGCGCCTGGTTCTAAACCAATATACTGTTCACCCACTAAGCCTGAGGTTAAGATACTGGCCGCTGTATCCAACGGAAATCTATCGTATTGCTTATCAATCGCCATAGTAACAATGGCTTCATAAGTATCACTATTATACTGTATGTCGGTTACTCGACCAATTTTGACACCGCCAGCGGAAACCGGTGAACGCACTTTTAGACCACCAACATTGTCGAAACGCGCGGTCAATTCGTAGTGTTCACTGCCGCCGTAGCTGGCCATATTGCTCACACTCATTGCCAGCATAAAAAATGCGGCAATCGCCATTACCACAAACAGGCCAACTGAAATTTCAACTTTACGAGATGCCATTATTTATTCTCCGCATGGTTTATTCTCTGTTTCGGTGCAGGTTTATCATCTATTTGGTAAACATGATGGCAGTAAGCAAAAAGTCTAAAAACAAAATGGACAACGAACTGTAAACGACCGTACGGGTGGTTGCCTGCGCCAAACCTTCGGCTGTAGGCGTACAGTCATAGCCTTCAAATACGGCAATCCAAGTCACCACAATACCAAACACTACGCTTTTGATCATGCCGTTGTAAACATCCATGTATAAATCGACTTTACTTTGAGGCTGCGACCAGAAGGCACCCGAATCCAAGCCCAACATTTCGACCGCTATCAGGTAAGCGCCAACAACACCGACGGCACTAAAAATAGTTGCCAGCAGCGGCATCGAAATAACCCCTGCCAAAAAACGCGGCGCCACAATACGTTGCATCGGATTGACTGCCATCATTTCCATGCCAGACAGTTGCTCGGTGGCTTTCATCAAACCAATTTCAGCCGTTAGCGCCGATCCGGCACGACCAGCAAACAATAAAGCCGTGACCACCGGCCCTAATTCGCGTAACAGTGACAGTGCCACCATCATACCCACTGAATCTTCAGCGCCAAAGTCTACCAGCGCATAGTAGAACTGCAATGCCATTACCATGCCGACAAACAAACCCGCAACGATGACAATAAGCAGGGTTTGCACACCGACCGCATATAATTGCTTTATTAATAAGTTCGGCTGGCGCAATAAGCTGACACAGCTAACCAGCACCTGTAGTAGAAATATACTCGCCCGCCCTAGCCGTCGAAGACCACGCAGCGTAGTCGCGCCAAAATTCGCAATTTTATCTACAGTGGCATTAAACAAGTTTTTTTCCCGAACGGTACAAGTCTTCCATAATAGGCTGCGCTGGATAATGAAACGGTACCGGACCATCGGCATCACCATGAATAAATTGATGCGTCCACGCTGACTCGCTTGTTTTCATGGATTCTGGGGTGCCGCTTTCCACCACTTTACCGGCAGAAATAAAATGCACAGTGTTCGCAATCGAGAGGGTGTCGGGCACATCATGGGAAACCACGATACTGCAAATATTTAACGCAGTATTCAGTTCTTTAATGAGCGACACCAGTACCCCCATAGAAATCGGGTCCTGTCCGGTAAACGGCTCATCATACATAATCATCATCGGGTCTAGCGCAATGGCTCGCGCCAACGCTACTCGCCGTAACATACCACCGGACAATTCCGATGGCATCAACTGGGCTGCGCCACGCAGACCAACCGCGTTTAATTTAAGCAATACCAGATGACGAATCATGGCATCGTTGAGCGTTGTGTGCTCGCGCAGCGGATAAGCCACGTTTTCAAACACCGATATATCTGTCAGCAAGGCACCACTCTGAAATAACATGCCCATGCGCTTGCGCAGCTCAAACAGTTTTTTGGTGGATAACTGATGTACATCCAGACCATCAACTTCGATACTGCCCTGATCAGGTTTTATTTGACCACCAATCAGTTTCAGCAAAGTGGTTTTGCCGGTGCCACTGGGCCCCATAATAGCGGTGATACCGCGTCGCGGAATATCCATAGACAAGCCATCAAATATTTTTCGATCACCACGGCTAAAATGTAAATCTCGAATTTTGACCAGAATATCGCTCAAACCACTGCCTTAATTGATGTGTATGCCATAACTATTTTCACCATCGCGCGATTGTAACACGCTAATCCTGCTGCTGGGCTTTGGATGCCAGCCCTACATAAGATTAGAACTAACACTGTCATAGCTAAAAGCCCATAATCTCCAGTAAGCTGCGAAAACGACTTAAGTCTGTGGTTTGCAGTCTCGCATGTTCAACAATTATGCTCGCCTGCTGCTGGTTTAACTGTTCAACAAATTGTTCGGTTTGTTTCCTCACGCTCTTTAAATCTGTCAGCGTATCCTGAAATAAAGCAAACGAGGATGCCTTCGTTGCACACGGCGAGCGCCATATTTCCCGATGCTTCAATGACCCCTCAGCAGCCAGATGATTACTCAACACATCGACGCCCAATGCATCTTGTAACTGCGCCAGACGCTGCATATGTGCGGGTACCAGCGCTTGGTTAACCACTAAAGCAGATAACTGCGGCGACAGTATTTTTAACGCTGCGGTCAGATCTGTATGCGAAACACGGGCAAATAACTTCGCATCACACTCTACAAAAAAAACAAAAGTATCCGGCACATCATCCAGCCATTGTTCAGCATCATTTATCAGCGCGACTTGCCAGTAATCAGCGGGCAGCAATACGGCATCGAATACATTACTGTAATAGCTTAAACGCCAGTCTTGTTCCTCCGCCAACGGTAAATCTTCAGGGTAGAACGTATCCAACCAATGCGTATGACGCCAGCCATAGGCACCTAAAATAATCGTTGGCTTTGCCATTTTAGTCATACTAACTAAGAAGATTGGATATAATAATGCTTTGAACTGTTGGCGAAGTTATGCACATAGCGTAACCTCCGCCACAGATAAAATAACACTAATTTCACGCCATACCCCATGTTTCTACCTAATCGTTGCCACTTGTTTGTTGATTGCCTGTGTTAATTGATAGCCTTGCCATCATCGTCGGTTTTATTTTACTTATCTGGAGCGCCGACCGCTTTATTATCGGCGCTGCTGCAACTGCGCGCAACTTCGATGTGCCGCCACTGATTATTGGCCTAACCATCGTCGGCTTTGGCACCTCCGCGCCAGAAATGATGATCGCTGGTTTTGCCTCCTACGAGGGCAGCCCAGCATTGGCGATTGGCAATGCACTCGGTTCCAACATTACTAATATCACGCTGGTACTGGGCGTTGCTGCACTTATCAGCCCACTCAATATTCATTCGCGCATTATCAGAAAAGAACTACCAATACTGCTGTTTGCCACCTTGATGGCACTGGCACTGATGCAAGATATGACCTTAAGCCAACTCGATGGTTTCATTTTAGTTAGTTTGCTGTTATTGCTGATGTGGTGGATTACCCGCGCCGGACTGCGTAATTCTGAAGCCGAAGCTTTAACCGAGGAATACATCGAAGAACTGCCCAATAAAATGAGCACCTCTCACGCGCTGTTCTGGCTAATAGTCGGCCTGATACTGCTCTCCATCAGCTCCAGAATACTGGTCTGGGGTGCGGTCAACATTGCGGTCGAATTTGGCATCAGTGAATTAATCATCGGCCTTACCATTATCGCCATTGGCACTAGCCTGCCAGAACTCGCGGCTTCTATTAGTGGCGCCTTAAAAAATGAACACGATATTGCCATTGGCAACGTGGTCGGCTCCAACCTGTTTAACACCTTAGGCGTGTTAGCCATACCGGGCTTAATAAGCCCCGGCGCGTTCCAGCAGGAAATTTTATACCGCGACCTACCCATTGTATTAATCCTTACCATCGGCCTATTTGTCTTGGTATACGGTTTTCGCGGTGCCGGTCGAATCAATCGATTTGAAGGCGGTCTGTTACTCAGCGCTTTCATTGCGTATCAAATGCTGTTATTTTCCAGCCTGAACTCATAAATTACAGATTAAGGGCAGAATTGATGTCATCAAGCAAGAAAACCAATCCCCATCATGACTTTATAAAGTTAGGTAGCGAAGTCGTTGCCACAGAACTTGCCGAAATTAACGCCTTGCAACATCGCATTGGTGACGATTTTGCAAGCGCCTGCGAACTACTACTAAACTGCAAGGGGCGCATCGTCGTCACCGGCATGGGGAAATCGGGGCATATCGGTGGCAAGATTGCCGCAACCCTCGCCAGTACCGGTAGCCCTGCCTTTTTTGTTCACCCCGGCGAAGCCAGCCACGGTGACCTCGGCATGATTACCAAAAACGACATTGTGATTGCCCTGTCTAATTCTGGCAACACCGCTGAAATCGCTACCATTATCCCTATTCTTAAACGCTTTGGTGTGCCCTTAATCAGCATGACGGGCGATAAAGATTCCACCCTCGCCAGCGCCGCTGATATCAACCTTGATGTTAGCGTGAGCAAAGAAGCCTGCCCGCATGATCTCGCCCCCACCTCCAGCACAACGGTGGCACTGGTAATGGGTGATGCTCTCGCCGTTGCCTTATTGCAAGCACGCGGCTTTACCGCTGAAGATTTTGCCTTGTCTCACCCCGGCGGCAGTTTAGGCAAGCGACTATTACTGCACGTTGCTGATATTATGCACACTGAAGAACGTATACCCAGCGTGCCAGAAAGCGCCACCGTCTCGCAAGCACTGCTGGAGATGAGCAAAAAAGGCCTGGGCATGACCGCCATCGTCGACCAGCAAAATAATCTGCTGGGTTTGTACACCGACGGTGATTTGCGTCGCTCGCTGGACAAAAACATTGATGTACACAGCGCCTTAATTACTGACGTTATGACCAAGAATTGTCGCACCACCACAGCCGACGAACTGGCCGCAAGTGTTGTAAAATTAATGGACGAACACAGTATCAGCGGACTATTGGTCACGGACCAGAACAACAAACTGGTGGGCGCATTTAACATGCATGATATTTTACGTGCAGGCATCATTTGAAAAACCAATGAAAAGTGAAAAATGAAAAATTTAAAAAAACAAACTAAAACCTATTCAGCACTCACTGCGCATTCTTTTTTGCCGGTCGTTTTTCACTTTTCAATTATATCCATGGATGGATGGTATTTCGTAATGAGCCAGGAAGGCCGTGCGATTTTCACCTATCATTGATTACTATGGATCTTATCGAAAAAGCAAAAAATATCGAACTCGTTATCTTCGACATCGACGGTGTCATGACTGATGGCAGTTTATTCTTTGACAACGATGGTGGCGAATACAAAGCCTTCAATTCACTGGATGGCCATGGCTTGCGCATGTTGCAGGAATGCGGGGTTAAAGTTGCGGTCATTACTGGACGCAAGTCTGAGCTGGTGAAACACCGCATGAATGATCTTGGCGTAACCATTTTGTACCAGGGTTATCGCGACAAAATCCCCGCCTTTGAAGCCCTGCTTAAAGAAGTAAAACTGGATAAAAATCAGATTGCCTATGTCGGCGATGATGTCGTCGATTTGCCAGTCATGTCGCAACTTGATTTTTCCATCGCCGTACAAAACGCTCACCCCTTCGTCAAGCAACATGCCCACTGGATAACCGATCGCAGCGGCGGTCACGGCGCGGTGCGTGAGGTTTGCGAGTTTATTCTTGAGGCAAAAGGACTGCTCAACGACAAATTGCACTCTTATCTTTACAGCCAGAAATAATACGCTTTATGAAACGACTTATCAGTCTGCTGGTTTTTATTGCCGTCGCCATAGCCGTCTTGTGGTCAACCACCAGTAACTATTCTGAAGACGACCCGTTGCAACAAAAACAAAATGCCACTTTTGTCGAAGTCTTTATGAAAGATTTTGAAATGACCGTGATGAATGAATATGGGCAGCCGGCATACCGACTTCACGGCGCACATTTTGAACGCTACAATGACTCCGACGAAAACAGAATTGAACAACCTGTCTTCCATTTATTGGGCGCCGACCGACAATGGTTAATTACCGCCGATTTTGCGCTACTGAATAATAATACAAACACCGTGCAACTAAAAAACAATGTACTCATGCAGCAAAAAAATATTGAACCTGCCACCACCATCCGCACTCAAAGTATGCTGATACACACAAAAACCCAAATCGCAGAAACGCTTGCACCGGTTGACATCACTCAGGGGAAATCACAATTAACATCGAACGGCATGATTTATAATAATAAAACCAGCGAACTGAAACTGCTGTCAAATGTCAGCGGTTTTTATTTATCTTTATAAATGACCATACTCCGATACATACTGTTGACCCATTTAGCCTTTGCCGGCATCGCCCACAGCCAGCAAACGACAGCCGTGGAAAAAATATTCATCGATGCCGACAAGATGCAGCTAAACATTGAAACCGGCTATAGCGTCTACACCGGTAATGTAAAAATCCGTCAAGGTGAACTTTTACTCACTGGCGATAAAGTGACTCTGCAACAAAACAACAGCGAAATTGACGGCATTACGGTGATTGGAAAACCGGCTTTCTACCACCATGTAACCGAAAAAGGCGAAGCCATTCAGGCCCAAAGCCAGCACATGGTCTATATCGCCAGCGAAAACAAACTGATAATGACGATAAATGCCAAACTAAAACAGCCCAACCATCAGGTTAGCAGCCAGCGCATCGTTTACGACACCAAAAAGAAAACTATTATTGCCGGTGATAAAAACGCCGCCTCAGCCAATCAAAACGGCGTACCGGAAAATCAGCGCGTCAACATCACCCTGACCCCGATAAAGGCTGCACCAAAATCGCCTGCAACAACACCCGCCGCAACCCCCTAAGATGCCAGTATTACGTGCTAACAACCTGATAAAAGCTTACAAAAAACGCACCGTGGTTGATGACGTTAGTTTTGAAGTCAACAGTGGTGAAGTCGTCGGCTTACTCGGCCCCAATGGTGCTGGCAAAACCACCAGCTTTTATATGGTGGTAGGTCTGGTGCAGGCCGACAGCGGCAGTATCGAGCTAGATGGGCGCGATATAACCCGCCTGCCAATGCATGCCAGAGCGCAACAGGGTATGGGATATCTGCCTCAGGAGGCTTCGGTTTTCAGAAAATTAAGTGTCGAAGACAACATTATGGCGGTGTTGGAAGCCAAAAAAAACCTTAGCGCCCAGCAACGCAAAGAAAAAATGAATGCTTTGATTGACGACCTCCAAATCGACCATATCCGTGAAAACATCGGCATGAGCCTGTCTGGTGGTGAACGCCGGCGCGTCGAGATTGCCCGCGCTCTAGCCTCGCAACCCACCTTTGTCCTGCTCGACGAACCGTTTGCCGGGGTTGACCCGATTTCAGTGATTGAAATCCAAAAAATCGTCAAACACTTGATAGAGCGCAATATCGGTGTCCTTATTACCGATCATAATGTGCGCGAGACTCTGGGGATCTGTGATCGAGCATACATCCTCAGTGCTGGCAAAATCATCGCCAAAGGTCAGCCAGAAGAAATTCTTTCTAACGAAGAAGTACGAGAAGTCTATCTTGGTCGAGATTTTCGTCTATAATTTTCAACAGAAGATAAATCTATTATCTGAGTCTGCCTTTGGCTCTAGATACATTTGGGTCTAGAAGACCTTTTAAGTCTAGGAGCCTGTCAGATTTTAGTGTTAAGCAACAAAATTGATGTAACGGAGAAATATAAGACGCCCTTATTCACAGCTACGGCAGCTATTTGATAACCCCGCCGTACTATTATCGCGAATAAACCGTCTATTGTGTCATGAAGCCCACCCTTCAGCTAAAACTCGGTCAACACCTGACCATGACCCCGCAGTTGCAACAGGCGATACGCCTACTGCAACTATCCACTATTGAATTACAGAGTGAAGTTCAGCAGGTACTGGAAGAAAACCCCATGCTGGAACAAGAAGAAGACAGCCCTGAAAGCACCATCGAAACCATCAGTCCAGCCGAAAAGCAGGAGCAGGAAAATCGCAACAGCGCCAACGAAAAAAGTGCTGAAAATGACGATCCACATCTGGACATGGAAAATCAGCAGGCGATGCCGGATGAGCTGGCAGTCGATTCCAATTGGGAAGACACCTACGATATCACCACCGCCACTGCGCCCAGCAGCCAGACAAGTAATAGCGACTCGAATAATGATTACCTGGAAAATCAGAGCATTGAAGGCGACACCTTAAATGAACACCTTATCTGGCAATTGCACAACTCACAATTTACCGATGTCGATCACATCATCGCCATTGCCGTCATCGATGCGGTGAATGATGATGGTTATGTAACCGAATCTGCAGAAGATATTTTTGATGGCCTGAAAAACGAACTGGACATCGAGCTGGACGAAGTTGAAGCCGTATTACGCCGAGTGCAGCATTTTGACCCGCCTGGTATTGCGGCTCGCAACTTACGTGAATGCCTGCTATTACAACTGGAACAATACGATGTTGAAACACCAGGGCTGGCCGATGTTAAAAACATCATCGAACACCACCTCGATCTGCTTGGCGCTCATGATTACGCGCGATTACAGAAAAAAATCCGTCGTGATGAAGCACAGCTAAAAGAATTAATCGAATTTATTCAATCGCTTAACCCGAAACCCGGTGCCAGCATTTCCAGAAACAATGCCCAATATGTGATACCCGACATCTTTGTCCGCAAAATCAACGACAAATGGCATGTCAGCCTAAACCCGGATGCCTCTCCCACCTTAAGAATCAACAGCACTTACGAAAGCCACCTGAAAAATGCTGGCAGAGGCAAAGATACCAGTCACCTACGCAACAGCCTACAAGAAGCCCGCTGGTTCTTAAAGAGCCTGCAAAGCCGCAGTGACACCCTGCAGCGAGTTGGCAACGCCATCGTCGCACGCCAGCGCTTATTTCTCGATTACGGCGATGAAGGCATGAAACCCATGGTGTTGCGCGATATTGCCGAAGAACTGGAAATGCACGAATCAACCATTTCGCGCGTGACCACCAACAAGTTTATGCATACCCCGCGTGGTGTCTTTGAATTCAAGTTTTTCTTCTCCAGCCACGTTGGAACTTCCGATGGCGGCGCGTGCTCGGCCACCGCCATCCGATCCATGGTGAAAAAACTAATTGAAAATGAAAACCCTAAAAAACCGATGAGCGACAACAAAATTTCTTCGTTATTAATCAAAGAAGGGATTAATATTGCACGTCGAACTGTGGCAAAATATAGAGAGTCTATGTTGATACCACCTTCCAATGAGCGTAAACGCTTAGCTTAGCCTAGCTTAACTTTGGCTTACCCTGGGAGTCGCAACTGAGGACTCCTCAATTAACAGTGGAGAAATGC
>CAZYYW010000007.1:0-2384 GCA_964651445.1 uncultured Thiotrichaceae bacterium
GCTACATGCCATTACTAAAGTCATCATGGTGAATCTCTGTATCAGCACGCATCGCCTTCAGTGCTTTGGCGTAACCGGAAAGCATGCCCAATGTCCAAGATATACGCGCCTTAAAATAGGCATCAGCATCTGTATCATTATCTGCTGCGTCTTCATTCAGGATTTTTTCGACATTGCGTAAAATCACCTGTTCTGGGATGTAACACAGGCGGTTATTTTTGTAGCTGCTCATGCGCAATTCTGCCACCGGGTACGCACCACCGTCTGCCGATGATACGGTAACAATTAATGCTGGCTTGTGACCCAGCTCAAAACGGTTAAATAGTAGGAAGAAGTTTTTCAGTCCTGCCGGTACCTGGCCATGCCATTCCGGTGCGATAAAAATAAAACCATCACTCTCGGATAGCTGTTTTTTAAGCGGTGCCAGGCGCTCATTCCATTCCGCATTGTCTTCCCATAATGTTTGATCCCATAATGGCAAAGGATTATCTGCCAGTGTATAAAGCCAGGGGTCTATTTCGGGGAAATCATTGTTTAAGGTAGTTTCTAAGTAACGTGCCACTTTTTCGCTTTGTGATGGCTTACGATGGCTGCCGCTGATTATGCTGATTTTCATAGTGTTTAAACCTGTGATTTATTATTAGAGATGTTTGCACGAGACAAGAGCTTCATATTACCAGCACCGGCTCACTTAGACGCAACAACTGTTCGCGTAATTCCAGCACATGTTGCTCCCAATACTGATTACTATTAAACCAGGGAAATGCCAGTGGAAATGCTGGGTCTTGCCAGCGCCTTGCCAACCATGCGGCGTAGAACATCATGCGCAATGTACGCAACGCTTCAATCAGGTGCAATTCTTTTAAATCCAGCTCGGCAAATTCTTCATAACCTTCCAGCATGTCACACATCTGTTCCGTCATTTCTTCTCGGTCACCGGACAGCAACATCCACAAATCCTGAATCGCCGGCCCCGTACAACAATCATCCAAGTCGACAAAATGTGGCCCATCGTCGGTCCATAACACATTGCTGCGATGGCAATCGCCGTGCAGACGAATATTCTGATAACTGCCACAGCGGTCAAATGCATGTTGCACGGCTTTTAACAAATCATCTGCCAAGGTGCTATAGGCTGGCAGCAAATACTCTGGGATAAACGCCTGAGCCTGCAAATAAGCGGCCGATTCTGCCCCCATTCTTTGTATGTCTATTTTTAAACGATGATTAAACGTGGCTGTGCGCCCGACATTATGGATACGCGCGATAAACCGCCCCATCCAGTTACGATCTTCACGGGTTTCAAGATCAGGCCAGCGTCCTCCGCGTAAAGGATACAGTGAAAAGCGATAGCCCTGATGTCTAAACAAGGACTGGTTTTCGATAATGATCGGTGCCACAACGGGGATCTCCGCTTCCAGCAGCTCCAGCGCAAACTGGTGTTCTTCCGCTATTGCCGCGTCACTCCACCGTCCCGGCCGATAAAACTTAGCAATGACGGCTCCACCGGTTTCTAAATCACAACGGTAAACTCTATTTTCGTAACTATTTAAAGCCAAAAAGCGACCATTGGTTTCATAAGCCATGGCCTCAATAGCAGACAATACTGCTTCTGGTGTTAATTCAGTGTAATCTGGCTTTAGTTTAATTTCTTGCTCAGTCATCTATACCTACATTGATACATATTAATAGAGGTGCCCTATAATGAAAGCCATTCTCAACGAAGCCGCACCGCAACCTGAAATAGACTGCTGGGTACAAGGTGGCGAACCTGATATCTGCGAAATGAATGGTTCGGTTATTCTAATTGAAGTCATTCAGGTAAACTGCTCGGGCTGTTTTGTACACGCCCTGCCTGAGGTTATCCGTTTACATGAAGCCTATGCCGCTCACGGACTAAAAGTTTTCGCTATTGCCACTGCGTTTGAACATTTTCATCATAATACCCTGAATAACCTGCAACGTCTGCTGCAAGAGGGTGAATTAATAGGTGATCCCTTGATACAATTGACCGAGGCAGGTTTTCTGGATGATTCAACTGGCAAATACAGATTGCCATACAGCATTCCGTTTAGTGTCGCCATGGACAAACTGGTTAAAAATGAAAGTCAGGTCAATGAAGAAACCATTGAACAGTTTATCATCGGGCAAATACCCGATTTCCACGAAAAACAATGGTCTCCAGAAAAACAACAATCTATTTACCAGCAAGCTGAAACTTATTTAGAGAACCTAAAATATCGCGCCCTTACGTTTGACCTATTTGGTCTACAGGGAACACCATCCAGTATTTTGATCGACAAAAAAGGTCTGCTGCGACAGGTGTCATTTGGCAGCGTCAATTCACTGCAAGATCAAGTAAAAAAATTACTCAACGAATAAGC
>CAZYYW010000007.1:2484-10656 GCA_964651445.1 uncultured Thiotrichaceae bacterium
TTGGCAGCGTCAATTCACTGCAAGATCAAGTAAAAAAATTACTCAACGAATAAGCCATATCGAATCAAACACGGCTAACTAGCACAAACGATCCAGGAAAAATTATGCGCGGAATGGTACCACCCGACCCGGAATCTACAGCCTCAAACCTTGAGTACGCAGTGGTCTATGTTCCAAAACGCAGCCGCAATCGTTTTTCTGCAAACTGTGTTGAAATTAAACACTGCGCAGCAGATGCGCTGGATGAAGCCGACCCGGATAATAAGCTTTTTGCGGCGCGTGTCAGCGGCCCGTCAAAATCGTCTGAAGGACAATATATTTATTACCTTGTCGAATGGCTGGAATAAAGCAGCGATAAAATAGTGGTGCTAACAGCCCGCAAGCTTTTATTCACTCCCATTGCGTCGCTATTCAAACTCCATCGCTCGAAACATGATACTCGCATTCAATCTTGCCAATTCATCGAAAGTATCGAGGTGGCTATACGCCGATTGATCGATCTCGTCTAGCTCATCAAGACTGCCACCTGCTTCGAGAAGGGCTGCGATTTGTTCGCGCATAGACATTAGGTAACCTTTGGTGTACTTGGTGACGACCTGCATGTTTGTAACTGCGCCGTGTCCTGGCACTACAATTTTAGCGCCGACGGCTTCAAACTTATCCCAAGTTTTAATCCACGCCGCGGTATCGGTTCGCTCGGACACCGGCAACATTCTTTGATGAAAAGCAATATCACCCGCAATGATAATTTTCTGCTGCGGCAGCCAGACAGAAACATCGCCAGGACTATGAGCAGAACCAAAGTGTATTAATTCAATACGTGTACCGCCCATTTCAATTATTTTTTTATCTTCAAAACTTTCATCGGGAAGTACTAAGCGCGTGCCCATGCCTTTATCTCGCGATCGCGTTAATACTCTTTGAAGAATTTGTGCGCCATTCGCCTGTAATTCTGCCACCGTATCTTTGTGCGCAATGATGTGTGCGCCTTGCTCTTTCCAGTAAGCAGAACCCATGGCGGCATGTCCCTGACCATTTTCCAGTACCACAAACCGCACCGGCTGATTCGTTAGCTTTTTAATTTCCTCGTGCAGGGAACGCGCAAGCAAATAATTATCACTGGCATTAACCACCAGCACACCTTCATCAGTAATAATAAATGACAGATTATTATTATGCCCTGAATTTTCGTAAGACCCTGGCTCAGTTGCACCAATAGCAGACCAAACACCTTTCGCAACTTGCACCGGCTTGCTAAATAACATGGAATCTAACGCTAAATCAGGCGCTTCGATAGGCAAGCCCTTGTCACGCCAGACAAAAAAACCATCGGCATAATTTTTTACCTGGCTATAACCCATTTTCATTAGTACATCAGCAGCCAGTGGACTGCGTAAATTAATACCGCAATAAACAACAATGGGCGTGTCTTTATCCGGCACTAATTCATTTATACGAAATTCCAGCCAACCTCGATTAACCATATAACTTCGGGGTGCATCAATCATACCGCCCAGCAGTAGAATTTCAGACGCAGTACGCACATCAATCATCACTGTCTGCGGCTGCTTTTTCAATTGTGCTTCGAGTTGTTCGGTGTCGATGTTTTGCACTCGCTGATTCACTTGTTCGAGCAATTTTTCAGCGAATGTTTTGTTTTCAGCATACGCAATTGATGTCACAAAAAATGAACATGACAACAACACGCACCAAACGTATCGCTGCCTACTTATTGTTTTACAAAGAGTCATGATTTAGCCTTTTAAATAATTTTTAATGTCGTTTTTTTACACTGTATTTTTTATCTGGTTCTATGTTATTTTAAGTGGGTAATACATCTATTTTTTATAGACACAGACGACTGCATGGATGCAGAAGGTAGGGCAACGCATGGAGCAGTTGCCGAGACCACAGAGATCACAGAGTTCTCGTTTATAAGGTTTATATAGATTCACCAACTTGATGCTATTGAGGCTTATCTGCAACCCTTCTGTAGTAGTCGTCGTGTTAACTTTAAACACACTCTGTGAACTCCGTGGTCTCTGTGTCTATATCTTTATGGCAACTCGTTAATGTTTTTTTATGACGTAGGTTTTATAACAAAAACCTTTCCGCTATCCGTCGAAAAATAAATCCAGCCTTCGAGGCTTTGTGCTAGGGCGCGAATACGTTCTTTTAAATCTTTCAGTAATCGTTCTTCAGCTATCGCTTTGCCATTTTTATCTAAGACAACTCGATTAAGGTGTCTAAGTTTTAAGGCACCAGAAAACAGGTTGCCCCGCCACTGCGGAAACGCATCACCACTATAATACAGCAAGCTACCCGGTGCGATAGACGGTACATAGTATTTAACCGGCTGCATCATACCTTTTTTATGTGTACTTTCACCAACAGCAATTGGCCCCCAGTATTCTTTGCCATAAGAGATTACTGGCCAGCCATAATTTTTGCCTTTTTCAACCAGATTTATTTCGTCGCCACCACGTGGGCCGTGCTCAATTGTCCACAGTCGATTGTTGTCATTATCCCAAACCAGTCCTTGTGGATTTCGATGGCCATAGCTCCAGGTTTCAGGCAAAGCCTGTGCATGATTATAAAAAGGATTATCTTTGGGTATTTCACCATTTCGTTTGAGCCTAATAATAGAACCCGCATGCGTTTTCAGGTTTTGGCTATTCGCTCTTATACCTCTATCACCAACACCAAAATAAACATGACCTTTGTTATCAAAGGCAATCCGGCTACCATAGTGTCTGTCCTTATTGGTTGCTGACAATGTTACTAACAAATCCTGCCAATGCTGCAAGCGATTTTTGTTTAAACGAGCCCTGGCTAAGGTGGTCGCGCCTTGTCCCTTTATTTCTTTACTGTAGGTAAAATAAATCCAATTTTTTTGTTGATCATTTTTGTTAAAATCTGGCGGTACTGCAACATCCAGTAAACCACCTTGCCCTTCTACAAAAATATCAGGTAACCCACTAATTTTTTTTATACTGCCCGTTGTTGTATTGAGAATGCTCAACACGCCGTGAAGTTCAGTAATCATTATTTCATCTTCTGCTATAAAACTCAGCCCCCAAGGAATAGCTAAGCCTGACGCAATCTGCTTTACTTGAAAAGATGTCGCCCACAGCGGCGTTGATAGTATGATTAGAAAACCGATAGTTAATATGCGCTGCATCATAAGCCCGCTTATTTTAATGACACAGCATTTAACCATGCCCTAATTGCTCGAAATTTTTACCGGTTGGATTTTGAAAAACGGTTAAGTCGAATTCGACCAGCACCGCCAGTAGGTGATCAAAAATATCTGCTTGCACGGCTTCATAAGTAACCCAATCGGTAATATTGGTAAAAACATAAATCTCTATCGCGATACCTTTCTCGCTGGGTGCTAACTGCCGTACCAGAAAGGTAAGCCCCTTGTGAATCATGTGATGACTTTTTAAATAGGCTTTAATATAGGCTCGAAAGGTGCCAATATTGGTCAGGCGACGACCATTGACCAGTGCCTCCATATTAACTTTTTTATCGCTATTGGCGGTATCAATTTCGGCTATTTTTGAATCAATATACGGCGCAAGCAATTCAAAAGTTTTGAATTTTTCAAGCATGTTTTTATCACAAAAATGAATGCTGGTTTGATCAATAAATATCGCGCGTTTGATGCGGCGGCCACCACTTTCTGACATTCCTCGCCAGTTTTTAAACGACGAATCAATGAGTTTGTGTGACGGTATAATCGAAATAGTTTTATCCCAGTTCTGAATTTTAACGGTATGCAAGGCTATATCAATGACATCACCGTCTGCGCTAAATTGCGGCACTTCCAACCAGTCACCAATTTTAAACAGATCGTTTGAATGTATCTGAATACTGGCAACAAACGATAAAATCGTATCTTTAAATATCAACAATAAAACAGCCGTTAATGCACCAATACCACTGAGCAAATAAACGGGCGAACGATCAATTAAAAGAGAAATAACAATGATGGTGCCAAGAATATTAATTATCAACTTGCTTATTTGCAGATAGCTTTTGATGTTAACGATGCCAGAATATTTTGTTTGGCGATAAATACTGTGCGCCGCAAGCAGCAATGCGTTAATCACCAACAGAACAACAATCACCATCATCGCCGATAAGCCTTGCCTGATAACTTCACTGTATTCAGGAAACAAGTCAACAAACAAATATATTGCCACTAAAGGTACGATGTAGGTCAGCCGTGTTAAAACACCATGCTCAATAAAAAAATCATCAAGATGCGTATCCGTGTGTTTAACCAGTCTTCGCAACGTTGCCAAAAAAATGCGACTGGCTATTAAATAAGCCAACCAGCTGACCACTAGGACGACCACCGCTAGCAAAAAAGGGCTATCGGTAATATCACGCAGCAAATCGTTAATGTTCGTTAATAATTCTTTCATTTATTTATTCCAGATTATTGGCACTCAATTTAATAGCATTGCCTAGAAGCCTGCCGTTACTCCTAAAAAATCAGCCATTACATACACCTCTTGGCTATAGACAATCAAACACGTACGGACTTACCAAGCCTTGAAATTAGTAGAAAATTATCAGGGCAAGGAATTTTCGTCACATATAAATGGTAGAATACCATTTCTTATTCTCAACAGCTTATCAACTGTCGAAAATAGCAGCACAACTATGTGTTACAGGAACCACTGAATTAGTCAGTTTTTTTAACCTTTACCTTTGAGTTAAATAGAATATTATGGCACGCCCTAAAAAATACATTGGACTCAACAACGAGATAAATGGTGGCATGACCACTATCGGTAAAATTATACGCGATGCATGGGTGTTCGATTTAATCGAAGAAACCGAGACTTGTGAGAACTGGAACTACGACGCAATCAATGCGCTGCTGCATAAAGTTAATGCTGAGTGGGACAAATATGGCTGCATGGTAAGCAGTTTACCTGCTGAACTATTTGACAAACACCAGCGCATCCACGGCGAAGCGCTCGAAAAAGCCAAAAAATCAGGCTGGGTGGGCGACCACGAAACTGACGACGAGTCATAAGCCGACATTTTTGCAAGATAATTACCCCAGCCTTCTCAAGGCTGGCATCCGCAATCAGGAATAGTCATCCACAGCCTCTTGCGCTATTTCCCTGACCTCCTCACTTTCATCCGATAATAGTTTTTCTATCTCATGAAGGTATGCGTGATTTTTTGTTAGCGAAAGATAATGACAGGCGTCAGCACGAATTCGAGCGTCCTCATGAGACAGATATTCAACCAACTGAGGAATAAACGCCTTAAACGGCTCTGATTCAGCCACATCCTCAATAATAACGCCGATACCCAGCCGCAGGTTTATTTTAGCGTCTGGGTCAGCCATTAAATCCAGTACACTGCCCAGTGCTTGTGGTTGACGCTCAATGATTTTATTGGCTGCAGCAAGGTCACCTTCCGCTAAAACTTCTTCCAGATACTCACGCATACCCTGTGAGCTAGCAGCGCGTTCAAGCCAGAGCATTATCTCCTTTTTTGTACGTGCGCCAGACAGTTCAAAGGCGCCAATCTGCAACCATGGCACACTTCTCACCCCGTACTCAGCGGCTAGTGCTGGAAGTCTTTCGATATTGACCATGCGCAATTCGCTGATATGACCATCCTTCATTAATTCCGTCAGCATTTGCATCATAGGCGCACAATAACCGCAGTTGCTTCCCATTAGCATTAACACTGCCGGCGCGGCATTATTTTTCTGTTTTTTTGTCATATAATTAGGATAAATACCAGATAAGATACGCTTATGGTCATATCTAAAAAACTCGTCATACTACTGCTCTGTTTTTCGATTTACGCAGCGCAAAATACTGGCATGGTGAATACTGGTTTCGTCAATACAGCCATCGCAAAGCCCATCTCATTTGACTACAGTATGACATTCGACGATAGCCAACTTGAAGAAGAATTAGTTTACCCCGACTGGTTCAAACTTTCACTCGGCGATCTACGAGATGATCTTAAAGACGCCAAAAAATCCGGTAAAACAGGCATCATCACATATTTTGGTCAGAAACGCTGTGCTTATTGTGAGCAGTTTTTCAAAACCAGTCTGGCCGACCCTGACATCAAAAACTATTTAACTAAACATTTCGATATCATCGCCTTCGATATCTGGGGCATTGACGATATCATCGACACTGATGGCGAACAATTTTCTGAACGTGAGCTATCTATCCGCTACAAAACCAATTTCACGCCATCACTTGTTTTTTATAACGAAGAAGGAACCCCGGTATTTCGTCTGCGCGGCTTTCACCCACCTTATAAGTTTCGTGCTGCGCTACGATTTGTTGTTGAGGAATTCTACAAAAAAGAAACCTTTCCGGAGTATCTTGCTCGTGCAGAACCCGGTGAGTTTTTTCTACTTGGCGGGCTAACGGATCGAGATTTCTTTTTACAGCCACCCTTTGATCTGCAAAAAATACAAGCAAACAACAAACCAACAGCCGTTTTTTTTGAGCAAGGCAACTGCCATGCCTGCGATGTGCTACATGGCTCACCTCTTTCAGAAGAAGCCAACATTAAAGAAATCGAAAAAATGAATGTTATACAACTCAACATGTGGGCAGACACCCCGGTGATAACCCCGGACGGTAAAAAAACCACGGCTAAAGAATGGGCAAAATCTCTCAATATATTTTACGCGCCCAGCATTGTATTTTTTAACAACAAAGGCGAGGAAATAATTCGTCTGGACTCCATAACGTATTTCTTTCGCCTATGGGGTGTACTTGATTACATGAACCAGCAAGGCTACAAAAGCACTGACAATTATCAGGATTGGCGGCTACGACAACGCGCTATCAGCCAATAATTACCACCCGCAATGCTTCAACAACTACAAGAAAAATTTGACCAACTGTTATGGCGTACCGCGCCTGATGGTTGCAATGTTGTGCAGGCATTCTTGATAAGAGGCGCTCGTATATTCTACGGTGCTATCCGCGATATAAGTGGCGGCCTGCCCTCCCTTCGCGCCATGGGTCTGGTTTACATTACGCTTATATCATTAGTCCCCTTACTCGCGGTCAGCTTTTCAGTTTTAAAAGGCTTCGGCGTACACAACCAACTGGAACCTGCACTGGCCGGTTTGTTAGAACCACTTGGCGAAAAAGGGCTTGAACTCAGCCAAAAAATAATCACCTTTGTCGATCAGGTAAATGTTGGCGTACTTGGCTCTATCGGGCTGGTTGTGCTGGTTTTTTCTGTATTAACATTGGTGAAAAAAATAGAAAGCGCGTTTAATTTTACTTGGCGAATCACGGTTGCGCGCAGCCTTATCCAACGCTTTAGTAATTATTTAAGCGTTATTATGCTTGGCCCTTTTTTATTATTCACTGCTGCCGGTATTTCCGCATCGTTTAACTCATCGACAGTGGTTGATAAAATCACATCAATCGAACCCTTTGGCACCATGATTTTAATGCTGGGGGAGGTCATGCCATTTGTATTGACGGTGGCATCCTTCAGCTTTATGTATATGCTGATACCCAATACAAAAGTAAAATTTCAATCGGCATTTTATGGTGCTATCGCCGCCACGCTTTTGTGGAAGGTTTCCGGCATAATATTTACCGCTTTTATCGTCGACTCGACTAGCCACACTGCCATCTATTCTGGCTTTGCCATCCTCATTATTTTTATGATCTGGATTTACGTCAATTGGCTTATTGTATTGTCTGGCGCGTCCATTGCTTATTACCACCAAAACCCTGACCGCATTAGCAGCAAGTCGCTTATTATCCGATTAAGCTGCCGCCTTCGTGAAAAACTGGCATTGACCGTCATGCAGCTCATCGCCACTAGCTTTCATCATAAAGAACAACCGTGGTCAGTAAAAAGACTGGCAACAAAAACCAATATTTCTGAACAAGCATTAGAATTAATTCTATCTGCACTATTAGCCAATGATTTAATCAGCAATACCGGCAAGGATAATCAGTGTTTTCTACCCCGACAATCACTCGAGAATATATCGCTGGAGATGATTTTAAAAGCTGCCCGTAGTGCAGAAGAAACTCCCTTATTGCACCCCGATGATGTAAAAAGTGTTTCCCAGGTTGATCAGGCCATTGATAATATTGAAGCGGCGATTAGTGATGCCTGCAAAAATATCACACTGAA
>CAZYYW010000007.1:10756-23161 GCA_964651445.1 uncultured Thiotrichaceae bacterium
CGAATAAATTTTCCGGGTTTGAAAACCGGTTTTTTACCACTGCCCTGGTTTGAAAATTTTTCATCGTGCGCCTTCATCCAAGCAAAAGAACTAAGCTCAATAACTTTAGTTTTTTCTTCGGCGCTCACGTTCCATTGCAAGAAATCAATTATTTTATCTAATGCTGCCGGCAAATCTGATCGCATGTCCTGATAACGTAACCACAATATTTTCGGCTGTTCATGATACGGCCACCAGCTTTTTACATTGCGATACCAAGCGGCAAAACCCAACCATTGTTCAACATGCTGATCGAAAGATGCCGGTATCGTCATGCCTGTGCCAGCGAGCGCTTCATCAGTCATATTCATAATATGATGATAAAAGCTGACACAACAATCACGCGGATCTCTTGAACTTAAAATAATTTTTGCGGTGCCAATGCCCGGTGTCTGCTCTGCTGTGCAATGCGTTTTAAACAGGCGAGGTTCTTGCATTGTCTCGAAATGTTGTAAAATTTGTTGCCAGCTTTTTCCGCTACGTGTTATTTCAAGCCAAGGCACGACATCATCAATAGCGGTAAATGATTCATCCCCACCGGAGCGTAACTGATATAAAATTTGCTGCATCCAGGTGGTGCCTGCTTTTGGCGGCGTGGTAATTAACACATCGCTACTACGCGCCTGGAAATTGGCAAGCAAGTAGGGGTCATGCATGGCAGACGGCTCACCCCAGTGAGAGGCAGGTTTACTATTATTTTCGCTCATCGTTTGATGATACTACAAAACCCTAACCATGGTTTCTGCTTAGTGCATGCCGGCTGCTGCATGCAGGGTGCCGCATACAAGAATAAAACAGGTCGAGTAAAACCTGCTGCGCCACTAAATGGCTAAGACAACTTATCATCTGCCACATGATAACTGGGGTCTTCCAAACGATTCACTTCCACCAAATCACCGGCTTTATCTAACAGCTGTTTACATTCTCCTGATAGATGCCGTAAATGTAGCTGTTTTCCGGCTTTTATATATTGCACCGCCAAAGAGTCAATCGCTTCGATTGCTGAATGATCGGTAACTCTGGAATTTTGAAATTCAATAATTACATCTTGCGGGTCATCCTCCGGTGAAAATAATTCGCGGAAATTTTTCACTGAACCAAAAAATAGCGGCCCGTTTAACTCATACACTTTTGAGCCATTTTCATCGATATAACTTTTCACATTAATATGTTTGGCATGTTCCCAAGCAAACACCAAGGCAGAAACGATGACGCCGACAATCACTGCAATGGCAAGATCAGTTGCCACAGTAACGCCAGACACCAGCACTAAAACGAATGCATCATGACGCGGAATTTTTCTGAAAATGCGAAAACTTGACCATTCAAAAGTCCCTATTACCACAATAAACATTACGCCGACCAAAGCTGCCATTGGGATTTGCTCGATTAGGCTAGAGGCAAACAGTATAAAGGCCAGTAGAAATAATGCGGCGGAAACCCCAGACAGTCGTTTATGACCTCCTGAGTTTACATTTATCATGCTCTGGCCAATCATCGCGCAACCACCCATGCCACCAAACATTCCGGTAACCGTATTGGCAATACCTTGACCGACACATTCGCGGTTACCACGACCGCGTGTATTGGTCACTTCGTCAATAAGTGTCAGCGTCAATAATGACTCAATCAAACCAATGGCCGCCAGAATAATCGCATAGGGTAAAATTATTTTTAAGGTTTCAAAAGTAAAATCAACAGCAGGAATATGAAACTGCGGTAGGCCACCTTCAATGGATGCAAGGTCACCTACGGTTTTAGTGTCAACATTAAAAAATATCACCAGCAAAGAGACCGCCACAATCGCCACTAACGATGACGGGATAGCCGTGGTTAGTTTTGGTAAATAATGAATAATGCCCATGGTCAACAAAATCAGACCGGTAAAAACCATCAGTGGCTGCCCACTCATCCACTGCATGCTGCCGCTGGCATCAACCTGAAAATTTTGCAATTGTGCAAGAAAGATAACAATGGCGAGTCCGTTCACAAAACCGAGCATCACCGGATACGGCACAATGCGGATAAATTTACCCAGCTTAAATACCCCAGCAAGAATTTGTATCAGCCCGGTAAGTACAACTGCCGCAAATAAATATTCCACGCCATGTACCGCCACCAGCGATACCATCACCACGGCCATCGCGCCCGTGGCGCCTGAAATCATACCCGGGCGACCACCAAAGATGGATGCCAGTAGACCAACCATAAAGGCAGCATACAGACCCACCAAAGGATCAACACCGGCAACAAAAGCAAAGGCAACGGCTTCTGGCACCAGCGCTAACGCAACAGTAAGTCCTGACAGGACTTCATTTTGTACACAGGCACGGTTATCACAGCCCAAACGGAACATAGTTTTTACTCTTTCAAAAGATTTTCATGGAAGCAGAGAATTCTAGCAGAAGCCCCTAATGTGGAATATAACCCTATATGCCTATAGAGGGAGCTGGTTCATGCTTGATGTTCGTTGTTTTATGGCTTTCTGGCCTGCTGCGGCACATGACGCTCTCAAAGATTTTACAGTCAAAGCTTTGGCGAAGTTTGTCAAGATATTTTCTCCGCCGATCAATATCATGGTAGCTGTTACTAATTTAGGATAATGAGATCAAGGCAAGCGCTATTTTAGTTTGCACTTGCCGGAGGATACGATAAACATGATTCGATATGGCGAACTCATACAGGCATTGAATGCTTACACTCACAGAGATATTTCCCATGAAATTTCTGACGCACATTATCGGCTAGTGATAACCCTTGCCATCAGGAAAAATCGACAGCGACAGCAATGGAATGTGCTACACCTTTGTGCCATTTTGCTGTACATCACATTCAATGATGGTCAACTGCGGCCTAGCCAACTAACGTATGATGGCTTGCAGATTCTTGATTGGGGCGAAGTGCTGGTTGAAGAAAACAGTGCACTTATTGATGAAATTATGGCAGCAAAGAAAACCCTGAGTCTAGTTTAATGTTGCTTAGTTTAAAGTAGCTCGGCTTAAAGTAACCCAGCTCAATACTCGCACAACAACAACGATTTCCCGGTCATTGATGTTGGTTGCTGCAAGCCCATTAGCTGTAAAATGGTTGGCGCTACCGCGCTTAAGTCGCAACCGGGGCGTAAATGCCAATTTGTTTCATCGATAATTAGACAAGGTACCGGATACAGAGTGTGTTGTGTATGCGGTTCTTGCGTAACGGGATCAACCATTTCATCACAGTTACCGTGGTCAGCGGTTAATATCACTGAAAAACCCGTAGCAACCGCCGCGTCCAAAACGCGACCCACTTCCCTATCCAACGCTTCGACGGCTAAAATCACCGCATCACGAACCGCCGTATGGCCAACCATATCGCCATTGGCAAAATTGACCATAATAAAGCCGTAGTCGCCGGACTCCAAGCCCTCAATAACTTTATCGGCAACCCCGGCAGCACTCATTTCCGGCTGTAGATCGTAGGTGGCTACATCAGGCGAATTCACCATGACATGGTCTTCACCGGCAAACGGTTTCTTTTTTCCGCCATTAAAAAAATAGGTAACGTGGGCAAATTTTTCTGTTTCAGCACAGTGCAATTGTTTATAACCCGCACGGCTAACCACCGATGCCACCGTTGCCTGCGGGCGTTCTGGTGCATATCCAATGGGCAGTAAAAACTCTGGGTCATACTCGGTCAAACAGGTGACCAACGCACCTTCAAAATCACCGGTATCAAAGTCGTCAAACTGATCCTGACTTAATACAGCGGTCAATTGCCGCGAACGATCATTTCGAAAATTAAAGAAGATAATATTGTCGCCAGAGCGAATCAGCTCAGCGTTTTCCAAAACGGTGGGTAAAATAAATTCATCGGTTAGATCATGTGCGTAAGCCGCTTCAATCGCATAGCGTGCATTTTCAGCATGCTTGCCTTCGCCATTAACCATCGCCTGCCATGCCAGTTCGGTGCGATCCCAGCGGTTGTCTCTGTCCATGGAATAATATCGACCACTGACCGTGGCTATACTGCCATGGGCATCTTCCAGCAAACACTCAATGTCGGCAAGAAAGGTTAATGCCGACATCTGCGCCGTATCGCGGCCATCGGTGGTCATATGTACCACCGGTTTTACTTTGTAGTCGGCGCAAAGTTTAATGAGGGCTTTAAGGTGATTAATATGGCTATGCACACCGCCGTTAGACGTTAGTCCGACCAAATGCAGCGGTCGCTCATTCGCCGCAGAATCTTCGACAGCGGCGAGCAAGGCAGCGTTATTAAAAAACTCACCGTTTTCAATTTCATCATTGATACGCACCAGATCCTGACGAATCACTGAACCACTGCCCAGCGTCATGTGACCCACTTCAGAGTTACCCATCTGGCCATCAGGCAAACCCACGGAACTGCCACAGGCATCCAGTGTAGTATGCGGATTTGTTGAAAAATATTGATCTAAACGCGGGGTATTAGCTTCCTGCACCGCATTATTGATTCGACTCGGATTAACGCCAAAGCCATCCAGAATAATCAGGAGGGTGGGTTTTCGGGGGACACTTCTATCGACCATAAGAGCTCTCGGCCCGTCTCTCTACTTGAATGAATTCGTAATTAGCAGTGCATTTTACACTATTGTCAGGATATACACGAACTTTAAGCCCTGAACCATGCAATGCCATTCACATAAAATAATTTAGCTTGTATCATAGCTGACAATGCTCTTCTGTACGGTCTCACCTTACAATACGGTCTTAGTGCCAACACCGGGATGAAGCCAAGTTGCCGTGAATCTGACTGAGATAAAAAACAGCCCGACAACACGTCAGATGGATATGCTGCACGACAGTAATTTTGATACTAAATTCAGACAGCCATAACGCGCCCATTAAAAACCGTACGTGCGTAAGCGATCTATCTATCGATATAATTCATCCCACTTATTCAGCGGCATCATCAAATAGAAAAAATTGATTGAATTATTCTAAAGCAGAGCTGTCTGTACCCTGACTGAAATTCGCTGACCAAGAAAATAAAGTCCAGCCAAGCTTCTGTCTTTTTCAATTACACTATTAAATCAAGGAAAAAACTATGAAGAAATTATTACCTTTTGTGCTATTAATGTTTGCATTTGCTAGCACAGGCGCACTTGCTGCTACAGACAAACCCCTCAAAGGCGAGAAACTAGTCGTCATTATAAAAACGGCTGATGTCACAGAAGCAGGCATGGGTCTTGCTCTGGCACATAGCGCAGTAAAAAAAGGCGCTAAAGTTACCGTCGTTTTAGGCGCAAATGCAGCACTTTACCCTGCAATAAAAGGTGGCCAGAAAATCTTTGCGGCAAAGAACAAAACCCCGAGGGAAATGTTGAAAGCGATCATTGCCGATGGTGGCGCGGTTTATATGTGTAAAACATGCGCTGTTTTTCATGACTTAAGCAAAAAAGATTTTATTGATGGCGTCGAGATAACACCTTCGCTAAAAATATTCAATGCAATGTTTGAAGACAATGCACGGGTAATGAGCTATTAGCGTAAAGTGAATAACACATAAAAACCAACTCGCACAAAAAAGCCTCAATTTTTATTGAGGCTTTTTTGTGCGTTCCATTATCGTTTAATAAAAGCAAATTTAGTCGCTGTTAAGGCAACTTATAAATATTCAATCCATCGTCGCTGAACCCATTTCATTAAAATCCCAACCCAAAACATCGCGAGCAAATGACCACCTTGGTACTTTATTATGCTTTGATTTCCCCAATATCCAGAACTGATACGCATTCTCCGACAAACTGGAGTTTGCTTGATAGTCCAACCAAGTATCGACAAATTTTTGCCAGTGAACTGTTGATTGCGGCAAAATATACGCAACGGGGTTTTTAATATTCAATCCTTTTGGCACGACTACTGTCCAGTTTGGATAGATCAGCGTCCATGCAGATGCTGCTTCTGCGGTATACAGCATCGCATTGATTTCAGGATGTTTCCCATTGAAAAAATCTCGCAGATTGCTTATTTCGATAATATTGGCATCGGGAAAGGCTTCCTGTCCAGCGCCTTCTTTGAAACGATATGACGTTGCGGCGATTGTGAGTGACGGTAAATTTAGAATTTCTGTGTAATCGGCAAACTTATTTCGGTCATGATCAGCAACCACTAAACCCAATGTTTCATCCATATAACTGCGGCTGAACGTATATTCCAGTGCGCGTTGTACACTCAGGCTTATGCCGCCGACAACAATATCTATTCTGCCGCTGTCCAACGCATGGTTAATTTGCGACCAGTCTAAGCGTAAAATTTCCAAGGTAACGCCAAGATCTTTCGCCAGACTATGCATCATTGCCATATCATAACCAACAACATTACCGAAGTCATTTCGAAAGGCATAGGGTAATCTATTTTTTAAATATGCCACACGTAGCGTTCCACGTTCAATAATGACGTCACGTCTATCGCGCTTTATATCTATGTCCGCCAAAGGCTCAATGGTTTCCTGCATTTGCACTGCAACGGTTTCTGACATTAACTCTTGCTCAACCAGTTGTTTATACCCTGTGTACTCATAAGGAATGCTATAGGTTAACAATTTACCCAATAAAAACATCAACACGCCGCTGATTAATAGACTCAAACCTGCTATTTGATAAAGCCTTCGCCAGCTGAGTTTGCCGACAATAGCGCTAGCACCTAATAAACAAATAACGATACCATGCATGGCTGCAATGGCGGTTGCCATACGCATAGTAAAAACACTGCCTAACAAATATAATTGAAACATGTCACTGGGTAGTTTGAAATAGTCCAGCATGAAAGGTAAAGCGACCGTCAGACTACCAAAGGAAGTAAGAATGCCCATCATGGTAAAGACGGGATACTGTGCGGGACTTAATTCTGAGCCTGTGAACCATGCAGAAAACAGAATAAAACTAATTCCCATCAAGGTGCCAACACTGGGGAAACTGTAAGTTGTCGGAACCAGTACATCAATAGCGGCAAGACTATCTTCATTGGCCATCGCCCGTTTTTTCAACAAATATTTTGTGCGTTCAGCGATAATAGGTAACACCACTAGAACCGTACCCGTAGCGAAAGCAGTAACCACGGCTAGTTTTGATTCACGAACGACCTCGGCATAGGTAAAAGGTGTTGCCCATGCAACTAACATTGGCAAAGTGAAAATAACAAAAATTAGCCAGAGTGCAAAATAGCCCCATAGAAAAATTTGTAAACGATTCAATTCAGCAATGTCAAGCGTACCAGCAGCCGCCGCCGATAATGCAAAAATACCAATAGGCGCGATTTTTGCTACCGCCGATGCAATATTCATCAGCGCATCGGCAATATTCTGCAGTGACAAAATAAAGTTCTTTTTATTATCGACCCCAATCAAGGCAACACCAAGAAAAATACTAAACATTACAATGGCGGGTACCAACGTATTTGCCATGGAATAAAATGGATTAGAAGGGATATAAAGGCTTAATAAATCGGGCGCTTGTTGCGAGCTGATAAGATCACTACTGAAAAAAGAAGCCGATGTCCACGATGGGTAAGACAGTGGCATAAACAACAGCGTCAGCATGCTCAAGACCCAAAGAAATAGAACAAGACCGCCACCCTTGACCGCTATTTTTTTTGCCACCGATATGTCAAGGCTGCCCAGACTACTAATGAGTGATACCAGAATGTAAGGAATCACAGTCATCTGTAATAACTGGATATAAAGCTCACCAACAATATTGATATTGCCCATAATCTCACCAAAGAACAGACCAAAGGCAACGCCAAGAAGAAGGCTAGCCATCACTTGCATAAAGGATGAGAGTTTTAGTGGATTTAGTGTCAAAATAAATAAGTGGGTTAAGTGGGAAGTTGCCGTTTACATATTACAAAAAATAAATTTTCAATTCTGAATTTATTGATCTGGTTTGGTCTGCACCCTGTCGCTGCCCTAGGTACTCCCAATCAACCAGTGAGTATTCAGCCAACAATATTTTGAAAAAATGCTTTGTCTTATTCTTTTTTATCAGCATCATCCTTGCCATCCTTTTCTTCAGAACTGTCTTTTTTATCCTTATTTTTGTCCTTGTCAACATCATGACGATTGTTCCGCTCTTCCTGTTCGACTTCGTCAAACAGGTCTTCCATTTCGTCGTCAGTCAATGGATTGCCTTCTTCATCGTGATCGTCGGCTGGGTAATTTTCGGGTGACGCTATCAAATTTTCTTCTGTCATCGTAAATTCGTCTGTTTCCATGATGACGCTTTCTTCTTCAACCTCTTTCTTTTTCAAAAAAAGTCGTGCTGCAATTAGCCCTAGTTCAAACAACAACCAAATAGGAATAGCCAATAAGGATTGTGAAATTATATCCGGCGGTGTTAAAAACATACCGATGACGAAGGCACCGATAATTATATAAGGCCGCTTTTCCGCTAGTTTATCCGCAGTGGTAACACCCCCGGCAATCAGTAAAAATGTTGCCACGGGGACTTCAAATGCAATACCGAAAGCGAGAAAAATAGCGATTATAAAGTCAAGGTACTGACCGATGTCGGTCATCACCGCTACACCTTCTGGTGCGATTCCGATAAAAAAACCGAACAGGATAGGGAAAATGACGTAATAGGCAAAAGCAATACCGCAGTAAAACAAAAGAACACTGGATATAAGTATCGGTGTCGCTAGGCGTTTTTCATGAAGATATAAACCCGGCGCGATAAAACCCCATATCTGGTGTAACAAATACGGAATGGTTAATAGTACTGATAACAACATTACCAGTTTGAATGGCACTAAAAATGGCGAAGTTACGCCAGTGGCAATCATGGTGGTGCCTTCCGGCATTAAATTAAGCAGTGGTTGCGCGGCAAAGGTAAAAATATCTTCAGAGAAGGCAAACAGTGCAACAAAGGTAATTAATATGGCTAAGACCATGCGCAACAAACGATCACGCAATTCGATCAGGTGATCCATCAATGTTTGCTCTGGCTCTTGCGCCTTCACTGAATCTTGATTGCTTTCGTTGTCAGACATGGTTTGTAACTATGACTTTTCTTTGTCAATAGCAGGCGCTTGTTTATTGTCGCTTGCGCTTATTGTGTCGTCGCTACTTTTTTGTCCGCTGTCTTGGTGCTGGTCGTCCTGTTGCGGACTATCCGACACTGGCTCGGTTTTTTTCTCATCATGAAAACTGTGTTCAGCAACATCCGTTAGAATATCGGACGTCGGCAGATCTTGTTTTATTTCTGTGCCAATAGTATCAAGACTGGTATCAAGACTGGACTTGAGTTTTTCTTGCAACTCATTAATTTGCACTTCCTGATTATGCATCATGCGCTTAAACTCATTGACATCTAAATGTTCTTCTACTTCACTGCGCACGCCTTCGATATAGCGTCGTGATTTGCCAACAAAATAACCCACTTTACGGGCAGCACCCGGCAATCGCTCCGGCCCTATTATGACCAGAGCCAGAACCAGAATAAGAAGAATTTCCCAGAAGCCGACGTCAAACATGAAGCAATATTATTTCACTGCACACTAAAGAGCTTCAGTGGCAACAAAAATAAACTAAACTTTATCTTCTTTTTTTACTGACTCGGTGTTAGCCGTGTCAGCAGAATCCTGCGCGACTTTTTCTTGCTTTGTTGCATCACCCTCTTTTTCGTCGCCATCTTTAACCGCAGACTTAAATCCTTTGATTGCAGAGCCCAGATCACCGCCCATATTTTTCAGTTTTTTAGTACCAAAAATTAAAATAACGACCGCCAGTAAAATTAACAATTGCCAAACACTAATACCCATAACATTTACTCTCTATATTTCTTTCGTTTAGCCGACCTCGATGTTGCGAGGTACGAAGCAATTTACCCAGGCGTCTGTTTTATCATTATGAAATTGCTTCGTATCACATAATGACGCATTAAATTATTTTCGAACTTATTTTCGTGCTGCTTTCTCGTCATGGCCTGACACACCAAAGCGTCGTGCAAGCTCTGCCAGTACATCATCGGCAGATAAATTTTGATCCGCCAGCAGTATCATAGTATGAAACCAGAGATCAGCCACTTCATAGACCAGTTTTTCTTTATCACCGTCTTTTGCCGCCATTACGGTTTCTATGGCTTCTTCACCCACTTTCTTGAGAATGGCATCTAAACCCTTATTATACAGACTTGCGACATAAGACGAACCCGCTTCTGCACCTTTTCGCTGTTCCAGTATTTCAGTGAGTTGTGTCAGTATTTCTGCATTATTCATTTTAATTTTTTTTCGGGTGTCTTATTGTTGATAAGTTATTTGGGTCTATGCCGTATCGAGTGGGTATATAGTTATTTTTTATAGACACAGACGACTGCATGGATGCAGTCGTCTGCGTCTATTATCTTGTCCACTCTTAATGTGGCATAGACCCAATTATTTCGGGTAAATTTCGCGAGGATCTTTAATGACCGGTTCGACTTCTACCCATTTATCGCCTTGCAACTGTCGATAAAAACAGCTCTCACGCCCAGTATGACAAGCAATACCACCGTTCTGCTCAACTTCTAGCAGGATCACGTCGGCGTCACAATCAAACCGTATATCCAGTATTTTTTGTGTATGACCAGACTCTTCGCCCTTGTGCCAGAGTTTACCCCGTGAGCGCGACCAATACACCGCTTGCATTTTCTCAGCCGTTAACTGCAATGCTTCACGGTTCATCCACGCCATCATCAATATTTTGCCATTACTGGCATCTTGTGCAATAGCAGGAATTAATCCTTTTTTATCAAAACTTATTTCATCTAACCAGTTCATAAAGCTCTGCCTAAAGGCGCATTTCAATACCGCGGCTTGCCATATGTTGCTTGGCTTCGCCGATGGTATATTCGGCAAAATGAAAAATACTGGCCGCCAATACTGCATCAGCCTTGCCTTCGATAACGCCATCAGCCAGATGGTCGAGGTTGCCCACCCCACCAGAAGCAATCACCGGTACCGATACCGCTTCGGATATGGCGCGTGTTAGTGCTAAATCAAAACCCACTTTGGTGCCATCTCTGTCCATGCTGGTCAGTAAAATTTCACCCGCACCATAATCAGCCATTTTCTCAGCCCATTCAATTGCGTCCAGGCCTGTGGATTTTCTACCACCGTGGGTAAAAATTTCCCAGCGTAATGGCTCGCCTTCACTGCTGACTTTTTTCGCGTCTATCGCGACCACTATGCACTGCGAACCCACCGAATCAGAGGCTTGTTGTACAAACTCAGGATTAAACACCGCGGCGGTATTAATCGCGATTTTGTCGGCACCCGCATTTAACATGCGACGAACATCGTCCAGTACGCGAATGCCGCCGCCCACAGTCAGCGGAATAAAAACTTCATTGGCGACTTTTTCCACCACATGCACGATGGTCTCACGATTATCCGAGCTTGCGGTAATGTCGAGAAAGGTTATCTCATCGGCACCTTCGGCGTCATAACGCCGCGCCACTTCAACCGGGTCGCCAGCATCCCGGATATCAACAAACTGTACGCCTTTCACCACGCGCCCGTTATCAACGTCGAGGCAGGGAATAATGCGTTTCGCTAAAGCCATTATTGCTGATCCAGCCAAGCCTGCGCTTGTTTTAAATCAATCGTGCCTTCATAAATGGCACGCCCGGTTATCGCGCCCATAATGCCTTCATCCGCCACCGCGTTCAGGGCTTTAACGTCGTCCATCGAAGTCAATCCACCAGAAGCAATGACGGGGATGTTAATCGCCTGCGCCATTTTTACCGTGGCTTCAATATTCACGCCCTGCATCATGCCGTCTCGTGAAATGTCGGTATATACAATGGCTTCAACGCCATCATCCTGAAAACGCTGCGCCATATCAATAACATCGTGTTTTGATAATTTAGACCAGCCGTCTATAGCGACTTTGCCGTCTTTGGCATCCAACCCGACTATAATATGAGTGGGAAATTCGGCACAGACTTCGGCGATAAAGTGCGGTTCCTTTACTGCTTGTGTGCCGACGATTAAATAATTCACACCGGCATCAAGGTAACCCGCAATAGTATCTTCGTCACGAATGCCGCCGCCTAACTGTATCTTTAAATCAGGATAAGCCGAGGCAATCGCATGAATAATATCAGCATTTTTGGGCTTACCGGCAAAAGCGCCATCCAAATCCACAATGTGCAAACGGCGCGCACCGGCATCGACCCATTTCCCTGCCATTGCCACTGGGTCATCGGAAAACACGGTACTGTCATTCATGTCGCCCTGACGTAGACGTACGCACTGACCATCTTTTAAATCGATTGCGGGTATTAATAACATGGCTTTTTCTTCCTGCTTTTCTTGTTAATTATTTGAGTGCCTAGCACCAATCATTCTGGTACTAATCATTCTG
>CAZYYW010000007.1:23261-40482 GCA_964651445.1 uncultured Thiotrichaceae bacterium
GCGCTTGCAAAGAGGTATCGGCAAAACCCCGTACCTTGCCCGCATACAAATTCATGCAGTTAACGCCCTGATTTTCTTCACTGTGCGTCATTAATACCTGCAAACCCATGCAGATACCCAGAAATGGTTTTTCATGCGCTGCCTGCAACACCACATCAGTCAGTTGACGATCAGCCAGATGTTTCATGCAATCACGCGCCGCGCCCTGCCCCGGGAATACCACACGTTCAGCATTGGCTATTTCGCTTGCATCCGAGGTAACCACTATTTTCTGCGCATCTGTCGCGACATGCTCCAACGCTTTCGACACCGAGCGCAGGTTGCCCATGCCGTAGTCGACAACGGCTATAACTGCGCTCACGATAAGCTACCGGCTGAATAAAAAATGCGTAATGAATCTATTAATGAATCTAGAATAATCATATGAAAATTAACTATTGCGTCGCTAATCAGTGAAAGCCGAATACCTAAAGACTGCCTTTTGTGCTGGGCATAACACCTTGCATCCGCGGATCAGCCGCCAGTGCCATGCGCACGGCACGACCAAACGCCTTAAACATGGTTTCCGCAATGTGGTGTGCATTGTCGCCTTTTAAATTATCAATGTGCAAAGTCACTTTGGCGTGGTTGATAAATCCCTGAAAAAACTCATGGAACAAATCAACGTCGAATTCACCAATACTGGAACGCACAAATTTGACATTATATTCCAAGCCGGGGCGACCCGAAAAATCGATGACTACTCGCGTTAACGCTTCGTCGAGCGGCACATAGGCATGGCCATAACGCACAATGCCTTTTTTATCACCCATAGCCTCTGCCACCGCTTGGCCGATGGTGATGCCGATGTCTTCAACAGTATGGTGCGCGTCGATGTGTAGATCACCTTTGGCGGTAATCTCAAGGTCAATTAAACCATGACGCGCGACCTGATCGAGCATATGCTCAAGAAAAGGCACGCCGGTATCCAGCTTACAAATACCGCTACCATCCAGATTCAGCTTTACCTTAATCTGGGTTTCCAGTGTATTACGTTCTACACTTGCCTGACGTTGTGTCATTTTATCTCCACTGCGAATCTGGGCACCCATCGTAAATGCCCTGAATTTAAATCTTTAATGTAAAGGTTACCGGGCCATCATTAACCAACTCGACCGCCATATCAGCACCAAATTGACCTGTTTGTAGCCAATTGTCCGGTTGCTCACCGTTTATCGAGCGCCCATACGATTCTGCCTGTACCCGTATTATATCAATAAGTTGCTCAAACATCGCGAATCCTTTTTCAGGGCTGGCAGCACTTGAAAAACTGGGGCGCAATCCCTTATGCGTGTCGGCGGCCAAGGTAAACTGCGGCACCAACAGCACTGAGCCACAAATTTGCATCACATTGAGGTTCATCTTGTCATTGGCATCGGCAAAAACGCGGTATTTCAGTATTTTCTCGGCCAGCCGCTCTGCCTGTGCCAGACCGTCTTTTTTTTCAACCGCCAGAAAAACCAGCAAACCCTGACCAATGCTGGCAATTTCTCGCTGTTCGACGGTCACCGACGCCGAGGTCACTCGCTGTAACAGTGCAATCACGGTCGCACGCCTTTGCCACAACATCGCACTATAATAGCTTGTAAGGATTGTCCTACAGCAAGTCGCACCATTATCTGATGGTGAAAGATCAATAATGCAACGATAATACTCTGCACGGACAAAGGATAGAGCCATTTTATGGACATAAGGATATAGATAGCTTAAGGATTTTCGACAAGGACAAGGATCAAGGAAACGGACTCAAGATACCAAAAAAAGGAATTCAGGAAAACCAGACAGAATATTGGTTGCTCAGTTTACACGGATTAAAAAAAATTTCTACGGACGTGAAATCGACAGGATTGCTATAGCGCGAGGCTCATCACCAAGCAAGGACCCAGAACCCCGACTCATGGTTGGGGTTTTTTTATGCCTGTTATTTTTTATACCTGTTATATGGTTCAATAACGAACACCGGCGACGACCACCATAAAAGTATCATGTGCGCTTACGGCTTAGAAATAACTGTCTATTTCTGTAGCGTTAACAATTTCGAAAAATCAAATAAGTCATTATCCGCAAGATGCGAGGGCACCACGTTTTGCAGACTGCGCATAATTATTTCACTGCGCCCCGGGGTTTCTAGCTCCCACTGTGCCAGCATTTTTTTCACTACCTTACGCTGCATATTTTCCTGCGAACCGCATAAATTACAGGGAATAATCGGATATTCTTTGATTTTTGCGTAATCCGTAATATCTTTTTCCTTGCATAGCGCAAGCGGACGGATAATGACGTGTTTTTTATTATCACTTAACAGTTTTGGCGGCATGGTTTTTAACTTGCCATTAAAAAACATGTTTAAAAAAAAGGTTTCGATAATATCATCACGATGGTGGCCTAATGCAATTTTGCTGGCACCTATTTTTTCTGCAAACGAATATAAAATACCACGTCGTAAGCGGGAACATAAACCGCAGGTGGTTTTACCTTCGGGTATTTTATCTTTGACGATACTGTAAGTATCCTGTTCGATAATATGATATTCAACGCCAACATCAGCAAGATACTGCGGCAAAATATGTTCAGGAAAACCAGGCTGTTTTTGATCGAGATTGACGGCGACCAACTGAAAAGAAATCGGCGCTTTTTTCTGTAACGCTAGCAACAGTTCCAGCAGGGTATAACTGTCCTTGCCACCGGACAAGCAAACCATAATCCGGTCACCGTCGGCAATCATATCGTAACGCATAATCGCCTCGCCCATATTATGCCTAAGACGCTTAGAGAGTCGCTTTAAAAGGTGCTTATCAGATAGCACTTCAGCCATAGGCTCTACAGCCATCGATTCTACGGCCATAGACTCTACGGTAATCGCAGGATTAATCATAAACCGAAACCTCGCCTTCTGGCCGCGTTTGAAAATAACGTAAAGTCCAAAAATACTGTAGTGGGCATTGGTTTATTGCAGATTCAATCGCTTCATTCATTTTCACACTATCAATTTCATCATCGCCACTGGGCAAACCTTCGATTGCCGGCAATAGCTTAATGGCATATTGCCTGTCTTCTGCCTCGTAACAACTAACACAGGGCAGCACCACCGCATTACAGGATTTTGCCAACCGCCCCAACACCGGCAAGGTGGCTTTTGGTACACCGTAAAAAGGCACGAAAATAGAATTTTTCTCACCCAAGTCTTCGTCAGCCAGATACACCAGAACGCTACCTTTGCGCACCTCACGTATCAAAGGGCGAAAGCCATCTTCACGGGTAAATAACTTGCCGCTGCGCTCACCACTAAAACGTAAGCGAGAATTAGCAATCAACCAGTCAATCACTGGGTTGCGAACTTTTTTATACGGTGCAATGGTGTCGTAATCCAGTGATACCGATGTGCCCGCAAATTCAAGCCCGACACTGTGCACTAATAAAATAATAATGTTTTTACCTTGTGCGCGGTAATCTTCAATCTGCTCAAACCCTGACTTAACAATTTTCTTTCTCACGGCTGATATTGGTCGCCACCAGATAATGTAGTAATGCAAAATACTGCGAAACTGTAGCTGAAAATGTTGCAGCGTCATCTGTTCTATTTCAGTTTTAGACTTGTCAGGAAAACATAAGGCCAAATTGGTCGATGCGATGTTGTATCGTTTTTTATTTTTAGTCGCCACCCACTTGCCCAGATAAAGCGCCAGGCGATCAATCACTGACAGTGGTAACAATGTCACAATAAAAAACAATAACAAACCCAGCCACGTTAACCAATGCCGAGGGTGCAGCAACGACCACCGAAAGCGGTATCTATCCTTATTTGTTTCTTTAGCAGCCATAGTTGAAGTCTATCGGTGGCATTATTTACGCCAGAAAGCCGGCATTAATAATACCAGTAAGGTAAATATTTCAAGTCGTCCAAGCAACATGGAAAAACACAACAGTAATTTATTAAAATCAGAAAGACTGGAATAGTTAGCGCTGACTTCACCCAGACCCGGGCCCAGATTATTAATGGTCGCCGCTACTGCGGAAAAGGCGGTAATCTGATCCAGCCCATTAAACATCAGTATCAACATCATTAATGCAAACAGTGCGACGTAAGCCGCAAAAAAACCCCAGACCGCATCGATGACTGAATCTTTTACCGGCTGCTTACCCACCTTTACCGTTACTTGCGCACTGGGGTGTATCAAGCGCAGGATCTCACGCTGCCCTTGTTTAATTAGCAACAACACGCGAATCACCTTCATACCACCACCGGTCGAACCGGCGCAGCCGCCAATAAAACTGGCGAGCAACAATAACACCGGAATAAATACCGGCCAACTGGCATAGTCAGCAGTAACAAAACCCGACGTGGTGGCAATCGATACAGCTTGAAACAAACCTTCTCTGAAGGCGGCGGTAAAATCATGCGATGCCGATTGCGTGTAAAGTACATAAATGCTCAGCGAGGAAACCACCACTAGTATGCTGGCATAAAACCTAAATTCTGAATCACGCAATAAGGGCATTAAGCTTTTTGTACGCACCACAGAAAAGTGCAACGCAAAATTGATGGCACCTAAAAACATAAAGACAATGGCAACCATTTCGATAGCATGATTATTAAAATAACCAATACTGGCATCATGGGTGGAGAAGCCACCAATAGAGACCGTTGAAAAGCTGTGCGACACAGCATCAAACAAATTCATGCCCGCCAACCAGTATGCCGCCGCGCAGGCAACGGTTAAACCTAAATAGATATACCACAGTGCTTTTGCTGTTTCGGCGATACGGGGCGTTAGCTTATTGTCCTTTACTGGACCTGGCGATTCTGCTTTATACAATTGCATGCCACCAATGCCCAACATCGGCAAAATGGCAACCGCCAATACGATAATACCCATGCCGCCCAACCATTGCAGCTCCTGCCGATAAAACAAGATACCGTGGGGCATGTCATCCAGCCCAACCAGAACCGTCGCACCGGTAGTGGTCAAGCCAGAAATTGATTCAAACAAAGCATCAACCAGGCTTATCTCAAAACCTTCATAAAGGTAAAAAGGAATCGCTCCCGCCGCACCAAGCACCAGCCAGAACAACACCACTACCACGAAGCCATCACGTAATCGCAATTCACCACTCTGCTTTCTTACCGGAAAATACAGTAAAAAACCGGCGCTTAATAAAATAAGATAACTATAAAAAAAGGCCTGCGCGGCATCTTCCTGATATAAAAGATCAATCACCACGGGCGGTAATAACGTGATGCTGAACAGCATCAAGAACTGCCCCATTATGCGTTGTATGATTTTAAAATGCATAACTTGCTAGAAAAAACTCACACCCACTTGGAACAGTTTTTCAACAGCGTGGAACTTATTTTTATCGAGTAAAAAGATAATCAGGTGGTCTTCATTTTCAATCACGATATCATGATGCGCCATGATAACTTCATTGCCACGGATGACAGCGCCAATCGTGGTACCTTCCGGCAACTTAATTTGTTCCACCCTTTTGCCAACGACTTTTGAATTTTCGCTAGTACCATGCGCAATGGCTTCAATGGCTTCTGCCGCACCTCGGCGCAATGAATGTACCGCCACCACATCACCCCGGCGCACATGCGCCAGTAATCCGCTGATGGTGATTTGCTGCGGCGAGATTGCCACATCAATGCTGCCCTGGCTTTCAATCAAATCAACATAGGCACTGCGGTTGATGATCGACATCACCTTTCGCGTGCCCAAACGTTTTACCAGCATGGAAGACAAGATGTTGGCTTCATCGTCATTGGTTAACGCACAGAACACATCCATTTGGTCGATATTTTCTTCCAGCAATAAATCTTCATCTGCGGCATCACCCAGTAAAACAATGCTATTGTTTAACTCGTGGGATAGCTGCTTTGCACGTTGTGGATCACGCTCCAGTATTTTGACGTTGTAATTTTTTTCCAGCGCCTGCGCCAGTTGTTTTCCGATATTACCACCGCCCGCCAGCATAATATTTTTAATCGGTTTATCGAGCTTGCGAAGTTCGGACATCACTGCGCGTATATCTTTTTTTGCAGCAATAAAAAATACTTCATCATCGGCTTCTATTACCTGGTTGCCATCAGGCACGATACCTTTTCCTCGGCGAAATATTGCCGCCACACGAGAATCAATGCCCGGCATATGTTTTCTCAGATCGGCAATTTCATGCCCTACCAGCGGGCCGCCATAATAGGCTTTAACACCTACCAGTCGCGCCCGACCACCGGCGAAATCCAGTACCTGTAAGGCACCTGGGTATTCAATCAGACGCTGTATGTGTTCGGCAATAAGTTGTTCAGGGCTGATTAAAACATCGATAGGCAGTGCACTGTCCTGAAACAATTCCTGATATTTAAGGTATTCACGAGAGCGAACGCGAGCAATTTTTGTCGGCGTATGAAATAAACTGTATGCAATCTGACAGGCAACAATATTGGTTTCGTCACTGTTGGTGACGGCAACCAACATATCGGCATCGGCAATACCCGCTTTTTTTAATACATCGGGATGCGAAGCGTGACCAACCACCGTTTGAATATCCAGCCGGTCACGCAGATCATCCAGCAGACTAACATCCATATCAACCAAGGTAATGTCATTGGCTTCTGAGGACAGGCTTTCTGCCACACTTGAACCGACCTGTCCCGCGCCTAAAATTATAATATTCATGATTCTGCTAGCTAACTCAGTAACAAGGTATTTGAAAGGATTTTATACGCGGCAGTTTACGCTCAAAACTCTTGTCGAGGCAAGGCTCTGCCAAGATTCTACTAGGGTTCCGACAAGATTTAGGCAAGCTTTTGTAAACGACAAAAATAAAAACCATCGGCATCTTGCTCACCGGCAAACAACTGACGACCATGAGCACAAGCCAAACCCCAGTCCGCTTTGATTTCCAGCTCTACTGCATCTTTATGTATCGACAAAAAATGCGCTATCTGATGCTGATTTTCATCTTTAAAAATAGAGCAGGTGACATACAGCAATTCCCCACCTACCGCTAACGTTTCCCATGCCGCATTCAAGATTTCTAACTGCAGTTTAACCAGTGGCTCTATATCAGATGCTCGGCGCAAGGTTTTAATGTCTGGATGACGCCGGATAACACCGCTGGCGGAGCAGGGTGCATCAATCAAAATACGGTCAAACTCTTCACCGCGCCACCAATGCTGCGTATCACGTGCATCGCCAATAATTAACTGCGCCCTGTCTTGCAGTTGCAAACGCTGTAAATTTTCAGTTACCCGCTGCATGCGTTTTTCATCAATCTCGACAGCCTGCAAGTTGTCCAGCTTAGGGTAGTGTTCAAGTAGGTGACAGGTTTTACCACCAGGCGCAGCGCATAAATCCAGCACCCGCGTTGACTCAGAAGCTGCCAGCATAGGCGCAACCAACTGGGCACCGGCATCTTGCACCGACACTGCACCATCAGAAAAACCGGGCAATTGCCGAACATCCATGCCATGCGCCAGCTTCAGTGCATGCTCTGCCAACACAATGACCGATGACTCGATACCTTGCTCAGTCAACAACTGCTGATAGTGTTCAACTGTGTGTTGCTGCTGATTGACGCGCAAACAAAATGCCGGACGCTGATTGTTCGCCGCCAGAATCGACTGCCATTGTTGCGGCCAGTCCTTTTTTACTTTCTCTAATAACCATGCAGGGTGTGAATAACGAACAACCCCGTCTTTGATAGCCGCAATCAAATCTTCTTTTTCTCGGGTAAAACTTCTTAATACCGCATTAACCAGACCAGCTGCCCATTTTTTACCCGATACTCTGACCAGTTCAACCGACTCATTTATTACTGCGTAATCTGGGGTACGACACTCATTAAGCTCGTACAATGCCATCAATAAAATCAACTGCACATCGAGGTCTTTTTGTTTCAGCGGTTTTTTCAGCAGTTGCCCAACAAAAAACTCCAGTTGCCAGCGCCAACGTAATACCCCATTAACAATTTCATTGGCCAGCCCTCTATCTCTGGAATCTTCCAGTAAGTCAATGGTATGCACCTGAACCGCCGACAGTGATTGCCCCTTAAAAACCTGCTGCAAAGCTTTTAAGCTTGCCACTCTGGCAACACTAATCTTCGCTTTCGACGATCGATTTTTTTTGTTTACAGAAGAAGGCTTTACCATGATTTATCCTATTACGCCGAGTTTACCGTGTTAACTCAGTACTTGCCCAAGCAGAGAATTAGCATTCAAAAAGTCAGCGACGATCATCCTGCGCTTGCCCTCGGCCTGTAATTCGGTGATGCGCAACAAACCATTACCGGTAGCGACATCAATACCTTGCGAGGATTCCGCCACCACCGTGCCTGGCGGAACTTCCGTAGACGGGGCCGTAGACGAGGCAACCTGCACCTGCGCTTGCCACAAACGCAGTTTCGACGGCTTCTGCTTTTTTTGATAGTGGCAAAAAGCCACCGGCCATGAATTGTAGGCTCTAACCGCACGCTCGATAACTTGCGCGGATGCAGACCAGTCAATTTGCGCTTCTGCCTTGCTTAGCTTTGCGGCGTAACAGGCATCGGCATCATTTTGTTTAACACCGTTTTGTGTTTGCAAGGCGATTGCCGGTAGCACCGAGATTAATGCTTTCGCGCCTTGCGCCATCAACTTATCGTGCAGGCTAGCAGCCGTCTCATCAGGTGCAATATCACAGGTATCAACGGCCAGCATATCCCCCGTATCAAGACCGGCATCCATCTGCATAATGGTAATACCAGTTTTACTATCACCGGCAAGAATCGCGCGTTGAATCGGCGCAGCGCCTCGCCAACGCGGTAATAGTGAGGCATGAATATTAATGCAGCCAAAGGTCGGCATCTGCAACACGACTGGTGGCAGTAGCAGGCCATAAGCGGTCACTACCATCAAGTCGGCATTAAGTGCTTGCAACTGTTGTTGCGCTTGTTCGTCTTTCAAAGAAGCCGGTTGATAAACCGGAATATCATGCAATAAGGCTTTTTGTTTTACCGGCGACATCAGCAAATCGCGTCCTCTACCTGCCGGACGATCTGGCTGGCTGTAGACCGCGATCACCTCATGTTCGGAAGCGATCAACGCCTGCAAAGCTGCCACAGAAAAATCCGGCGTACCGGCGTAAATAATGCGCAGAGACTGACTCACAATTTGTCAGGGCTTATGCTTTAAAGCACAGCTTCGCGTTGTTCATCACGCTGCGCTTTTAGCAGACGCTTTTTAATGCGTTGCATTTTCAACGGCGACAGGTAATCCACAAACAATTTTCCCTTGAGGTGATCCATTTCATGCTGAATACAAACCGCCAATAACTCCTCCGCCTGCAAGGTATACTCATCGCCGTTTTGGTCGAGCGCCTGTACCGTGATTTTCTCACTGCGTTCTACCGTTTCGTAGATATCCGGTACTGACAGGCAGCCTTCATCACAGCTTTCAGTGCCTTGCTCGTCCGTTATTTCAGGGTTAATCAAACACAGCGGTTGGTCTTTGTCTTCCGAAATATCGATGACGATAACCTGCTGGTGTACGTCAATCTGGGTTGCCGCCAGGCCGATACCAGGCGCGGCATACATGGTTTCAAACATGTCTGCCACTAATTGTTTGATGCTGTCATCCACCGTCGCCACCGGCTTTGCCACCGTGCGCAGTCGTTTGTCGGGATAACGTAAAATATTGAGTATTGCCATAATTTTATTTTCTGTTGCCAAACCTTCTATTGCTAGTCCTGCTGCTAGTGGCCACCTTTAAAGGCAGCTAGGTAGATAATCAGAGCTTAACCCCAAAAATCACTCATTATATTCTGATGAATTCTGGCTGAGAATTACGCTGCAAAAACCCGTGCAAACAGTATCTCTTTTATAATTTCTGCTACACTCATGGGAAAACTTACCTTAGTAATCGAAGTTCGTCTACTAAGCTATTGAGAACAGTAGGAAATTTATCCCAGAATAAATCGTCAAAATCAATACCAATGGGCTGAAATTCAAGCATCTAAAATTATAACAAAAGGGCCGGAACCAGAGCCAATGAGTAAAATAAAAATAATAATGAAGGGTTTGAATACTTCGGAACCATGCCTTAAATCAGGTACTAAACTAAACACTATTGTACCTCTTTTTCTGCTTTCAGGGCTACTTGTCATTAGCAGCGGTTTTCTCACTGGCTGTAGTTCACCACAACCAAAACCGGTTGTCATTACCGAGCCCGCTGAACCAACAACCCTTGTTCAGGCAGAACAAAAAACGGCAGCCACGAAACAGATTCGCGTAAAAGCCATGCATCCGCGCCAATACACGGTAAAAAAAGGTGATACCTTGTGGGAAATTTCCAGCCTGTTTTTGCACGACCCTTGGTATTGGCCTGAAATCTGGTCAAAAAACAAACAGGTTGAAAACCCGCATTTAATTTTCCCAGGTGATGTACTAACCCTGGTCTACGTCGACGGCCAACCGCAAATGCAACGCAGTGAGGCACGACACACGCAAGTGCAAGCAGGCAGCGACAGCCGTGGCCTGCCGATACGAAAGCTCAGCCCCAGCATCCGCAGCTCTGAAGTTGCAGCCAATATTCCCAGTATTCCCGGTGATGCCATTCGCCAGTTTCTAACCCAGCCGCGCGTGGTCACCAAGGAAGAACTTGATAACGCACCTTACATTGTCGGCAGTGAAGACGATCACCTGGTTCTGGCGCAAGGCAATCGGGTTTACATCCGCGGCGAAATCGATAAAGAGCGCGTACGCTTTTCCATATTTCGACCAGGCGAAGCCCTGCGCGACCCGGCCACCGATGAAATTCTTGGTTACGAAGCCATCTTCACCGGCGCATTGCGCATTGTTGCCTATGCCGATCCTGCATCCGCAGACATAACCTTCAGTAGTCGCGAAATATTAATTGGCGACCGCTTATTACCCGAAGATAAAAGTAAACTAGAAAACCTGTTTTTCCCGCACATACCGGATTTCGAAGTGAATGCGCAAATACTGGAATTGAACGAGGCACTTATTGGTGTTGCACAATTGCAGGTAGTCGTCATTAACAAGGGTGAACGCGATGGCATGGTCGTGGGGCATTTACTGGCAACCTTTACCAATGGCAGCACCATTCGCGACCATCACAGCAAACACCGTAGTGAACAAGTCAAGTTACCGAATGAGCGCAGTGGCCTAGTGATGATTTTCAAAACGTTTGACCGCGTCAGTTACGCCATTACACTGGAGTCCAGACGTATTATTAAAAATCACGATTTCTTACACACCCCCCGGTTCTAAAAAACCTGACTAAAGAGGCTGGCTAAAGAGCCTGACTAAAGCACCTATACATAGTGTAATATTCACGGATGAAAACACACACACCTGCAAGGACGGCGGGAGCAGACAATACCCTGGAAAGCTGTTTAAGCCTGCTAGCCATACCAGGGGTAGGCGCATCCACATTCCATCACCTGATTGAAATCTTTGGTAGCGCTGAAACCGCGCTCAATGCCAGCGCACAACAACTTTCTGCACTTGCGATAAAAGCCGAAACCGTCAACGCTCTGGGCAAGCATGATGACGCTGATATCCGTACAGACATGAAGTGGCTGGCACAAAGCCAGCAGCATCATATCATCACTTTTTTTGATGAACGCTACCCAATACAGTTAAAAGACCTGAATGACGCGCCGCCAGTGTTATATGTCCGCGGCGACCCTGACTACCTGTCGCAACCCCAACTCGCCATGGTTGGCAGCCGCAACCCGAGTGCTGCTGGACGAAATACCGCAAAACAGTTTGCCCAACACCTCTCCAATGTCGGCATCACCATTACCAGTGGTCTCGCCAGCGGTATCGATGGTGCCAGCCATCAAGGCGCACTACTGGGTCTGGCTGGCAGTGTCGCCGTAATGGCGCATGGGCTGGACATTGTCTACCCGGCGCAACATCAAAAACTGGCACAAGAGATCAGCGACAAAGGCGCGGTGGTCTCGGAAATGCCGATTGGCATCCAACCCACGCGCGGCTTATTCCCACGTCGAAACCGACTTATCAGCGCACTGTCGCTAGGCACGCTAGTGGTAGAAGCCGCACAAAAAAGCGGGTCACTCATTACTGCTCGCTTTGCGCTGGAACAAAACCGAGAAGTTTTTGCTATCCCTGGCTCCATTCACAACCCTATGGCGCGCGGTTGTCATCAACTCATCCGGCAGGGAGCAAAGCTGGTGGAATCGGCAGACGATATATTGGAAGATTTAGCGCTGCCAACCCAGCAAACGCCGCTAAAAGCAGCTTATCCCACAAAAACAGCAGAAAATATCACTAAAAAGCCAAAAGATCCGCACAAGGCACTTGACCCGGATCACCAAAAACTGCTCAAATGCCTCGCCTATGAGCCTACCAGCATTGATGAGTTGGTACAGCGCAGCGACTTCAAGGCTGCTGAGATCGCCTCCATGCTACTAATTCTGGAGCTGGAAGGGCTAATCGTCAGCCAAAACGGGCGTTACACATGTGTTAGCTAAAGACACCGCTTATACAAGTTTACCCTATGATTTATATGTGTTTTTTGGCATTACCTTACAAATATTTTCAGGCTTTTCCAAATGATAATTAAGCAATCCGTGGTCGATGTTTTAATGTTTTTATTTGAACGCTATCTCGACGATGAAGAACTAAATGAAACCAAACATGTCACTGATGAACGCGACAGTCTTCAGCTTCGTCTGGAAGAAATGGGATTTCATAATCAAGAAATCAACCAAGCCTTCGACTGGCTAGATGATTTAGCCGATTTACAGGAAAAACAACAGTTTTTGCCGGTAAAAGAAACCAGCACACGGATATTCAGCGAGCAAGAAAAAAAATTAATTGGCATCGAAAGCATCGGATTTTTACATTTCCTCGAACAAACGAATATACTCACCCCGGTATCACGTGAATTAATACTGGATCGTGTTGTCGCACTAGGCCAGCCGCTTGATGCAGAGCAAATGAAATGGATCATTATGATTGTATTGCATGCTGATCCAGGCGAAGAAAACGCGCTGGCACTAATGGAAAACTTTTTGTTTGATGATATTACTGAGCTTGTTCAATAACTTGCATAATAACCTGAACAGAATCCCAGTGGCCCGCTTTCAAGTGACGCATCAGAAATAACGTGTCTAAAAATAGACAACCAACAAATTAAACATCGGCACTGATAGCCGACAAATAAAGACTTAAAAATTCATGAGCAAAAATCTCGTTATCGTAGAATCGCCCGCCAAGGCGAAAACCATCGAAAAATATCTGGGCAAAGACTTTAAAGTTTTGGCTTCCTACGGCCACGTCCGCGATTTAATACCCAAAGCAGATGCGATTGATACCGAACATGGCTTTACCATGAAATATCAGATCATCGAAAGAAATGAAAAACACGTTAATAAGATTATCCAGTTCTTAAAAAAAGCCGACACACTTTACCTCGCGACTGACCAAGATCGCGAAGGGGAAGCCATTGCATGGCACCTACACGAATTGCTCAAAGAAAAAGACCTGCTTCAAAATAAAACAGTGCATCGCGTGGCTTTCAACGAAGTCACCAAACGTGCTATTCAAGCAGCCATTGACAACCCTGGTGACCTTTCCACTGACTTAATTAATGCCCAGCAAACCCGACGCGCCCTGGATTACCTAGTAGGTTTTAACCTGTCACCGTTGTTATGGAAAAAAGTACAGCGCGGACTTTCTGCCGGTCGCGTACAAAGCCCAGCTTTACGATTAATCGTCGAACGCGAACTCGCTATCGAAGCCTTCGACGCCAAAGAATACTGGACCATCGAAGCCGATGTTGCCAAAGAAACAGCAAAGGGTAACGCCGCCTTTTTAAGCAAACTGTATATCTATAACGACGAAAAAATGAAGCAGTTTAGTATCACCGATGCAGCTACAGCAACCACTGCACGTGACACCTTATTAACGGCTGCCAATGGTAAATTGACTGTTGATAAAGTCGAGAAAAAGGAACGCAAGCGTAATCCTTCTGCGCCTTTTACTACCTCGACCATGCAACAAGAAGCAGCGAGAAAATTACGTTTCTCTACACAAAGAACCATGCGTACGGCACAAAACCTTTACGAAGGCATCGATATTGGCGGCGAAACCGTAGGCTTAATTACCTACATGCGTACCGATTCGCTGCACCTTGCCGACGAAGCTGTAGCTGAAATTCGTGATTTAATCACAGAGCGTTACGGCAAAGATTATCTGCCCGAGCAGTTTCGCGTCTTTAAAAACAAATCAAAAAATGCACAGGAAGCACACGAAGCTATCCGTCCAACGTCTGTTCGTCATACGCCTGAAGACATCAAAGACAAACTCAAGCCGGATCAATACGCACTGTACGAGCTGATATGGAAGCGCACTATGGCCTGCCAGATGGCTCATGCCACGCTTGACACTGTCAGTGTGCAACTCGGCTGCGGCAAAGGCAATACCTTTCGCGCCTCCGGCTCTACCATCAAATTCCCCGGTTTCATGTCACTGTACATGGAAGGCAGCGATGACTCTAAAAATGAAGACAACGCTGAAAAACTACTGCCCGAACTCAGCGAAGGTGAAACCATAACACTGCTGGAAATTCGAAACGAACAGCATTTCACCGAACCACCCCCTCGCTTCACTGAAGCCAGCCTGGTAAAAACACTTGAAGAATACGGTATCGGTCGACCGTCTACCTATGCCAACATTATTTCTACGCTGGTCAATCGCAATTATGTTGAGCTAGAAAGTCGCCGTTTTACACCGACGGATATCGGTCGTATCGTCAATGGCTTTCTCACCGAGCATTTTGCCAAGTATGTGGACTATGAATTCACTGCTGACCTAGAAGATGAACTAGATTGCATCGCCCGCGGCGAACGCGATTGGGTACCGCTATTAGAAAAATTCTGGTCACCTTTCAAACAAGCCGTTGACCATATCGAAGAAAATGTTAGCCGTGCTGATGTCGCACAATCACGCCATATTGGTACCGACAAAGAAACCGGAAAGCCTATCTCTGTACGCATGGGCCCGTATGGCCCGTTTGTACAAATCGGTGACAAGGACGATGAAGACAAGCCGCGTTTCGCCAGCTTGCGTCCCGGTCAAAAAATGGCCGACATCACCATGGATGATGTTTACTTCCTGTTGCAACTACCACGTGATATAGGTGAAACACCTGACGGCGAAGCACTATCAACAAACTATGGTCGCTTTGGCCCCTATGTTAAATACGCCAGTAAATTTGTCTCGATTAACAAAGAGTATCAGGACAAAGACATTGATCCATACAACATCACTTTTGAGCAAGCAATGGAACTGGTTGCTGCGAAAAAAGAATTTGATGCCAACAAACACATCAAGAATTTCCCCGGTACTGACATAGAAGTATTAAACGGCCGTTGGGGAGCCTATATTACCGATGGCATGAAAAATGCCAAAATCCCCAAAGACAAAGAACCAAAATCACTAACACAGAAAGAATGTGAAGAACTGCTCGCTGCTGCGCCTTTCCGCCGTGGTAAAAAGAAAAAGGCAGCGAAAAAGAAAGTTGTTAAGAAAAAAGCCACTGCAAAGAAAAAATCGACAAAGAAAAAAACCGCAAAAAAGAAAACTGTAAAGAAGAAGGCCGTAAAGAAAAAAGCAGTGAAGAAGAAAACCAGCACTGAGTGATTGTTCATGGCAAGTAATTTTTCTCTACGCCATGCTGCACATGTAATCAAAAACGGCGGCATTATCGCCTACCCCACCGATACCATATACGGCCTGGGCTGCAACCCTTACAACGCAGAAGCCGTTGAAAAAATAAATAAAATTAAACAACGCCCGCTCAGCAAACAGTTTATTCTGCTTGCCAGCAACTGTAATCAACTACAAGATCTACTCAAGCTGAATAAAAATCAACAAGAAACAATCAGCGATAATACTGAACCAACTAGCTGGATCATACAGGCAAAGCCACAGGCACCCTCATGGCTTACTGATAAACAAAATAATATAGCCATTCGCATCAGCCAAAATGAAACGGTGAAAAAAATATGCGAAACATTGGGACACGCCATTATTTCAACCAGCGCCAATCCCTCTGGCAAAACACCCGCCAAAAACAGTCTTGAACTTCATCAATATTTTCATTATCAAATCGATAAAATACTGGCTACGCAAAAAAACGTATTTGCAAGACCCTCTAAACTAATTCGATTATGCGATAATCACATCATCAGGCCGTAATCCTAAAAAAATCAGTTAAACCGACTCACAACCGCGAAACAACTAAAATGAATAGCGAAGACAAACCCGATATAAGCGCCGTAAAAACTTATTTGCTTGAACTGCAAAAAAATATTTGCACCGCGCTTGCCAAAGAAGATGGTAAAAAAGATTTTATCGTTGACCAGTGGCAACGTGAAGGCAATACCGGCGGTGGCATTACCCGAGTGTTAAGTAACGGCGAAATTTTTGAGCAGGCGGGTGTTAACTTCTCGCATGTTTCAGGTGGCCAGTTACCAGCATCTGCTACTGCCCACCGCCCTGAACTTGTTGGCCGTGAGTTTCAAGCCATGGGCGTATCGTTGGTGATCCATCCAAAAAATCCTAAAATCCCAACCTCACATGCCAATATACGTTTTTTTATTGCGACCAAAGAAAATGAAGACCCTGTCTGGTGGTTTGGTGGTGGCTTCGATTTAACACCCTATTACGGTTACGAGGAAGATTGCACACACTGGCACAGCGTTTCCAAAAAAGCCTGCGAAGATTTCCCAAGCGGCACCTATAAAAAATACAAAGAATGGTGCGACGAATACTTTTACATCAAACACCGTGATGAACAACGCGGCATCGGCGGCTTGTTTTTTGATGACTTAAACGAAGCAGGTTTTAGTAATAGCTTTGCTTTTATGAAAAGTGTTGGCAACCATTACATTGAAGCATATCTGCCTATTGTGCAACGGCGGAAAAACGAAACCTATACGCAGCAACAACGTGATTTTCAGTTATACCGCAGGGGTCGTTATGTCGAATTTAATCTTGTCTACGACCGCGGCACTCTTTTTGGTCTGCAAACTGGCGGGCGCACCGAATCTATCCTGATGTCGTTACCACCAGTGGTACACTTTGAATATAACAAAAAAATTGCAAAAGGTTCGGAAGAAGAAAAACTTTATAACTATTATTTAAAACC
>CAZYYW010000008.1:0-2100 GCA_964651445.1 uncultured Thiotrichaceae bacterium
TATTTCGCCCTACGGGTCATCAGCAAAAAGCGCTGATGTTCAAATTTGTTCCAGAAAAATTTAGTCCGACCCCGGGTGTCATGTAGGTTATTGAAAAATAACAATATATAGTGCCTAGTCCGCATTCGTTGCGGATTTTTTATTACCTGTAATTTCTCTCCTGTGCAGTGTAGTCGTAAAGGTTCACAATCAAGCACTTTCATGTAAGGATGCACATATGCTATGATTATCATCAGATGATATGTTTAAGGAGGAATGTATGAGCCGTGATAAGGCATTAGATTACTTGCTCGAATTAGATGGAACTGTATTTGTAGAGAGCAATGGTTATTGACATAAGATCGAAGCTAAATTAACGGATACTACAAAAGAACGCCCTCATGGTATTAGTTATTGCTTAACATTACACAACGGAAAAAACGAACGAATATTCGGCATAGACAACGCACATCAGGTTAAAAGCAGGCGTAAGGGTTATAAGGCAAGAATTATTGAATATGACCATATGCATGTGGATAGAAAAGATAAAGGCACTGTTTATGTTTTTATCAATCCTGGTCAGCTATTAGAAGATTTTTACGTCAGAGTTAATGAAATATTGCAAGGTGATGTATGAAGAGAATAAAAATAGGCATCATGTCCAGAGAGGACTTCCAGAAAAGGGCAGTTTCTATCGCAAAGGGTGAATACAAACCTAAGCGAGGTGAACCCAAAGTGTTTTTTAACTCGATGAGGTCACTAAGTGAAGTACTGAGCGATAAAAACCGACAATTATTAAAAATTATTGCAGAAAATCAACCGGAGACACTCGCCGAACTCGCCGAACTATCAGGCCGCCAACCGTCAAATATCAGTCGCACATTAAAAACACTTGAAGCGTACGGAATTGTCGAAACAAAAAAAACGAGTCGTTCAAAACGCCCTGTAGTTAAAGCACTCGATTTTGATATTCAGCTGAGTGCGTAATAATTGAATTGAAACTCACGGCCAATATCTAAAACCATAAATACTGTGATAGTATCAAGGAAAACCAATGCACGGGATGCACATTAAATAACAAAGGCAAGGAGGCAATAGAACAATAAAAGGTTAAGGGCACAAGCAATTAATAGAGGTGCCCTTAAGGGTTAAACCAGTAAATGAGCAGCACCGATCTCAACACCTTAAAACTTCGTCTACGTGACTTCGCTAAGGCACGCGACTGGGATCAATTCCACTCACCAAAAAATCTCTCCATGGCGCTCAGTGCCGAAGTGGCTGAGATCATCGAACATTTCCAGTGGCTTACCGAAGAACAAAGCAAAAATCTTGCTGAAAATAAACTTAAAGAAGTTGAAACCGAACTGGCTGATACGCTTATTTATTTGATCCGCCTGGCGGATAAACTCGATATCGATCTGTTGGCGGCTGCCACAAACAAAATAGAAAAAAACGAACTGAAGTATCCTGTCGATAAAGCAAAAGGAAATGCAAAAAAGTATACGGAGTATGTTTGAATGTTTTTATTCAAACGACAAGATTTTTCCACGATGTTTCGATTGTGTCTACTGAAAAATCAACATATATCAACGCTCGTGTAGGACAAGGAAGATATCGCAACAATTTAATCGGTTACTGGAAAAAATGTGCATGAACTGGTTTTGGTGATGTTAGATTTTTGGTGGCTTCTCATATCAAGTTCTGGAAGTACTCGGATAACAAAGAGCTACTAGATCCTTATAACGGCCTTTTATTGCTTCCTAATTTAGTTAAAGTTTTTGATCTTGGATTTATTACTTTTTCTGAAACGGGTAATATTATTATTTCAAGTTATTTGGAAGAGTGTGAAAAACTAGGCATTACAGAAAGCATGCAATTAAAGTTAGCAGAGCAACATCATCCTTATATGCATTATCACCGTGATGAAATGTATGAAAGTAAGGTTTAGATATGCTGATATTAGATAAAACAAATACTCAAAATCTAGATTTTTATATCCTAAATGAGCAGCCCATATCTTGTGGTCTCTGCGGTGCACGAACTGATTTTGAAGATATTACTGACAAAATTTAGTTATACCAATGCTTGAATGAAAACTGTGGATATAAATTTATTATGGAA
>CAZYYW010000008.1:2200-12925 GCA_964651445.1 uncultured Thiotrichaceae bacterium
CAGTTAATTCCAAATATCAATACCTGCCTATCCCGGATGACTTCAGGGGAAAAGCGACTGGCGCGTCGTCTGGAAGCTTATCTCGAAGACGACTATCTTTGTTGGTACGACATTCCCGTTGGCCGCAAGAACCGATATCCTGATTTTATTATTCTTAATCCTGCTCGTGGCTTGTTGTTTCTGGAAGTCAAAGACTGGTGTCTTGATACGATAAAAAAAATATCCAAATCACGAGTAGAACTGCTGACGAATAATGGAAGAGTTACAGTCGCTAACCCGATAGAACAGGCACGGCAGAGTGCCTATCAGGTCGTTAATATGCTGTCTGCGGACAGTGAATTGGTTACTCAATCAGGTGACTACAAAGGAAAATTGAAATTTCCTTATGGTTACGGTGTTGTGTTTCCTAATATTACTCAAAGCCAGTTAAATAAAGCGCTAGGTGCAGACGGAATGCATGTGCTTCCAGAGCACCTGGTGCTTTGCAAGGACGAAATGACTGAAAGCCGCGATGCAGAGGAGTTTCAGCAGCATTTATGGGGCATGTTTAATTACACTTTTAGCCAAAAACTTAGTCTTCCTGAGATCGAGAGGATTCGGTGGCATTTGTTTCCAGAGCTTAGAATTGAGAATTCTCAGAGCGACTTGTTTATAGAACTGGACGATGATGATCTGGAGGTGCCACCTACCATTCCTGAAGTCATTAAAGTTATGGATCTGCAACAGGAACAGTTAGCCCGCAATTTGGGAGAGGGTCATCGTGTTATTCATGGAGTTGCTGGTTCAGGTAAAACCATGATTCTCGGGTTTCGCGCTATGCAGTTGGCGGAAGCACTTAACAAGCCAATTTTAGTGCTATGTTTTAATGTATCGCTTGCATCACGTTTGCGTCATTACGTGCTAGAAAAACAAATTGAAAATAAGGTGCAGGTGTATCATTTTCACGACTGGTGTGGTCAGCAGATTAAAACTTATCACTGCGACGTGCCTGATGGTGAAGCACCTTATTGGGAACGGCAGGTTTCTGCCGTTATTCAAGGTGTAGGGAAAGCTCAAATTCCTCGCGCACAGTATGGTGCTGTTCTCATCGATGAAGGTCATGACTTTGAGTCCGAATGGCTGCAACTGATTACTCAAATGGTAGATCCTGCAACAGACACAATATTGTTGCTATACGATGATGCTCAATCGATTTACAAAAAAAGGTCTGGGCTTGATTTCAGCCTCTCTAGCGTAGGCATTAAAGCGCGTGGTCGCACGACGATTCTCAAACTTAACTATCGAAACACAAAAGAAATATTGGATTTTGCGTATCAGTTTTCTCAGGAGTTTATCTCGGAGGAGGCGTCGGATGATGACCATATTCCTGTCATCTTACCTGAGTCAGCCGGTGCGTCTGGCCCGACACCGGTATTCAGACAATTTGATGAACAGAGCGTAGAACTGAATTACATAACACGCTGCGTTGAAAAATGGTTGGCTAACGGGCAATCTGCCGATGAGATTGCCATATTGGTTCCAACCAATAAGCAGGCGGAAATTATTTCACAGCACTTACAACGAGCAGGGGTTGCTAATCTTTGTATGGTGAGTAAAGCAAATAAGGCGGCATACAATCCAGATCAAAAGCTTGTCAGTGTATTGTCTTTTCATAGCAGTAAAGGGTTGGAATTTGAAACTGTGATCCTGGCTGGAATTAACAGAATTCATTTTGTTGCAAAAGAATTGGCTGATCAGGTAAGACTTATGTATGTTGGAATGACCCGCGCCAAATCGCAACTTCTTATCACTTCCAGTGAAAACACGCAGTTCACGGAGCGTTTAGTTCAAATAGTTGCCCCTTGAGTAATCAATAAAGTGATCACATACAGCATACCGGTTTCAATAATAAATTGAAGAAACCGAGGCAGAATGCCGCATTTAGCCATTTTATAAAGTGACGTTTGGTACGAAAATATTGGTGCAATTATGTGATTAGCCTTGACCAGTGGTACGGTTAAACTAGTTAAAGAGAGATGGTGGGATTATTTTTTGTTTTTATTAGCTACACATAAGTAACATATACGTTACTATTTATTCAGCACGAAACCACTAGGATACAGAAATGGACGAATTATTTACAGGGTTGTAGGTAAGGATAAATCTTGTGTCCCTTAACGCGCTTACTGGTGAACAAATAAAAGTTATTGCCTTTTGTCATCAACTCCATTAATCCACTTTTCCCCATTCCAATCGCTACTAAATACGTAAATATATAATTAATAAAATGATTCAATTAATCCGTAATTGGTTTAACAACCGTATTATCAAACGCTCGATGGTTACTCAAGCTGAATGGGGTCAGGCGTTTGCTTCTCTGCCATTGCTTGTTGGTTATACCGCTAAAAATAAACGTATGCTTAAAAACTTAGCTATTTTGTTTTTGCACCGTAAAATATTTGAGGGTGCGGACGGGCTTGTTGTTACGCAAGAAATGGGATTAGTTATTGCTTTGCAAGCGTGTATTCCTATTTTAAAAATGGACATTAATGCTTATGATGGCTGGGTTTCTATTATTGTATATCCTGTAGGGTTTTCTCCGAAGCGTGAAGTTATGGATGAATTTGGCGTGCGCCACACGGTGCAGTCGCATTTAGCAGGGGAGGCCTGGCAACGTGGACCTGTGGTTTTAGCCTGGGATGAAACCGCGCATGCAGGCGTTATCGATGGGCACAATTTGGTTATTCATGAATTCGCGCATAAGCTGGATATGCAAACGGGTAGCGCGAATGGTTTTCCCCCCTTACATTCAGGTATGAGTTCAACGACCTGGTTTGATGTATTTATGCGTGATTTTGCAGACTTTCAGCATCGCTGCAAACAATCAAAACATAGTGATATTGATTGCTATGGTGCTACTTCACCTGCTGAGTTTTTTGCGGTTTTAAGTGAGGTGTTTTTTGAACGCCCTGATGTTATTAAAAAACACTATGCTGATGTTTATACGCAGCTGAAATTGTATTATCGACAAGATCCTTTATTGCGGTTACAGAATTTGTAATCCAGCCTATTATCACTGCTGTCCCATTAACTTTAACAAATTCTGGCGACAACCTTGCAGTACCATGATACGCCAGATATTAATACAATCCGAGACATGAATGACGACCTGCAATCTGAGGCCCGCTGTAAACACATCCATGTGTGCTCGGATGCTGCGTCCATGCGGCTACGGTCGCAGCTTGCAGGTTGTCAATCGGTAATATTCCAGTATTAAATAGCTTTAAGACTGCGTACAACAGCACACGGCTAATTAATTGTCACGCTAAATTACTATGAAAGTTATTCAATAGTTTGATAAAAATGGATTATTCCTTACCCTCATACACCGCCATTATCTCCCCTAGTTCATGGATAATCTGCTGAACTTCCGTTGGGCTAAATCCTTCAAGGTCTGTTAAAACCTCTCCGTTACCTGCTTTTTCCAGCAATTGGTTTATATCACTGCATCCTGATGTGCACAGTGATTCGATTTTATTGCTTACTTTTTTTGATAAGTCAGGGTTCATGAAAAGGGTTTGTGTGGGCGACTTAGGTAGGTGGGTGAGCGCATTTCTATTAGTCGGCTGCTGGTTCGGTGGAAGGCAAATTCTAACATGTCGCCCTGATAAAGTTTTTCTGGCTGTGCGTGGGCGCTGGCGATGAGTTTTACGTTTTTGTCGTACAGTTCATCAATTAGGTAGATAAAGCGTCGCGCTTTGTCGTCGCTGTACTCGGTGAGGACAGGAATGTTACTGACAAAAATGGTGTTAAATTGCTGTGCTAGTTCGATGTAATCCTGGGCGGCACGGGGTGTGGAGCAGATGCTATCAAAATCGAACCAGGCAATTTCCTGACTACAACGAACGCTTTGAACCTCTCTGCCAAGAATGATAAGCACTTGTTTTTCTGTTATCGGTGTTACGGCTAGTGTAAGCATGCGCTGTGTTATTTTTTGGTTGGTGTCATCATCTATGGGAAAATAATAGGTGTCACTTTTTTCCAGCAAGGAGGCGCGATGATCGACACCGCCGTCTAAATGAAATACTTCAGTATGTCTTTTGATGAGTTCGATTGCTGGTATAAAACGTTCACGTTGCAGGCCGTTTAAATACAGGTCGTCGGGAATGCGATTTGATGTGGCTACTAGGCATAAGCCATGTTTGAACAGGGCGTGTAATAATTCGCTGAGTATCATGGCATCGGTTATATTGGTGACGATGAATTCATCTATGCAGATTACTCGGTATTGTTTTGCCAGTTGTTTGGCAATATGTTGCAACGGATTTTTTTTGCTTTTAGTATTATCCGCGCTGAAGGTGCTGAGTTCTTCATGGACATCCAGCATAAAATGGTGAAAGTGGACGCGCTTTTTTTGTGAAATGTTCAGTTCTTCATAAAATAAATTCATTAGCCACGTTTTGCCACGACCAACGCCACCCCATAAATATAAGCCCGGTATTGATGGTGGCAGTTGACGGTGAAAGGGTGATATTTTCTTTAGTGAATGCCAAAATGTACTGTCGGCTTCAACCGTTAGTGCCTGGCTGAGTGCTTCCAGTTTGGCAACGGCCTTTTGCTGAGCCGCATCTTGTTTCATCTCAGATTGCTGTAATGCTTGTTGATATTTTTCGGTGAGCGACATGTGTGCGGCAAACAACCTGCGTTAGCGTCAATTCTATAAAAGAGTGCGTATTATTGCACAGTCCAGTGGATAATTGACGGCGCCGCCTGATAGGGTGCGGTGCCTGACTGTCTATGCCCTTAAGGAGCCTCTGAATAAGTCGTGAATCGGCATCTTTCAGGTTAGCTTATCCTGCTTCCGCGTTGTGAAACTTCGCAATAGCCAGCTATTACGCGCGTTCCACGCCTTGAACCAGAACAAGCTAATCTGCAATCTGCTCGACCCAGACTTGTTCAGAGGCTCCTTAACTGCATATCCACGTTGTCGATATTGGCTGAATTTGGTAGAATGTTCTCCCGAGCAGACTGGGTGATTATATTCCTGACTTTGTGAATCTCTTTTTCGTTACGGGTCACTTCATTTAGTTCTTTCTCAACGCGCCTATTGCAGTCGTTTGACAGGCAGCCTTAGCAGTTAACCTTTATAGGTAATCCTCGCGGGCAGCCAATACAGGCATTTCTTTCTTCATCGTTCATCAACCAGGGCCAATTTTTAATGACCAGATATATTTTTGTTACCGGTGGTGTTGTTTCTTCATTGGGTAAAGGTCTTGCTTCTGCTGCGGTTGGTGCAATCCTTGAAAACCGTGGTTTGAAAGTACGCATGATGAAGCTCGATCCCTACATCAATGTTGACCCCGGTACCATGAGTCCGTTCCAACACGGTGAGGTTTTTGTGACGGAAGACGGCGCAGAAACAGACTTGGATCTTGGGCATTATGAGCGTTTTGTCAGCACCCGTACTGGCAAAGCCAGCAATTTTACCACCGGTAAAATCTACGAAAGCGTGATCCGAAAAGAACGTCGCGGTGAATACCTTGGCGGCACTGTTCAAGTTATTCCCCACATTACCGATGAAATAAAACGCCGCATTAAAATTGGCGCGGCAGATGCCGACATCGTTATGGTCGAAATTGGCGGCACCGTGGGTGACATCGAATCACTGCCGTTTATGGAAGCCATTCGCCAAATGGGCGCCGAGTTAGGGCGTGAAAACGCAATGTTTATGCACCTAACCTTAGTGCCGTATATCAAAACGGCGGGTGAGGTGAAGACCAAGCCGACGCAGCATTCAGTAAAAGAATTGCGCTCTATTGGCATTCAACCCGATTTATTATTGTGCCGTTCCGAACAGTTACTGACCGAAGCTGAACGCCGGAAAATTTCCATGTTTACCAATGTGCAGCCCAAAGCGGTTATCTCAGCGATTGATCTGGATAACATCTACAAGATTCCAATGTGGATGCATGCTCAGGGTGTGGACGACATTATCGTCGAACATATGCGGCTGGATGTAAAAGACACCGATTTATCAGACTGGCAAAAAGTGATTGATGTAATGGCAAACCCGGCGTTTGAAGTTACAGTGGGCATGGTCGGCAAATACGTTGAACTCACAGAATCTTATAAGTCACTCAACGAAGCCTTGGCGCATGCGGGTATTCATAACAACGCAAAAGTGAAAATTCGTTATATCGACTCGGGAGTACTTGAGGCAGGTGAACTGTCTGCATTGCAAGGGCTGGACGCCATTTTAGTGCCGGGCGGTTTTGGTGATCGCGGTATAGAAGGTAAAATCGCGGCGATTCAATATGCGCGTGAAAATAAAATTCCCTATCTCGGTATTTGTTTGGGCATGCAATTGGCAGTGATTGAATTCGCACGCCATATCGCCGGACTGAAAGATGCTCACAGCAGTGAGTTCAGCAAAACAACCGCTCATCCGGTGATTGCGTTGATTACCGAGTGGCAGAGCGAAGATGGTCGTGTCGAAAAACGTGACGCCGATTCTGACCTTGGCGGCACCATGCGACTCGGTGGCCAAACCTGTGAGTTGCTGGAAAACACATTGGCACGTTCCGCCTATGGTGCAAATTCGGTTATCGAACGCCATCGTCATCGCTACGAGTTTAATAACCATTATCTGCAACAATTGGTTGATACGGGTTTAGTCATTGGCGGTAAGTCCAGCAATGGCAAATTGGTGGAAATGGTGGAGTTGCCCAAAGCGGGCGAGTTGGCACATCCTTGGTTCCTCGGTTGTCAGTTCCATCCCGAATTTACCTCAACGCCAAGAAAGGGACACCCCTTGTTTACCGACTACATCAAGGCGGCACTGATGCATCAAAACAGCAGTAACGAAGTAGCTGAGGCAATGGCATAAAGTTGGGTTACCCTCGATTGCCGTTTTCACGAGATTCATTGGCATAATTGACGTGCAGTGCACACAGACGCAAATAAACAGGAAGCAGACAAAATGAAGTTATGTAATTTTGAAGTGGGTCTTGATAAACCGTTATTTTTGATTGCCGGGCCCTGCGTTATCGAAAGTGAACAGATGGCGATGGAGACATCCGCGAAATTAAAAGAAATTACCAGCAAACTGGGCATTCCTTTTATCTACAAATCATCTTTCGACAAAGCCAACCGTTCTTCAGGCACCAGCTTTCGTGGCCCGGGTATTGAAGAAGGCTTGCGCATTTTGCAAAAAGTAAAAGATGAAGTCGGTGTGCCGGTATTGACCGATGTCCATGAAGATACCCCGATGGATGAAGTCGCCAGCGTGGTCGATGTATTGCAAACACCGGCATTTCTTTGTCGGCAAACAAATTTTATTTTAAAAGTGGCCGCCACTGGTAAACCAGTGAACATCAAAAAAGGTCAGTTTTTAGCACCGGGCGACATGAAAAACGTTATTGATAAAGCACGTTCTACCGGCAATGAAAACATCATGGCGTGTGAGCGCGGTGTCTCCTTTGGTTATAATAACCTAGTGTCTGACATGCGTTCCCTTGCCATCATGCGTGAAAGCAATTGCCCAGTAGTTTTTGATGGCACTCACTCTGTGCAATTGCCTGGCGGGCAGGGTACTTCATCGGGTGGTCAGCGCGAACACATACCAGTATTGGCACGTGCCGCCGTAGCGGCAGGAATTTCCGGCCTGTTTATGGAAACCCATCCTGACCCGGCAAAGGCATTAAGCGATGGCCCCAATGCGTGGCCACTGCACAAAATGGAATCTCTGTTGTCGGTTTTGATGCAGATTGATAGTGCCGTAAAAAGCAATACCATGCATGAGTTGGATCTGTAGACCTCTCTGCAATATCTTAGAGCGGCATTGACACAGCAGTGTTTGCTCTCGGCTAGCAAATAGTAAGGGTCTATGCCAAACGAGAGGGCATAAAGATATAGACACAGAGACCACAGAGCGTGTTTAAAGTTAACACGACTACTACAGGGTTGCTGATAAACCTTAATGTATTAAGCTTGGTGAATGGTACTAAACCTTATAAACAGATAACTCTGTGTACTCTGTGGTCTCTGTGTCTATAAAAAATAGATATTACCCACTTAAGATGAGATAGCCCCTAAATTAATTTATTCAATATTTAAGGAACAACAATGTCCAACATTACAAAAATACATGCCCGTGAAATTTTAGACTCTCGCGGTAATCCAACATTAGAAGCAGAAGTAACGCTGGAAAGTGGTGCCTTTGGTCGTGCTGCCGTGCCTTCTGGCGCATCAACCGGTGCCCGTGAAGCACTGGAGCTGCGTGACGGCGACAAAACACGTTATATGGGTAAAGGTGTTACCCAAGCAGTAAACAACGTTAACAAGGAAATCACTGGCGCACTGCTCGGTATGGAAGGGCAGGAGCAGGCAGCACTGGATAATAAAATGATCGAGCTGGATGGCACTGCCACCAAAGAACGTCTAGGTGCAAATGCGTTGCTGGCAGTGTCACTGGCAGCTTCACATGCAGCGGCGAATGAAAATAAAGAAGCGCTGTATGTTCATTTGGGAAATGGCCGTTACAAAATGCCGGTGCCGATGATGAATATTATTAATGGTGGAGAGCATGCCGATAACAGCGTTGATCTACAGGAATTTATGATTTTACCGGTAGGCGCACCGAGCTTCAAAGAAGCACTGCGTTATGGTGCAGAAGTGTTTCATACCTTGCGCTCAGTGTTAAGTGCGCGTGGCATGACCACAACCGTTGGTGACGAAGGTGGCTTTGCGCCCAATTTGTCTTCCAATGAAGAAGCCATCGAAGTTATTTTGGAAGCCATTGGCAAAGCCGGTTTTAAAGCCGGTGAAGATATTTATTTGGGTCTGGATGCTGCCAGTTCAGAATTTTATGAAGACGGTATTTATACTCTGGGCTCTGAAGGTAAAAGTTTTAATTCACACGAATTCACCGATTACCTTGCCGGTTGGTGCGATCAGTATCCCATTATCAGCGTAGAAGATGGCCTCGATGAAGCCGATTGGGAAGGCTGGGCATACATGACAGAAAAAATGGGCGATAAAGTACAGTTGGTCGGTGATGACCTATTTGTGACGAATACCGCCATATTACAACAGGGCATTGATAAAAATATTGCCAACTCTATTCTTATCAAGTTCAACCAGATTGGTACTTTAACGGAAACACTTAGTGCTATTAACATGGCGCACAATGCGGACTATACCGCGGTTATTTCACATCGCTCAGGTGAAACAGAAGACAGCACTATTGCCGACTTATGCGTTGCTACCTGTGCGGGTCAAATCAAAACCGGTTCATTGTCGCGTTCTGACCGTATTGCCAAGTACAATCAGTTGCTAAGGATTGAAGAAGCGCTGGGTAGTGATGCTATCTATGCAGGAAGATCTGCATTTAAGCATCTTGGTTAGACCCGTTTTTTAATTGCATCTACACCAGTGAAAACCCTAGCCTTAGTTTTATTGTTTTTATTGCTCTGGTTGCAATATAAAATTTGGTTGCAAGACGGTGGTATTCCAGAGGTGGTGCAGTTGCAGCAGGAAGTCGAACAGGTAAAAATTGAAGTGCAAAAACTACGCGAACGTAATTTGTCACTGGATGCCGAAGTAAACGATCTTAAAAAAGGCTTGGATGCTATCGAAGAACGCGCGCGCAGTGAGATGGGTATGATTAAAGAAGGTGAAATTTACTTTCAGGTGATCTCGCCTAAAAAATCCGTGTCTGAAAAGCATCGTTCGACCAGCAATGAATGAAAATGCCAAGCAATCATAGTCTTTTCTTATCATTGCGCTTTTTTAACGTCACCTGCAAAAAAGCATTATGATGCATGCAATTTGGGCAATCGTACCAGCGGCCGGCATTGGCAAACGCATGTTGTCGGACATTCCTAAACAATATTTATCCTTAAATAACCGTCCGGTTATTGAGCATACAATTAATGCTCTGTTAGAAAATGAAAACATTAGTGGTCTGGTTATAGCGTTGCAGAGCGACGATGATTACTGGCAACAGATTACCCTTCATTCGCAAAAGCCGGTATTAACCACCAATGGTGGCAAAGAACGTGCTGACTCGGTTTTAAATGCCATCAATGAATTATTTAATTATCCAAAATTTAATGCCGATACTGATTGGGTTATGGTGCATGACGCTGTGCGACCCTGTTTAAGGCAGCAGGATATTAACAAATTGGTGCTTGAAATCGGGCAAGACAAGAGTGGCGGTTTACTTGCGTTGCCAGTGCGTGACACCATGAAGCGTCAGAGCGATGTAACATCAACTGCCCGTGTAGAGAAAACCATCTGCCGAGAAAATTTGTGGCAAGCATTAACACCGCAGTATTTTCCCGCAACATCGCTAAAAAATGCTTTGCAGCAAGCGTTACAGGATAATATATCAATAACCGATGAATCTTCCGCCATGGAAGCGGCTGGTTTTTCGCCGCGACTGGTGCAGGGGCATGAAGATAATATCAAAATCACAAGGCCGGATGATTTACGCTTGGCGGGTGTGTATCTCCAATCACAATAATAAAATGAGAAGGGTGTAATGAACAACACACAACAGCCACTGTATCGTGTCGGACACGGCTACGATGTACACCGTTTTGGGGAAGGCGATTACATCGTGCTTGGCGGCATTAAAATTCCCTATACCTATGGTTTTGTCGCGCACTCTGATGGTGATGTTTTAATCCATGCTTTATGCGATGCTTTATTGGGCGCTATTGCGGCAGGTGATATCGGGCAACA
>CAZYYW010000008.1:13025-40207 GCA_964651445.1 uncultured Thiotrichaceae bacterium
ATGCTTTATGCGATGCTTTATTGGGCGCTATTGCGGCAGGTGATATCGGGCAACATTTTCCCGATACTGATGAACAGTATAAAAATATTGATAGTTCTCTCTTGCTGGAAAAAGTGAATCACCTGATTGCCTATAAGCAATACAACATCGCCAATATTGATTTAACCATTATTGCGCAGTCACCTAAAATGTCACCATATATTCAACCGATGTTAGCTAATCTGGTGAGCGTACTAGGCATCGAAATAACACAAATAAACATCAAAGCAACAACAACAGAAAAGCTTGGCTTCACCGGTAGAGAAGAAGGAATTGCGGTGCACGCTGTTGCTATGCTTTACAGAAATACCGAATAATTGATTAAAATTGCATTTATTACTGTATTTACAGTAAAAAAAAGTTTTTTTTTGCAAAAACTATTTACTTTGTTTGAGATAAGATATAAAACATCATCACAGTTTTTATGCGCTATTCGTCATGTGTAAAAATTTATATAAATACTAAGAAAATTAATAATCAATTTTATTTATTACGATGCTTTTCTTAGGCAAATAAAAATTAAACATACTGTAGAATTTAGAGTAATAAACATCAATCATCAAAGGGCACATTAATAATGGCTACAAAAAAGAAAGTAATAAAAAAGAAAGCTGCAAAAAGAAAAGTTGTTAAGAAAGCAGCAGCACCTGAGAAAAAAATCAAAGCAATAAGAGATGCTTATACCAAGTCGGCGTTGTACGCGCACATTTCTGAAGACACAGGCCTAGCGCGCAAAGATGTTGCTAAAGTTTTTGACTCACTGGGTGATGTCATTAATGGTCACATCAAAAGTCGTGGCGCGGGTGAATTCAAAATCCCCGGCTTGTTGAAAATTAAGGTTAATAAAAAACCGGCAACTAAAGCGAGAAAGGGTGTACCTAATCCTTTCCGTCCTGGCGAGTTGATGGATGTTTCTGCCAAGCCAGCACGTAAAGTAGTTAAGGTTCTGCCGCTGAAAGCGTTAAAAGATATGGCTGCCAGCTAACACTGACGCCTTGACTTCACATGTTGGAGTACTTTAAGAAAGCCCTGTAGAGCATTGTTTTACAGGGCTTTTTTGTTATTATGAAAACACAAAAATTACTTTATTTGCATGGCTTTAATAGTTCGCCGCAATCGCATAAGGCACAGTTGATAAACCAGTATATGGAACAGCAACAATGTCTTGAGCAACTACTGTGCCCGCAAATACCTACTTTTCCTGATGAAGCGATGTTGTTTCTTGAACGGTTGGTTGAGCAGACACTGGAAAATCATCAACTCAATTTTGTTGGTAGTTCACTGGGCGGTTATTATGCGACCTATTTGGCTGAAAAATATTCTGGCAAAGCGACACTCATAAACCCTTCTGTTAAGCCATATGAAACATTGAAAGCCTGTGTTGGCGAAAATAAATTCTATTTTGACGATGGCTGCTGGGAGTTTAATGAAACCCACATTCAACAACTGGAAGCAATGAACACTGAAAAAATTACGGACCCTCAACGTTACCTTGTTTTGCTACAAACCGGAGATGAAACTTTGGATTACCGTGAAGCTGAGGAAAAATATAAAACAAATGAGTGCATTATCGAGCAAGGCGGCGACCATAGTTTTGTTGACTTGGAGCGTTTCATCCCGAAGATAATGCAATTTAGTAATATTCAAACCCGCTAAATGATTCCGGTATATTTATGACACTTGGCCCATTGATGGTTGATCTGGAAGGCACAGACATTTCCGAGACCGAGAAAAATTTATTATTGCGAGCTGAAGTTGGCGGCGTAATCCTGTTTACTCGCAACTTCGAATCGATTGCACAAATTACTGCGCTGGTCGATGAGATTCATCGATTGAAAACACCCAGACTGCTGGTTGCTATTGATCACGAAGGCGGCCGTGTACAACGTTTCCATAAAGGTTTTAGCCGTATTCCTGCGGCAGCGACTTATGCCAGAATAGCAAAAAACGGCAATCATAAAGACTGGCTGCAACAAGCGCGGCAACTGTCAGAGAATGCAGGTTGGTTAATGGCGATTGAATTACGTGCTTGCGGCATCGACTTTAGCTTTGCGCCGGTGCTTGATCTGGCGCATGGCTTGAGCGGTGTCATCGGTGATCGTGCCTTCCACAATAAACCTGAAACAGTTGCTACCTTGGCTTACGCCTTTATGCACGGTATGAATAAAGCTGGCATGCAAGCGGTGGGGAAGCATTTTCCCGGCCATGGCGGGGTGGTCGAAGATTCTCATGTATCGATGCCGGTGGATCATCGTGCGCTTGAAGATTTATTGACGACAGATATTGTGCCTTTTGAAAATATGATAGGAAATAAACTGGCGGCAATAATGCCTGCTCATGTTATTTACGATAAAGTCGATGATAAGCCCGCGGGTTATTCTGCGTTCTGGATCGACAACATCCTGCGCCAGCGTTTTGGCTTTCAGGGTGTTGTTTTTAGTGATGACTTGTCGATGAAAGCCGCAGGCATCGCCGGAGGTTTTGGTGAACGCGCCGATGCTGCTTTAACGGCTGGCTGTGATATGGCACTGGTGTGTAATCACCTGCAAGGGGCAATTGAAGCCGCAGAGTTTATCCAAGGCTATAGTAACCCAACGTCGCAATTACGCCTGGTTAGAATGCACGGTGAACATGACATTAGCTGGAATCAATTAAAACAAAACGAACACTGGCAGCGCCTGTCACAACAAGTAACCGCATTGAACGATTCACCAGAACTGGAAATGGATGTATAACCGCAAAGATAGTGAAATTTTAATACTCGACTGAATTTTGTAGTGTAATTTTTGAATATTTTTCTAGCCTGAAAAGACCTTAATGAACCTCTGATTAATATTATGAGTAAGATAAATTATGAATAAGAAAAAACTTTTAATTATTATGTCCACTGTTGACCCCGATAAGCCTGATAGCTGTTATGCGCCTTTGTTTCAGGCAACGGTTGCGGCCGCGCTGTCACATGACGTGGAAGTTGTTTTTACCGGACTAGCGGCGCAACTGGTGATCGGCAAAAATGCTGAAAATACCGAGGTAAACTTGGAAACTCATCGCACCATTCATGACATCATAAAAGAAGCCTTTCAGGCGGGTGTTGTATTTAAAGCCTGCAATACGTCATTAAAAATGGCAGGAGAAGAGCTAATCGAAGAGGTAGAAGAAAAAGTAGGCGCGGCATATGTAATCGCAGAAGCGATGGATGATAATACATTAACCTTCACCTATTAATCTAAGTTACTGTTAAGGAACCTCTGAATAAGTCGTGAATCGGCATCTTGCAGGTTAGCTTATCCTGCTTCCGCGTTGTGAAACTTCGCAATAGCCAGCTATTACGCGCGTTCCACGCCTTGAACCAGAACAAGCTAATCTGCAATCTGCTCGACCCAGACTTGTTCAGAGGCTCCTTAACGAACTGGGTCTGATGTACGCTTGGCGAATAAATTATGTTACCGAAAAATTGCAAAAAAGTATTTGATAACGCCGAGATTAACAACGCCCTTGATAAATTAGCAGATAAGCTTAATTTACAATTAGAAGGCGAAAAACCCGTGGTTTTATGCGTCATGCAGGGTGGTTTGGTTTTTTCCGGGCAGTTGATTCCGCGGCTGCACTGTATGCTGGAAATCGACTACATTCATGCGACTCGATATAACAATAAAACAACGGGCGGCGAACTGTTATGGAAGGCTTACCCAAGCACGCCACTGAAAAATCGAACAGTATTAATTCTTGACGACATTTTTGATGAAGGTCATACATTGCAGTCCATCGTGCAGTATTGTGAGACACAAGATGCCAGTAAAATTGTGACCGCAGTATTGCTAAGAAAAAATCATAATCGCTGCATCGACGAAACACTGACTGACAATATAGCCCTACACGTCGATGACCAATATGTTTTTGGGTTTGGCATGGATTATAACGGGCAATACCGACAGCTTGATGCCATTTACGCATTGAACGAGTCCGTTTGAGTATAACAATAAGTTTTTCAGCGAGAAAAATATGAAGTTAGCAATAATCGGCGGTAGTTTACTGAGCGAATTAACAGGCCTGGCCAACAGCGATCAGGAGCGAGTAACAACGCCATTCGGTTTGCCTTCCGATGCGTTTACTCGTGGTGAATTGAATGGTATTGATGTGGTTTATTTCAATCGACACGGTAATGCTCACCATATTGCACCGCACCAGATTAATTACAAAGCCAATATGTTCGCTTTAAAAATTCTTGACGTTAGCCATGTTATTGCAGTAACGGCAGTGGGGGGCATTAGCGAAAAAATGTCGCCAATGAAATGGGTGGTGCCTGACCAAATAATCGATTATACCCACGGCCGTTTACATACCTATAACGACGGTAGTGAGACAGCGGTCAATCATATTGATTTTAGCTATCCGTTTGATAAAGACTTAAGCAATGCTCTGTTGCAAGCCGTTACAATGGCGTCGGATAAGGCTGAAAGCAGTGCAGTGTATGGTGTCACACAAGGGCCACGGTTGGAAACAGCGGCTGAGATTACAAGAATGCAGCGTGACGGTTGCGACATTGTCGGCATGACCGCGATGCCAGAAGCGGCTTTTGCCCGTGAGCTGGAGATGAAATACGCCGTTTTATCACTTGTTGTGAACTGGGCAGCGGGCAAGGGCGAAGCATCAAGCTTGGTATCGATGGACGAAATACAGCAACGAATAGCACAGGGAAACAAAACTGCGGAAAACATTATTCAAAATGTTACTTCACATTTAAAGTAAAATTCCGCTGTTTTTAACTCGGCAGCAATGTTCACACTCTAGAAAGAATATCTTCACATTCAGACAAGTATGCCTTGCGTCCGAATATAAATTGCCACTTAGAACCGCCACACTGTCGCCATAAAACGGCAGAACGGATACCGGCGAGTAATATAGCTCTTACTTTGTTGGCATTTTTTTCATTGCTTAAATAGGGCTGCTCACCTTTGACGATAATTTTTGGTGTGATTGTGCTGATGGTTTCTTTATAAATATGACCTAATTTGGCAAAGGTATTTTCGTGGTTTAAGGAAAAAAATTCAAACTTTGACTCAACCTCATCAAGCCGCCGGCTAATGTCATCCAGCATATGTTTGTTCTTTGATAGCTTTTTTTCCAGCATGATAAGTGAGATTACATATTTGGTTATTTCTGTGTCACTGGCGGTATCATTGGCAGCATCTTTAGAACTACTGCCTGTAAGGTGTTGCCGCAGAATTTTAAGGCCATGGCTAACACCCGCAATGCTGCCATAAACGTCTTCAACGGTGCTGGCATCAAAACGAAACAGGGTTTCGATGCTGGATTCGATGGTGGCACTGTTTGCCATGCCCGCATTGGCGATTTGCTTTACCAATGAAGCCGCTTGATAGATACCGGCGAGTGCTAGGGTTTGATCAAATTTCGTATGTGTCATTAGATTCTGTTTTACAATTATTCGTTATTCGTTATTCGTTATTCGTTTTAGTACATTGTATCGATAACGCCACCACCAAGACATACCTCATCTTGGTAAAAAACGATGGATTGCCCAGGGGTGATTGCTCGTTGCGCTTGGTCAAAATCGACTTTGTACTTTGTTTCGTCGATTTTTGTTAGTTGGCAGTCCTGGTCTGGCTGCCGATAACGTATTTTAACCATGAGTCGATTTTCAGTCGCGGATAAATCCGGACTCGCTCCCTGTATCCAGTTCAACTGACTGGTTTCCAGTGTGTGGTGAAACATGGCAGGGTGGTTGTTTCCCTGAGCGACTTTTAAAATATTGCTTAGCAAATCTTTTTCAACAACATACCAGGGGTCTTCATTACTGTCTTGCAAGCCACCGATGCCGAGTCCCTTGCGTTGCCCCAGCGTGTAATACATTAAACCGTTGTGAGTGCCGATGACATCGCCGTCAACGGTGTGTATTTCACCGGGTTTTGCCGGTAAATATTTTTCTAAAAATAGTGTAAAACGGCGTTCGCCAATAAAACAAATGCCGGTACTGTCTTTTTTGTCGTGCGTGATTAAGTTGTTTTTCTTGGCAAGTTCTCGAATATAGGGTTTATCAAAAGCACCGATGGGAAACATGGCGTGGCTTAGCTGGTGCTGATTTAAGGCGTGTAAGAAATAGCTCTGATCTTTATTATTATCCAGACCGCGCAAGAGTTGTGTTTGTTCTCCTTGTAAGTGGGTGCGGGCATAGTGGCCTGTGGCAATTTTATCGGCACCAAGAGACTGTGCATGTTCCAGAAAAGCGCGAAACTTAATTTCTTTGTTGCATAAAATATCAGGGTTGGGTGTGCGACCGGCGCTGTATTCATCGAGAAAATGTTGGAACACTCTATCCCAGTATTCAGCTGAAAAATTAATAGTGTGTAAGGTGATACCAAGCGTATTGCAGATTTCTGTGGCATCTTTTAAGTCAATGGCGGCGGCGCAGAATTCTTCATCGTCATCTTCTTCCCAGTTTTTCATAAACAGTCCTTCAACGTCATAACCCTGTTCTAGCAGAAGTAATGCGGCAACGGATGAATCCACGCCACCTGACATGCCTACGATGATTTTTTGTTTATTCATTGATATTGCGTATTTAAGTGACGGTTATTAGCATGTCCAGCGGATAACGCTTGCCGGTAAGGTAATCATCAATGCAGTTGATAATCATTGGGCTACGCAGTTTATGCGAATCTTGTACCAATTCCTCACGGCTCTTCCAGACGGCTCTTATTATGCCTTCGTCCAGTGCTTGTTCGGCATCATGATTGATACAATCACCACACACCGCAACACGTAGAAACGTTTCTCCGTTATCCGGGTGCTTCCACAAGTAGAGTCCAATGACGGCTTGTGGGATAAATTGCCAGGCGGTTTCTTCACGGGTTTCACGAATAACGGCATCAATCAAGGTTTCATCAGGTTCAAGATGTCCGGCAGGCTGATTAAAGACTCGCTTGCCTTGTATCCGTTCTTCGACCATTAAGAATTTATTGTTGCGTTCTACAATGGCGGCGACAGTCGCATGCGGTTTCCAGAGCATGGTGTTATTTTTTTAAGTGTGATTTTTTCGAACGCCTGTTAAGAACAGAGTAGCGCCAGAAGCCATCGATGGCGAAATAGCCGATTAAGCTACTAAGGGAGGCGACGGTAAAACAGCCGACTAAAAAGGGTTTCCAGCTGGAGGACAATTCGTTAAATAGCCACTCGAACGTTGGTTCAAAATTAAAGTCGACAGCGGGTTCGCCGACGATCCAAGTACCCACCGTATAGGCGAAGTAAAACATGGGTGTAATGGTGACCGGATTGGTGATCCAGACCAGCGCGATGGATATTGGCAGGTTAGTGCCTATCCAGATAGACGCGCCAGCGGCGAGCACCATTTGAAAAGGTATTGGCATCCACGCAAAAAATAAACCAACAGCAAACGCACTCGCCACTGAGCGACGGTTCAGGTGCCACAAATTTGGCTCATGCAGCCACTCACCGAAAATCTTCAGCGTTCTGTTTTCTTTGATAGCCTGCGGCTTGGGTAAAAAACGTTGGAAAAACTTGCGTGGCATGGTTATATAGCTAGCGTTGAGTTTTATATCTCTTAAAGTCGACTGTAGGCGTAAATTAACGGATATTCAACTCACTATTATAACCTCTATCGAATATTGTTGCTTTGTTTCGGAAAACAACTGGCATATAGGGTTTACAGGATTGATGGGGCGTTAAACCAAGGAATGGATTATGGCTATTAGATCAGGGATGTTTGTTTACGCACTGGCATTTTTGTTGGGCGTTTTAGGGGTGCAGCAGTCAGCTGAGCTAGCGCCGGATTTCACACTATTTTTTCTGCTCATTGTTTGCGCCATATTGGTTTGCGCCATACTGCTCACAATTATCTTTGTAACGCCCCAAAATAATCACGAATTAAAAAGACAATTTACATTAAGTTTATTAATTATATTATTGTTTTTATTCGGTTTTATCTATGCTTCTTTTTATGCTAAACAGGCGATTTTTTCACAACTTAATGAGCGGCTAGTTGGTCAGGATATTATTCTTGAGGGTGAGATTTCCAGTATTCCAACGCGCAGTGACAAGGTTCAGCGTTTCGAATTTATCGTTGAACGGTACCGTCTCTCTGGCAAAGATCAAGCTGCAATATTCGACTCAGGGCAGGGAAGCGGGGAATTTCCAAAAAAAGTTCGTTTGAACTGGTATTACGGGCGTTTGGTCAATGCCGGTGAAAAATGGCAGTTTGAGGTGCGATTGAAACCACCGCATGGGTTTATGAACCCTGGTGGCTTTGATTATGAAGCCTGGCTTTTTCAGCATGGCATACACGCCACCGGTTACGTGCGTAAGTCCGCCTTGAATGAGCGTCTGGAGGTGAGCGCAGGTTCTGTTAATTACTTACGGCAAACCTTGGCAGAACAACTGGATGGTCTTGCCGCAGGTCTTGAATCAACCGAAGACAACGCTTTTTCCTTGGTGAAAGCACTGGCGATTGGCGATAAATCGTCCATCACCGCTCAGCAGTGGCGTGTGCTAACGCATACCGGCACCAGCCACCTGATGGCAATATCAGGTTTGCATATCGGTCTTGCCTCTTTGTTTGCTTATGTTCTGGTACGCCGCCTAGTACCTGCCTTTGTCATGAAACGCATGCCAGCGCAGCATATTGCATTGCTTGCCGGTATGGTAAGTGCGCTGTTATATGCGCTGATTGCTGGCTTGTCGATTCCGACCCAACGCGCCGTTATCATGTTATTTGTGTTGTCCTTGATGTTGCTGGTGCGGCGCAATCATCGACCCTTTGACGCGCTTGGTTTTGCACTACTAATGGTATTGCTGGTGGATCCACTGGCGGTATTATCGGCGGGTTTCTGGTTCTCATTTTCAGCGGTTGCTGTGATTTTTATCAGCATCAGCCGAGGCTTCGAAAAAACCGCTGGAGATTCTGGTTTCTGGGGTAACTTGTTTGCCTCTGTGCTTGCTGTTTTAAAACAATGGGTGCGTTTGCAACTGCTGATTAGTCTTTTTTTATTGCCTTTGTCTTTGTTTATGTTCCAACAAGTCTCATTGGTATCACCTCTGGTCAACCTATTGTTGATTCCATATGTAAGTTTCTTGGTTGTGCCGGTCGTATTGTTGGCCATTATCCTGTTTTTTATACTGCCATCTGCGTCCGATAGCTTGTTTGCATTAGCGGTAGCTTTACTGGATTTTGTCTGGCCATTAATCTCCTGGTTTTCCCAGTTGCCACATGCCTTGTGGATACGCGGTGATGTCGGGCTAGGAACATTACTGATGGTAACGCTCGGTATGTTGCTGTTGTACTACGCCATAGCGGGATTAAAAATTCAACTTTTACCTCGTCCTGCCATACAAAACTCAGGTGAACATAATAAGCATCGAACATTGCAGCTCGTTATGGGTTTATTATTCCTGTCACCTTTTCTAGCGTTGCTGATAAGCCGAGATTCTGCTTTTGCAGACGGTGAATACCGCTTAACCATGCTCGATGTCGGTCAAGGCTCGGCAGCGGTTATACAGACACAAAACCATGCTTTGGTGTTTGATGCAGGCGCAAAATTTAGTGATCGGCTGAACGCCGGTGCAAGTGTAGTAATCCCTTATCTGCGAACTCAAGGTATAACGCAATTACAACGGCTGATTATTAGTCACGGTGATAACGATCACATTGGCGGTGCGCAGGCGATTATCGATGAATACCCTGAGGTTCAACTTATCGGCCAGCATATTGAGCCGCTTATACTGCCCGCTAACAAACAAGGAAAGCCCGCTGCTGATCGACTGCCTTGTTATAGCGGCATGAAATGGCATTGGGACGGTGTTGACTTTATTTTTCTTTCACCGGCGCAAGCGAGTATTTCTTCAGAAAAAAAGTCCGAGCGTAATAACCGTTCCTGTGTATTAAAAATATCATCGCCATTCGGCTCGGTATTATTGACCGGCGATATTGAGAAAAAAGCCGAGGCTGAGCTAGTGCAAAAGCACAGCAAACAATTACAATCGGACATTCTAATGGTACCGCATCATGGCAGTAACACCTCATCGACCAGCCGTTTTGTTACCGCTGTTAACCCGAAAATAGCATTGATATCAGTTGGTTATAAAAATAGATATGGCTTGCCAACTGCCAAGGTTTTGGCGCGTTATGCAGCTGATAAACGACAAATATTTAGCAGCTACAAGACCGGCGCTATAAGTATTAAGCTTGGCGAAGCAGCTGATTTCAAGGTTGAAAAATATCGAGAAATAAACCGCAAATACTGGCATCATAGGGCTATCAATTAATGCCTAATTTATAGATCGCTTGCAGTGTTTAAAGCACAACATTGTCCGCGCATTTCAACTATGGGCTTTGTGTTAAATCAAGTAAGATAGTGCCGGAGAAAGTACTAGCGAAAAAATTGGGTCATGCCTAACGAGTGGGCATAAAGATATAGACACGGAGACCACAGAGGTCACAGAGCAATGAAAAATTGTGGCAAGGAGCTTTCAGAAATAGTGATAGGTTGTGCTATTGAAGTACATCGTCATTTAGGTGCTGGATTATTAGAAAACACCTACGAAAAATGTTTAGCTTACGAACTCAGTGTAAAGAATGTACCCTTTATTGTTCAGGCATCCATTCCAATAGAATACAAGGGTATAAAGCTAGAATGTGGCTACAGGCTTGATTTTTTGGTGGATGATTGCTTAATTCTGGAGCTTAAATCCGTGGAAAAAATATTGAAAATTCATGAGGCTCAGATTTTAACTTACTTAAAATTGGCCGGCATATCTACGGGGCTATTGATAAATTTTAATGAATCTAGATTGGTTAATGGAATTAAACGTTACAAATTATAACTCTGTGTTCTCTGTGGTCTCTGTGTCTATAAAAAGTAGATGTATTGCCCACTTAAAATGACATAGACCCAAAAAAATAATAACAGAGGCTTCCAACAACATTAAATGCTGTGTTCTGATTTGACGTTTATTTCAGAATAATAACAGCCTCATATTGACAGGTGACATGTGTTTGAATTAGTAAAATCGGGTGGCTGGCTAATGCTGCCGATCATTTTTTGTTCCATCGTATCCATTTCCATTATTGCCGAACGTTTTTGGAGTTTACGTCGCGAAAAGGTATTGCCTGAACATCTGGTCGCCACCGTGTGGAATGCAATAAAGCAGGATAATTTGCAACGTTCCGATATTGAAAAAATCAGCAAAGAGTCGGCGTTAGGGCAGATTTTAAGCACAGGTTTGCTTAATCGCAGTGAAACGCGCGAGCGTATTAAAGAATGCATAGAAGAGCGCGGCCGCGAAGTGGTTCACGATCTTGAACGTTTTCTGAACACACTGGGCACCATCGCCTCTATCTCGCCTTTGCTTGGCCTACTGGGCACGGTTATCGGTATGATAAGTGTGTTTGCTGCCATCACGCAACATGGTGTGGGTGATCCTGCGGCACTGGCGGGCGGTATTTCGCAGGCAATGATTACCACGGCAGCGGGCTTGTCAGTCGCCATTGTTAGCCTGGTATTTTACCGCTACTTTCGTCGAAAGGTGGATGGTATTGTGGTGATTATGGAACGTGAAGCAATCAAAATGGTTGATGTTTTGCATAACAACCGTGGCCAACATAACCATTCACTGGCAGAAAATTCACTGCAAGAAAGTTCGCAAGAAAAAATACAAGGCAATTCGGCTGCGGCAGAAAAAAGCAGCGTCAGTACATCTAAAAAAGCAAAAAAAACTAAGGCGAAAAAATGAATTTGCGCCCCGGTCATCAAGAAGAAAGCGTGGAAGTTAACTTAACACCACTGATTGATGTGGTATTTTTATTGCTGATCTTTTTTATGGTAACCACAACGTTTGATCGCCATGCACAGTTAAAAGTGTCTTTACCCGAATCTTCAGCACAAGCGACGCAGCAACAAGCAGAACCCTTGGTATTGTCTATTGATGCCAAGGGTAATTATTTTCTCAATGACCGACAAATTATCAATCAACAATTAGACACTTTGAAGCAGGCATTAAGAAAAACCATCGGCACCGATATAAAAGATTACAGCGATATATCTCTGGTATTAAGAGCGGACGCCAATACACCGCATCAATCGGTAGTGCGAGCGATGGATGCTGCCTCACAAATAGGCTTAACTCGCCTTTCTATTGCCACCGTCGAAGGCCAATAGTTTTTATGAAAGAAAGTATCAGCGCGAATGATAATGCGCCAGAGCAGGCTACTGGCTTAGAGCTGTATCGTCGTTTATTGTCTTATGCTCTGGCTTACTGGGGTATTTTCATTGTAGCCTTTGTTGGTATGGTCATTGTGGCAGCATCGGCGGCAGCTTTTCCTGCCTTGATGCAACCCATGATGGACGGTGGCTTTGTTGATCGCGACCCTGAAATCATCAAGTGGGTTCCACTTGCTCTAATCGGTATTTTCTTGGTTAGAGTGATTGGTGTTTTTGCATCAAGCTATGGCATGAGTGTGATTGGCCGCAATGTGATTCGCGAATTACGCAAGCAAATGTTTACTCGTCTGGTTTCATTACCAAAGTCTTTTTATGACAAGGCGACAACGGGTGAATTGATTTCAAAGTTTTCCTACGATGTAGAGCAGGTCGCCAATGCGACTACCAAAGCGATTACTGTCTTTATTCGCGACACGTTAACGGTCTTCGCGCTATTTGGCTGGATGTTTTATTTAGATGCAAAGTTGGCAATGGCGTTTTTAATTGTGGCACCGATTGTCGCCGTTCTGGTTATTTCAATTTCTAAACGTTTTCGAAAAATCAGCCAGAACATACAGCTTAGTATGGGCAGTGTGGCACGCATTATTGAAGAGTCGATTAAAGGACAATTGGTGGTTAAAATATTTGGTGGACGTGTTTATGAAGAAGCACAGTTTTCAGTGCTCAATGACCAAAATCGGCGTCAACATTTACGCATGCAGATGACCATGGCGTTAAGCTCGCCTATTGTGCAATTGTTGGTTGCCTGTTCTTTGGCGCTTATTATTTATCTGGCGACACACGAAAGCATGAAGAACGACATCAGCCCCGGTACTTTTATTTCATTTATTGCAGCAATGATGATGTTATTGCCGCCAGTGCGTTCTTTAACCTCTATTATCAGTGAATTACAGCGCGGCATAGCGGCGGCTGAAAGTGTATTTCAGTTTATTGATTTGAAACAGGAAAATGATAATGGCCATTATCAAAGTGAAAAAATATCCGGTTCCATCGCGTTTGAAAAAATTAATTTTAGTTATGAAGAAGCAGAAAACACGGCATTGTCAGCAATAAATCTAAACATTACTGCCGGGCAGACGGTCGCTTTTGTCGGTCGTTCTGGCAGTGGAAAATCCACATTATTAAATTTGTTGCCAAGGCTTTACGATATTAATGATGGCATTTTGCGTATCGATGGCGTTAATGTACTGGATTACCAGTTGGATAATTTACGCAGTCATATTTCCTATGTTGGCCAGGACGTGGTGCTGTTCAATGACACGATTGAGAACAACATTGCTTATGGAGAGATGAAGGCATACTCGCATGAACAGATTATATCCGCCGCCAAGTCTGCCTATGCTTACGATTTTATAAAGCAAACAAAGGAAGGTTTTGAAACCATGGTGGGTGAAAGAGGGGTGATGTTATCCGGTGGCCAGCGCCAGCGTATTGCCATCGCTCGTGCGCTATTAAAAAATGCGCCAATACTCATCCTCGATGAAGCGACATCGGCACTGGATACAGAATCGGAACGATATATTCAGACATCGCTTGAACAGTTAATGAAAAACCGTACCACGCTGGTTATCGCACATCGTCTTTCTACCATTGAAAATGCAGACGTTATTGTTGTGATGGATAAAGGACGCATTGTAGAGCAAGGCACGCATCAAGAACTGCTGGCATTAAACGGCCATTATTCGGCATTACATTCGATTAATTTTGAAGAGAATGGATAGCCGTGTTCGCCCGTAGGAAAAACAAAACGCCTGTGCGTCGTACTGTTCAGTAGAATGTCGGAAAAATGAAAATGCTGCAACAACGCTGGTATCCCGCCGATACTCGGATAGATTTTCTGCTTTGCTTATTATTGCCGTTATCCTGGTTATACTGCGCGATTGCTCACACCAGGCGCAAGCTATATCGTTCGAACCTTAAAACAAGTTATGCCTGCAGCGTGCCTGTTGTGGTTATTGGCAACATTGTCGTTGGTGGTACGGGTAAAACACCGTTGATTATTGCGCTGTGCGAATTTTTACAAAAGCGTGGTTATAAGCCGGGTGTGGTGAGTCGTGGTTACGGTGGCAAGGTAGCGGGTGTTAAACAGGTCGCAGAAGGCGAAATAGCAGAAGTCGTCGGTGACGAACCGTTAATGATCTGGCAACGCACCAAAGCGCCTGTTGTAGTCGGTGCTGATCGTGTGGCAGCAGTGAAATTCCTGCTGGATAATAATAACTGTGACATCGTATTATCTGACGATGGTTTGCAACATTATCGGATGCGACGAGATATTGAAATTGCCGTTGTTGATGCCAACAGAGGTTTTGGCAATGGCTTTTGTCTACCTGCAGGACCTTTGCGTGAACCAGTGACGCGCTTACAAGCGGTTGATTTAGTGGTCTACAACGGTAAAAAAAATGCAGCAAAGACGGATAACGTAGCGCCTTATTATTATCAGCTAAAACCGATGGGCGTACATTCATTACAGGGTAATGAACCGCTAGAGCTTTCCTCCTTTAGCGGTAAAACAGTGCATGCGGTTGCGGGTATTGGCAACCCACCGCGTTTTTTTGAGTCATTGCGGCGCAGTGGAGTCGATGTTGTCGAACATGCTTTTGCCGATCATCACGCTTATTGCCAGGACGATTTCTCTGGTTGGCAGAACAACTGTATAATAATGACGGAAAAAGATGCGGTAAAGTGCCGCCACCTCAGATTGCCAGACGCATGGGTGTTGCGTGTCAGTGCGCAATTTTCCAGTTCACTGGAGGCGAAAATCAGTACAATAATATTGCCACTACTCAGTAATGAAACCGCAACATAGCAGTGCTAAGCAGAGATTCGCTCAATGAAAAACAAACTACTGAAGCTACTGGTATGTCCTTTGTGCAAAGGACCATTGATTTACAAGTCACGAAAAAAAATATTGATTTGTGAACAAGACAAACTGGCTTATCCTGTTCGTAACGACATTCCGGTATTGCTACAGGCCGATGCTATTGACCTGGTTGATTGATCGGGCTGATGCAAGTTAAAAAAATGGATCTATGCCATATCGAGTGGATATGCATATATTTTTTATTGACACAGAGACCACAGAGGTCACAGAATTATCGTTTATAACGCTTAATAGATTCACCAATCTTGATGCTATTGAGGTTTACCAGCAACTCTGTAAAATTCATGTTAATTTGAAACATACTCTGTGTCTATTATCTTGCCCACGCAATGTGCATAGACCCAAAAAAATCTACAGCGTATTTATTCAATAATTATTAGCAGGTCATACTTGAAACAATCTAACTTATTTTTTGCTACTTGCTCAAAAGGTGTAGAAGACCTTGTGCAAAAAGAGCTGGCACTGGTCGGCATTAGCGATACAAAAATACACACTGGCGGAGTTGCTTTTAAATCAACTATTGAAAATGCTTGTAAGGTATGTCTGTGGTCTCGTGTCGCCAGTCGTATCCTGTTGCAGTTAAAAGAATTTGAAATTTCCTCAGACGATGACTTGTATAGTGAAATCATCAGTATTAACTGGGCCGAGCATTTCAGCGAAGACAATACGCTGGCGATTGATTGTTTTAGTTCACACACCGTTGTAAACAACAGCCATTTTGCAACGTTGCGGGTAAAAGATGCCATTGTTGACCAGTTTATGCAAAATACTGGGCAACGACCTACCATTGATCGTGAGCAGCCGCAGATCAGGCTCAACGTCTATCTCAGTGATAAGCAGTGTTTACTTTACCTTGACCTATCGGGTGAGGCTTTGCATAAACGCGGTTATCGGCAAGACGCGGGCAGTGCGCCCTTGCGTGAAACGCTTGCCGCCTCGATGCTATACCGTGCCAAATGGCAGACATTTCATGAGCAGGGCTTGCCCTTTTATGACCCTATGTGCGGTAGCGGAACACTGCTAATCGAAGCGGCCATGATGGCTGCCAATATTGCTCCCGGTATATTACGCGAGCAATTTGGTTTTAGTTCATGGAAACCATTTGTCGAAGATTCAAACGCTCAAAAAGAGTGGTTGGCAATTGTGCAGGATGCCGAGCAGAAAAAACAGGCCGGTTTGCTAACGCTGCCGCAGATTACGGGCAGTGATAATAGCGAACAATTAGTCGGTATCTCGCGCACAAATATACAAGCAGCAGGACTGGACGCTGTGATTAAAGTGTATTTACGTGATGCCAGTAAAGACATAACGCCTTACACCAAAAAACTAGGTTTGATTGTTAGCAATCCGCCATACGGCAAACGTATTGGTCAGGTGCAAATACTGCGTACCTTATATCACCGTTTTGGCATGCAATTAAAAGCAAATTTTAATGGCTGGACGGCAGTGATAATAACCTCAGAACAGGAGCTGGCAAGCAGTATTGGTTTGCGCGCTTTTCGTAAAAACATGTTGTTTAATGGCGCTTTAAAGTCAGTACTTTATCAATATAAGATTGACTCGATCAGGCCATCGCCCGTTGTAGACAAAGAGCATGATGAAACAATTATAAGCGCAGGTGAAGCAACTGAAGCGCCCACCATGCCGGCGACAGAACATGCTCAAATGTTTGCTAATCGCTTGTTAAAAAACTATAAACATTTAAAAAAGTGGGCGAGAAAAAACAAAATCAATTGTTATCGCGTATATGACGCCGACATACCGCAGTACGCAGTCGCCATTGATAAATATGAAAACTGGATACATGTGCAGGAATATCAAGCACCAAAGACGGTAGACAAGAACAAGGCGTTTTTGCGGATAAACGATGTCATTGATGTGGTTGCCGATATTCTGGAAACAAAGCAACATAACGTGGTGCTTAAAGTCAGGCAGAAACAGGAAGGTAGCAAGCAGTACCAGAAGCAGGATAAAAAAGAATATACCACGACAGTTACTGAAAACGGGCTAAAATTTATTCTCAATATGTATGATTATATTGATACCGGTCTGTTTCTCGATCATCGCAATACTCGCCAACTCATTCAAAAGCTAGCTAACAACCGCAGTTTTCTTAATTTGTTTGCTTATACGGGCAGTGCTACCGTTTATGCCGCAGCAGGTGGTGCTACGAGTACGACCACAGTCGATATGTCCAATACCTATCTCAATTGGGCGCAGGAGAATATGGCAATCAATGACTTTGCAGAAAATGTTTATACCCAAGGTCGGCATTCTTTTGTGCGCGAGGACTGTCTTAAATGGCTGCAACAAGCGATCGATAATAATGAAAAGTATCAACTGATATTTGTTGATCCGCCCACCTTTTCTAACTCTAAAAAGATGGATACATCGCTGGATATTGGTCGTGACCACGTAGCATTACTAAGTGGTTGCCTGGCATTACTTAGCGATGACGGTCAGATAATATTTTCCACCAATGCCAAGCGTTTTAAACTTGATAGTAGTCTGAGTGAGGATTGTTTTATAAGAGATATTACGGCAAAAACGACCACAGAAGATTTTCGCCGCAAGCCGGCACATCGATGCTGGTGTCTGGCGAAGCAGGAAGATGCTTTGGATGCGTGCCGTTAGTCTGTTACTGGGCAGAAGCAGACATTAAAGGCTAAAATCATCGTCCGCGAAGAACGCAAAAGACGCGAAAAAAGCGCAAAGAAAATATTTCTTGTTTCTCGTTCCCATGCTCTGCGTGGGAATGCGTACGGAACTTGCCATTAGCTCAGGTATGCGTTACCACGCGGGAGCGTGGGAACGAGAAAATTCGTTGTTCGTTTTTCGTTAAAAGCGTAAAGGCTTAAAACCATGCGCTTTATCGATGACTACTAGGTTTGTTTTTCACGAAAAACAAACAACGAACTACGAAGGACGTTGTTTCCCAGACGTCCGTTAAGTGTCAAAAAGCGACCATGCCGCTATTAAGCATTAACGGCTGTTAATTCAGGTTTATTGGCTGTTGCAAGCAAAGTGTTAATGAATTGGTCTTCCAGATCAATGCGGGTTGCTAGTTCTTCACCGAGTTTGGCGAGGTAACTGGGTAGCTGTTCAAACGCATCATCTTTGATATTGCTGGTGTCATCGTAAAGATCATTAAATGCGATAGCGATTTGGGTAGTATTGTTTATGCGAGGCATTATTTTTTCTGCCAGCGTCAATATTTCATCACGACGTTCATTACCATCTTCAATACGGCGGTACAGTTCAAAATGGCCGGTCGCCATGTAATCAACTAATTCCTGACAAAACTCTTCAAGCAAATCAGTCGTGTTGTCGCGCTCGCTGGTTGAATCTTCGGTGTATTTCGCAAGGTTGTAATACTGTGATAGTACATTGTTGCGGTCTTCGATCAATTGCTTGATTTCTTTTCGCGTGCGTGCGCGGCGCTCATTTGGTGCCTCTGTCATGGTATCTGAAGACATGATTTTCCCCTTTTAAGTGAGTATTTAATATTTTTATTATTGTTCTTACTGGTCACATTGTACTAAAACAAAAAACTGCTGGCAAATACCAATATGGCGTTTTAACAAAATTTTACAATCATTGATGAAGGGTTAAAAGGGCATACCAAAAATGAGGCGGTAAACCCTTGTATCCTTACCCAGGCGGATACCAAAGCCTATCTGCGGTTTTTTAAAGAACAAAAAATCGGGTATGTTGCTAAAGGTAATGCCGATTTCATGTTCAACACCGACTCGAATGGGATTGGGTGTTTGCTCGAAAAACACAAGGTTGTTCGGGTAGTAAAAATTAATGTAATACAGGTTGGTGTACAGTGGTTCTCCATCAAATGAATAGTTACTGGTCACACGGTAATTCAGGCCAGTTTCAATTAAAGTGTAATCTGCATCAGCAGTTGAACTGAAGGTTTTTCCCCCAGACGTCCGTTCCTGAGATGTATGTTCTCTGGCATACAAAAAACGATTACCAAGGGTGAACATTGCATTTTTAAAATGTACCTCATAATGACTTTTGATTCCTGCACCAATAATAAGCACATTCGATGCCGCATTTAACTCACGGGCAAAACCATAGTCAACAAAGGGGATGACCGTCCAATTTACGGCGGCCGGGTATTGATATTCCAGTCCGGGTAAAAAGGTGACGGTGCCAACATCGTTAAGCCCAGGTAAACTTTCAATCAGAATACTATCGAAGTTAATAAAACCGACGGTTATCGGGAGTTTGAGAACCCAACCGGCTTCAGTATCAGTTTTTTCCTTAATAATATGTTCATAAGGAAGCTGTAAAACAAAAACATTTTGCCCTGAGGTCGTGTAAAAACCGGTGCCTAGATAACTGGCAAAGGCAAAACTAGTGAGGCCGAACGAGCCTTCATTTTCTGTGGCGGCAACGCTATTGGTACTCGCTAGCAAGTAAAGGAGCAGTGCGAATAAGGGTAGGGTAGAGGTGCGTAAGGAGATAAAGATTGCCTGGATATTTGTTTGCAACACGTTGATATAAAAATAGCATTATTTTGAAAGCGTTATAGTTTAACATGTGTTTTAGCTGTTCTAGAAAATGAACGGGGAAGCTAACTTAATAAACCGAAATGATGAAACCTTACTCTGAATCTTGCGATCAAAATAAAGATGTGATACTTCACGTTATTTCGCCGCTATTTTCCACCGCAAGCAATGTACTGGAAATAGGCAGTGGCACAGGGCAACACGCCCTTTATTTTGCTGAAAAAATGCCGAGCTTACGATGGCATACCAGCGATTGTCTACCATATCTGGAAGGCATCAAGATGTGGTTGCATGATGCGAAACTGAAAAATGTGATGCCTCCCTTTGAGTTAAACGTAACAACTTCACCCTGGCCGCAACTAAATATTGATGCTGTTTTTACCGCAAATGCCGTCCACATTATGCAGCCGCAGGATGTGGATAACCTTTTCTCAGGCGTAGGGCGTTTATTAAAACCTCAGGGAAGTTTAATAATCTACGGGCCGTTTAATTATAACGGTGCCTACACAAGTAGCAGCAATGAATCTTTCGACCAATGGTTAAAAAACCGTGACCCATTAAGTGGCATTAAAGATTTTGAAGAAATGGTGGAACTAGCGGAAAACAATGGCCTACAATTAATCACTGATTACGAAATGCCGGCGAATAATCGCATCTTGCATTTTGTAAAAAACTGATGTCAGTTACTGACACTTAACGGACGTCTGGGAAACAACGTCCTTCGTTGTTTGTTTTTCGTGAAAAACAAACCTAGTAGTCATCGATAAAGCGCATGGTTTTAAGCCTTTACGCTATTAACGAAAAACGAACAACGAATAACGACCAACGTCTCTTCCTGCCCAATAACGACCTTTTCCAACCATTATTCCTGCCAAACGATTGGCGTGATATGTCAATTTAATAGTCTTATATTCTCTTAACATTCAGTCTAAGAATTATCAGGAGTTGACGATGGCGAGACTATACAGACCTAAATTAAAACTATGTGATTGTGGTTGCGGAGGATATCCGCGTGGCATGGATTACATGCCAGGACACCAAGTGCGTATTTACAGTGCTTTGGTTGGTCACGTTGGCAGTTTACGGAATTTAAGAGAGATCGTTGAAATCTACACGGGAAAACCAGTCAATATGAATTATGACTAAGTTAAAACCGTCTTTTTATTTCGATCTTTTTTAGAATGCTGATTTTATTTTAGATGCAGAACCTTGTTGTCAAAAATTATGTGTTGCCAGCCATATTTTATAAAGTTACGGATATTTCCATGGTCTGTGCCGTCTGGGTTTTTTAATACATCCTCACGATAATATTGACCAAAACAGTTTAAGGTCTGATCCTCATCAAGGTCGTGTATTTTCGCAAATGAAAATACTTTACAGGAACCTTCGTTCTCACCCGCTTTATTAAATATTTTGTCCTCACCACCACCATTGGAAAAACGGCTAGCCGAATAATTGTAGCATTCGTCTATAACCGCAATGATGTCCGAAAACTCGATACTTTCCGGGGTTTCCTTTAATTGTTGAAGAATTTTTTCTAATAGTTTCATTGTCAAAACCTTTTTTTTAGTAATGCCGAATTATTTCAATTTTGCGTTATCGTCGTCACTAAAGCCACCATATTTTCTATCACGTGGTTTGATTTCAATAAATGCTTGTATCTAGTGCTACCGAACCACTGATGTGTCCGCGCCAATAAGTACGGCACTGATTAAATTGACAAGAAGGCATTCCATTACGCCAGTTTTGGTTCCGATGCCCTTCGTGGTAAACTGGATCGTAGCCAGGGCTATCATATATATTCCCCTATGAGAACGAGGGGGAAGTCGTAGCAAAGATGCCTGCTAAACAGACTGCCTAAGCATTCGTTATTAGAAATAGGCGCATTCGCTCAAGCAGGTAGTTAAAGTACATGGTTTTGTAAGCTTTTACTTATTTAGATTTTAGACGCAAAATGAATAGCGGTTAACACCTATCGCTTCTTATATTAGCGCTTACTTATTGAGTTATCAGGTAATTTACTTTTTTTAGTATCGTAACTGACTTGCCCTAAACAGGCATAAAGAATAAATTGTTATTTCCATGAATGATTTCATGGATAGACAATATACATGGACATACCACAATTGAGACAAAAACGATTAATTTCTCTCCTTGCTATCCTGCTGCTTTTTTTTACAAGCTTAGCGGTCGCTGATACTGAACCAAAGCAGCTTCATTTTGTCATTAAAAAATTTGAAGTGCTAGGGAATAACCCTTTATCAGATTCAGAAACACAGGCTGTCTTTGAATACTATTTGGGTGACCATTATGGGCTCGAAGGCATTCAGCAAGCGGCGGCTTCATTTGAAGAAAAATTACGTGACAGTGGTTTTGCTTTTTATCAGGTAAATCTTGCACCGCAAAAATTGCAGGAAGGAACGATAAAGCTGCAGCTTATTCAATTAAAAATTGACAAGGTTGAAATTGAAGGCAATCATTTTTTCAACAACGAAAACCTCACTCGCAATATCCCTTCACTAAAAAAAGGTGAAACGCCGAACACCCGAATCTTGTCACGTGCGATCAATATGGCAGATGTGCAGCCTTCAAAATCATTGAAATTACAGTTCTCAGAAAGTGATACCGGTGGCGCGATCAATGCCAAATTAAAAGTCGAAGATTTAAAAACGCATTTTGCTTTTGTTTCAGTAAACAACACGGGTAATGATGAAACTGGGGATTTTCGATTAACCGGTGGTTATCAATGGACCAACCTATTTAATCGCGACCATAATTTATCGTTAAGTTATACCACCTCGCCCAGCGATTTTTCTGCGGTGAAACAATTTGGTGCATCTTACACAATACCGTTTTATGAAGTGGGCGGGCAGCTTAACCTGTTTTTAGCGCGTTCAGATGTAGACTCCGGCATTGTCGCGCAAGGCTTGTCGGTGAGTGGTGCAGGAACAATTGCATTGATTCATTATAAACATACATTTCTACAGAGTGGTGCTTACAAGCAGCAACTTGATGTTGGTCTTGATCACAAATTATTTGAAAATGAAGTAGGTTTTTTTGGCGCACAAATTTCGGGTTCGGGGGAAGTTTTAAGTCGCCCATTTAGTCTCGCTTATATCGGTTCTTGGCAAGGGGCTGGCAAAAGCCTGAACTTTAATATTGCACCACATATCAATCTTTCAGGTGGTTCTAACAATACCGATGCGGATTACGATAATTTACGCGCTGGCGCAACAGCAGATTGGTCACTTATCAGGTTTGGTTTTGGTTACGACCAACTCATTTCAGAAAACTATTTTTTCCGCTTCAGTGTTTCAGGTCAGCAGTCCAGTGATCGATTGATATCGGGCGAACAGTTTGGTATTGGCGGCATTTATTCAGTGCGCGGTTTTGATGAAAGAACCTTAATTGGCGACAGCGGTTATCAGGCGAATTTTGAATTATGGCTGCCGAGTTTTAGTCAGTTAAGTATTCGCCCCCTTGTCTTTATTGATTACGGCCATGTTAATTTAAATACCCCACTGTTAAGTGAAACGCCGGAAATAGACATTGCTTCCATTGGCGCAGGGTTACGCTGGAATACCATTAATAAATTTAATGTGGTGTTTGATATTGCCTATGTTGTTGATGGCGCGGATGAAATCGCGGCGGCTACCGGTTCCAGTGATTTTGCTGAATCCGGTGACATAAAAGGCCATGTTGATGTGTTTTATCGTTTTTAGGCGCAGACAGGAGGCACAGAAGGGGCCGCGGAGGATCACCTCTGATGAAAAGTGTGAACTGGCGCACTGAAACGATTGTATACCGGCGTAGTATTTGAAAAATATATTATGAACATAAATCAGCTTACAAATTGTTTGTTATTACTGGGAATTGTTTTCTGGTCTTCGCTACTGTGGGCAGAGGATGTCGGAAAAATTCAGTACACTCGTGGTGCTGTCACGATGCAGAATATGGACGGTAGTGGTGCGCGTCTAGTCGCAAAAAACGAAATTGTTCTGCGCGGTGAAGTTTTAAAAACCGGGCCGCGAAGTTTTACCATCGTAAAACTAAATGACGGTACCCGTATGACTATCCGCCCTAACAGTTCTTTTTCTGTTGAGCAATTTAATGCCAAGAAAGATTCGACTGGCACGGCTTTATTACGATTGTTCCGCGGCGGTATGCGTGCCATTACGGGTTTTATCAGTAAACAAAATCCAAACGGATTCCGGGTTAAAACGGGGGTTGCCACGCTGGGGATTCGAGGCACTGAATTTGATGTGCGCTTGTGTCAAGACGATTGTGAAGAAGAAAATAAAAAACATAAAAATAATCATGATGCAATCATTGATCGAACCATCGCACGGGCGGTTTTTGTGCGTCGTGGTTTAACCGCTATGTCTGTGGATGGCAAACAGCGATCTTTAAAAGCCGGCTCTGCCATATTTGAAGGCGATACTTTAAGCACCAATACCAATGCTTACGCCATTCTTGTTTTTAAAGATAAAAGCCGAATTAGCCTGCAAGCCAATACCGTGTTTCGTGTTGATGAAATGAAGTTTGATAAAAACAAAGCAGAAAACAGCACGGCTTTGTTTAGTTTGTTGCGCGGTGGTCTGCGAACCATTACCGGCTTGATTGGCAAATTGAATCCGCGAAAATACAAAATGCGTACTCGTTTAGCAACGATTGGTATTCGTGGCACCGGGTATGACTTGATGTGTACCGGCGTTTGTGTGGCTGACAATAACAACGCAAATCCTGATTCGGTTCAATTGTCCAATGTTGATGATCTAGGTGAAGATCGGGGTGATGGCTTGTATGCACATGTCTGGGATGGCAGCATTGATTTTGGTGGCAAGCTAATCAGCAAGGGTAGTGCTGTTTACCAATCCAGTCAGACAGCCGCGCCGATTGTGCTAGCGACCGTGCCAAATTTCTTTAAAAACAACAAAGTGCCTAAACCAGACAGTTTTGATGTCGATGAAAAAAATCTGTTCAGTAAAATTGATGCAGAAAAAGCGCCACCGGGGTTATATGTAAGTGTTACTGACGGTTTCGTTAGTGTTACTGGTAAGGCAGGTGTGGTGGTTAACTTACAAGCAGGGCAGGCGGCCTACACAGACGTATTGGGTAGGCAGGTAAAACAACTACCGAAGGCGCCCATGTTCCAACAGTTTGATGTTTATCCAACGCCAGATGTAAAAAATCCGGCAACGATTAACTTCAATGCGAATAGCCTAGGTGGTAAAGATTCAGGCATGGTGTGTGAAATTAAGTAAATAATATCTTTTGGCTTTGTGACGAACGACACATTCCTCGCTTGAAACTCTGTTACCGACAGTGATATGGTTTAGAGCAGGTTTATTTTGTAAAGATATGTAATTGCAAAAAATGAAATATGGAAATTATTAAACAATTCAATACTATAGCTTGTAGCGTTTTGCTCGCGGTTTCAGTAATCAGCGGCGTACAGGCAAACCCCAGCGGTGCATCAGTGGTGCACGGTACGGTTTCGTTCAGCCAGCCAAATGCCAGCACGCTCAATATCACCAACAGCCATGGCGCTATTATTAACTGGCAGCAATTTGGTATTAACCAGGGTGAAATTACTCGCTTTATTCAGTCAGGTGCCAATAGCGCGGTACTCAACCGTATCATCGGGCAGGATCCAACAAAAATTCTTGGTCAACTCAGTTCCAATGGCAAGGTCTATCTGGTCAATCCCAATGGCATTGTTTTCGGTCAGGGTTCGGTTATTAATACCGCGGGTTTAATTGCCTCCACGCTTAATATTTCCAATCAGGATTTTATTAATGGTTTAAACAACGGTCAAATGCGCTTTGCCGACCTGCAAAATGCTGAAGAAATATTAAATCAGGGTTTTATTTCAGCCAGTAATGGCGGCGAAGTGGTATTCGTTGCACCTAAAATCACCAATGAAGGCACCATTAAAGTTGATAACGGAAGCATCGTTCTGGCTGCGGGTCAAAGCGTTACCATCAATTCATTAAATTACGACAATATTGAATTTGAAGTACAGGCACCGGAAAACAAAGTGGTCAATATTGGTGACATGATTAGTGATGGCGGTTCTATCGGCGTGTTTGCTGGCAACATTGTCAATAAGGGTTTGGTCAGTGCCAATGCTGTTACCGTGGATGATGCCGGTAATATCGTGTTTGTCGCGCAGGCAGATACGATTATTGAAAACGGTACAATAACAGCCACAAGTGATACCGGTAAGGGTGGCTACATTGAAATCACCGGTGATCGGGTTGGTTTGTTCGGTAAATCTACTGTTGATGCTTCGGGCGAGACGGGTGGCGGTGAAGTACTTATTGGCGGTGATTTTCAGGGCAAAAATACGGCTGTAAAAAATTCAACTCAAACCATTGTTACTCGTCAATCAAACATACGGGCTGATGCTAAAGGTAGTGGTGATGGCGGTAAAGTCATCGTCTGGTCAGACGAAAGCACTTATTTTTCCGGTAATATCTCGGCACAAGGTGGCTTACAGTCCGGTGATGGCGGTTTTGTTGAGGTCTCAGGCAAGAAAGCATTAGGCTTTGATGGTTATATTACTACTCATGCCTTCAATGGCAAGCTTGGCACCATCCTGCTTGATCCAGAAAACATTAATATTGTAGCTACTGGGGGCATACACGATAACGATGTCGTTACAATTGTGCCCAATATTGCATTTGATCTTTTAATTGGTGTTGATTTTTTAGTCAGTGTTGCAACGATTAACGCATTAGTCGGTGATATAACATTACAGGCTGAAAACAACATTACATTAGAACTGGGGGCAAATTTAGACCTTACTAACCAGGGAGCCTCAAATGTAGTTACTTTTCAGGCGGGTGGCAATATTCTCATTGATGGCAATATCACTATTGGTGGCGGTAGTTTAATCCTCAGCGCCTCTGATCCATCTGCATCACCTCCTACCTCAGTGGGTAATATAAACATCAATGGCACTATTACCACTAATGGCGGTAATGTTACGTTGGATACAAACGCTTCCACCGGTCAGATAACCGTCAGTAACAACATCAATACCGGAACCGGCACTCTAGATGCACGCTCACTAAGCAATGTGATCTTTACTGGCGGAACCTTTCGCACAGATATCATAACCTCCAGTAATGGTGCGGCTATCGATGTTACGGGCAATGTTACATTCGATGCGGTAATACTTGATGCAAATCTTACCGTTGATAACAACCAGACTTTAAGTATCCTCAACGGCATTGATTTTGGTGTTTCAGCACCGACGATCACCTTAGGCGGCACGGGTTTTGGTACGATGAGGCTCAGTGGTAATGCCAACAACAGTATCGGAGCGACCGGCACAGGCAGTATCATCCTGGCGCACACCAGCAGTAGCATTAATGATGACGGTTTTGGCAGTTTGCTGCACACCATCGGTGCAAATGTCAGCATCAGTGGTTTTGGTAATATCAATACCAGTAGCGCCAGTTCATTCTTTGATAACCAGGG
>CAZYYW010000009.1:0-15703 GCA_964651445.1 uncultured Thiotrichaceae bacterium
TACACGGTGGCGTGATCAAGTATTTGGGTTTGATCGCTCTGGAGCTGGATGACATTAGCGCCGCAGCGGCCTATTTTATTGAGCTCAGTCAAATTAAGGGTTATGAGGTTGAAGCGAACAATTTACAAATTAAGGCGCTGGTAGAAAACCGTGAGTTCGTTTCGGCGAAAGCGGTCATTGATCGACTACTGAGCAATGATACTGCCAGTATTGAGACCATCGTTTATTGTGGAGAGCTGAGTCTGAAACTGGGCGACGCAATCGGTGCCATTGATTGCCTCGAAGACGCAATCAAAAAAGATAAAAATAACATCAAGGCGCATTTTTTAATCGGCAAGGCTTACATCAAATTGGGGCTGGTAGACAAAGGTTTGGCAGCGTTTACCACTGCAGAAAATCTAGCGCCCAAAGAAGCTGATGTTTGGTATCAGAGTGGTAGAGCATATCAGAGCCTAGCGTATTCAATGCCGGCGTATTCGACTTCGGCAGACAGCGAGTCCGCTGAGAAAAAAACAGTAACCGCCGATGAAAACCGACATCAACAGGCAATTGAACGATTTAAAAAATCACTGGCTATCGATGCCGACAACGATGACGTGCAGTTGGCAATCGCCAGAAGTTATCTGGCGCTTAAAAATTACGACAATGTTCGGAATATCGCCATTAAATTAGCCGGTAATCGTGATACAGAGACAGAAGGACATTATTTGTTAGGCATTACTGCCTATGCTACTGAAGATTATCCGCAAGCATTGCTATCGTTAAGTAAGGCGACGCGGGCAGATAAGTCGAATTCAACGGCTTGGTTAGCTCTGGCTGATACCTATATCCAGATGAAGCAGCAGGATAAAGTAAAAGCAAAAGCAACATTGGAAAATGCGGTCGCTGGCGATGATAAATCATTTGCTGCTGCCTACCGCTTGGGCGTGCTTGAATATGAAGCAGGTGAGTATGATAAAGCTTCAGTTAACCTGTTTAACGCCAGTGTTCTACAGCCAGATAATTTTTTGGCAAAATTTAAATTATCGAATACTTTGTTAAAAACTGGCGCATTTAATAAAGCCGCCAGCACCGCTAACAGTGCTGCAAAATTGCAGCCAGACAATATTGAAATACGGCTACTGCAGTCAGAAATATTTAACAAACAAGGAAAAAATGGAAAAGCCATTGATTACCTGAAACAGGCGATGGAAAAACAGAAAAACTCGGCACTGCTGCATACCCGTTTGGGTGCCATTTATGTGGAAAATGGTGTTTATGACGCGGCGCAAGCAACCTTGGATACGGCTATCTTACTCGATAAAACATCTGCCGCACCCCATGTGTTGCTGGCAAGTATGTACTTCTCACGTCGGGTCTATGACAAGGCGATTAGCTCTCTTGATAAAGCCATCGCACTGGATCCCAGCGCCACTAATAAGCTGGCACTCGATACCGCTTATGCCGAGAAAAAACGTGCGCTTGAGTTCGAGAAGAATGCGCCAAAAGTTATTATTAAAAAACTGCAACTTGAACGGGTTTTTTCAGCGGCCTACAAACAGTATATTGACAAGCCTATTGGCAGCGTAAGCATTAAAAATGGTAGCGATCAAGACTACGAGAATTTAAAACTACGTTTCAGTATTCGAGATTATATGGATTTCCCTTTTACCCTGGATATTCCACTGTTAAAAGCAAACACCACAATACAACTGAATCTACATGCGGTTTTTAATAATCGCATTTTGGAGATTGACGAAGACACCGGTGTGCAAGTTGAAGTTGCGATCAACTTTGCGACAAATAATAAAGAAGATGCCATCCGTATTACTAAACCAATGACCATCTATGGTAAAAATGCCATCGTCTGGAAAGATATGAACATGGTTGGCGCTTTTGTTACACCTAAAGATGATACCTTGCGTGATTTTGTCCGCCGCGCTATTAATGAAAACAAACCGAAAGCCGATGCGGTGGATCGTACTTTACTGACAGCGATGACGCTGTTTAATGTTTTTGGTGCGCATGGCATCAACTATGTGGTTGACCCCAATGGACCGTTCTCTGAGCTAACAGAATCGACAGTTGATTATGTTCAATTTTCACGTGAAACCCTGAAACTTAAAAGTGGTGATTGTGATGACCTATCGGTATTGCTGAGTGCCAGCTTGGAAAACCTTGGTATAGAAACCGCCATTATTGACGTGCCAGGACATTTGCTGATGATGTTCAATACGGGTTTGTCAGAGAACGAAAGGCATTTAATCAGTCTTGATGATGAACTGCTGGTTATCCATGAAGGTAAGGTATGGATTCCCGTGGAAGCCACCATGATAGGGCAAAGTTTTGCAGAAGCATGGGCAGAGGGGGCGCGTAAATATCGACATTATAGAAGTGATGAGCAATTGCAGGTCGTTATTTTAAATCAGGCATGGAAGCACTTTAAACCGGTTACGCTTAGCCCTGCGACGTATACCATTAAACTACCTGAACAGCAGCGTGTGCTATCTATGGTGCAGCGTGAAACCTCACTACTGCTGGAGAAAAGTCTTGACCGTTTAGTCAAGCCATACCGCGCATTGATTAGCATGGATAGTGATAATGTCGGCGCGAGACTGCAGGTAGCAATCATCTATGCCAAGTATGGTTTGTACAACGCGGCTAACCTCGAGTTTGACCAGATACTTGCCATCGATCCAGACAATAGTGCGGTCTACAACAACCGTGGCAACATCTATTTTTCACTTGGCGATTATGAACGGGCGCTTGAAGATTATAACTACGCAGAAAAACTTTCAGCGAATGACGCGGGTATCAAGATGAATATATCAATGGCAAATTATCAACTGGGTAATTTAGCGTTGGCTCGTAGCAAGCACCAAGAAGCCGTCATGGTTGATGAATCGGTGGGCAGTGAGTTTTCCGGGTATATTAAATTGTTGAGTCGATAAAAAATATTTGCAAAAGTGTTGATTGGGTCACAGTTAGTACGATTAACCACAGTGTAAGTTTGCATAATGTGACTTGCTTCAAACCACAAATGAATATAAATACTACAATTATGGGTACGGTCTGCTTGAGGGTGTTGTTATGAAAAAATTAGGATTTATTTTATTATTATTGTTCAGCGTTGCATTGCCAGCTTTTGCAGCAGATAAAGTAACAGATGAACCGCAATCATTATTTGTGAAATCGGAAAGCAGTAGTGCTTTTAAAGGTTTGTTGTACCGGGTCTGGGGCCGTTTGCGCGCACTTAACCCACAATTAAAAACCAATAAAACTCGGAGCCGTTCGGTTGCAACGATGGGTATTCGTGGCGCAGAAACGACGACCTCATTGATACAACCATACTGGAAAGGTGACAAAACAAATGACCCGATCTATATAGCAGAGCTCACCAGCTATACCAAAGCGCAGCAATATGCCGAAGATGGTGATTTAAATAAAGCGGTGCTTGCATTAAATGCTTTTCTCGAAGAATTTAAAGACAGTGATTTGAAACCAAATGCACAGTTTGCCCTTGGTATCAGTCAGGGTGGTTTGGGCGATATTTTAGCCAGTAAAAAAACCTTGCAAGTTTTTGTTGATGATAATCCAAAACATCCTTTAGTGGCAGATGCTAAACAGGTAATTGCTGAGTTGTAGTAGAATAGCAATGAGTGGATTGAAGGTCAGTTAATCTGGCCTTTTTTATTGTCTCAGTACGCTAGTTAAAACGATGCACATTAAGTGCAAGGCTTTAGCTGCTACACATAAAAGCTTTAGACACAGAGACCACGGAGCACGCAGAGTAAACAGATTTTAATTTCTCTGTGCGCTCCGTGGTCTCTGTGTCAAAAACTAAAAAGGGTTAGAATTACAAGTAGAGCAATGTTACTAACAATATTCTATAGAAAACCAAAGGTAACTCAAGCGACTTTCAGTCGCTGTTAAATCAACCTATGAACTTTCAGTGCAAAGTGGCTGAGTGTCTGGTTTTTAGTGTGTAACGATTAATAAGCGCAATTATGAGCATAGAAATAATTTATCAAGATGAATATATTGTGGCGATCAATAAGCCGCAGGCGTTGCTGTCGGTGCCTGGTTTGGGGCCAGATAAACAAGACTGCATGATTTCTCGGCTGCAAAAAATACTTCCTGATGCCAAAGTAGTGCACCGCCTGGATTGTTATACCTCTGGCATAATGTTGTTTGCTAACGGCATTGAGATGCAACGTGCATTGAATCGCATTTTTCATGATCGAAAAATTAATAAGCAGTATATCGCGGTCGTTAAACAGTGGTTTGCGGAAGATGAAGGTGTTATAAAATTCCCCATGAGGTGCGATATTGATAACCGCCCGGTACAGATTGTTGACTATGAGCATGGCAAGGCGGCAGTTACTTACTGGCAAGTGATACGGCGTGATACCGAGTCCGTACGCTTATTATTGAAACCGGTGACGGGTCGCACCCATCAGTTGCGAGTGCATTGTTCTGCGATGAATTATCCAATTATTGGTGATGGTTTGTATGGCAGCGACGAAGTGAAACAACCGCGTATGTTGTTACATGCCGATAACCTGTTATTTGAGCATCCGGTATCGAATAAAAAAATGCACTTGTTTGCTGAGTGCGAGTTTTAATTTAGGGTATTACTCATTTCAGTTTTTCATTTGCGCAATCAGTAACTGTTTATTGCCAACCCGAAACCACGGCATAATGAAACAGCGTTCCTTGGAAATTAAAAATAGCACCATCTTGTGTGATCTCATACAGGATAAGCCCGTCTAAAATATGTTCACTCTCTTCCATAAAAATATTATTGATAACGATACTGCGCTGCGCAGGGTTGCTTGAATAGACATGGGCAGAAATCACGATGGTCGGTATCTCGCGCTGCATCTGCTCTGTTAAGTCATAAAAATCAATAATATTTAAAGTATCGGTGGCGACTGGTTTGATAGCGAGTTTGGCGGTTGTCGGGGTTGCCTTTACATTGTTAGCTGGTGACGCACTTGCTATTTTTTCAGGCGCGGGTAAGCCGGAATCTTTTTGTTTCGCGCTATTGTCCGTGCTGTCAACCGTGCTCTGCTTCATGCTATGGCTTAGGCTATGGTCGATAGTGCTGTTGTTGGTAATGACGCTGGATGATGTTCCAGTGTTAATAGCTGGGTCGCTAGCAGCCTGACTATTGTCTATCAGTGTGTGATTTTTTTCCGCCACGATGGTTATCGTTTCAGTCTTTATTTCATTATCAATAATGAAATAAAGAATAGCCGCCAGATTTAATAAAACCGCGGTGATAAGAATGTAAGGCCACCAGACTTTTTTTTCATTACGATAATTCAAACTGGAGGAATGCACTGTTTGCACATCAGGTATTTCACCATGACCGCGTTCCTGCTCTGATTTTTTTAGTGCATCAAGGATATATGACATAGTGGTTTTACGATCTTAGTGTTGGTATATCGAGTCCGTAGACGGTGTTTAGATGCATGATGGTTACAGGGCCAACAATGCCATCAGCAACTAGGCCGTGATATGCTTGGAAGTCTTTTACGTTTTCGATGAGTGCTGCATTATAAACTGGGTTGTTTGAGACTGCGCTGGTGGTAAAGTGCTGTTTTAACCACTTTACAGGGTTGCTGCTGTCTCCGGGCGTGATGGCAGATGAATAACCTTCTGGTATGCGCCACAGAAAATTAAACTGTCCGTACCAGTAGCGATCAAGGTCTGCTAGTTTGACGACATATTGTGTATTGTTTGAAAGCACCGTTGCGTGCTTGTCTTGTATCGAAGTAACGGTTATGTGACGTTGTTCGCCCTGCTCATTTACCATTGTTAATACCGCTGGACGGTTATTCGCTTTTAAACTATTTAAATTTCCTTGTTTGTGCTGGCAACGCAAGGAAAATGCTTTTGCCTGAGTGCAGGCGGTGGTGGTGATTTTGTGATTGTAGTGAACCCCCCAAACCTTGAATAATGCCTGATAGGCTGACACTTGATTACTTTTTTTATCAGCTAATATGAGATTTAAATCAGCATAGTTTTCTGCTGCCTCGGTAACAGACAAATGCTGACTAGTGATGATGTTATGGTTACTGCCCGATTCTTGAGGTGGTATAGGTGTTTTAGTGTTTATGCTGTCAGAGGTCGCTTCCGGCAAGGCGATTTTCTCTGCTAGTGGGGAGTGTGTTTTCAGCGTAGCAGTTTCTGCGTTAGAGGCAGTGGTCAAAGAATCTTGCTGCGCGTTTTGTATAGTGTTGTCAGATGAAGTTAGTGCCGTGTAGATAGACAGGCCGACCACAATGCTGGTGATGGAAGCGAGTGCGGCGATAGGGTATAACCATTGTCGATTTTTTTGTTGGCGTTCAACATTTTTAAGCTCGCCAAAAACTTCTGTGGCGGCTTTTTTTAGAATGGAGGGATGTACAGCATGTTGATTTTCGACATATGCACCGAGTAAGGCTCGGTCACACAAGATATTGATTAACCGCGGTATGCCATTGCTCAGTTTAAATAATAGCTTGATACTGCCGTCTGGAAATAGTTGCACACTTTGCCCAGCGACAGCGAGACGATGCGCTACATAGGCTTTGATTTCGCTTTTAGTGAGTGGTTGCAGGTGAAAGCGAGCGGTGATACGTTGTGCCAACTGGCGCATTTCAGGTCTAGCAAGAACACTCAGTAGTTCTGGCTGGCCGAGGATAATAATCTGTAATAACTTGCGCTGATTTGTTTCCAGATTGGTCAGTAAACGTAGTTGCTCCAGTACTTTGCTGCTCAGGTTCTGTGCTTCATCAATAATTAATACGGTTTTTTCATTGTTGCGGTTGCTGGCAATTAAAAACTGGTAAATCCTGTCGGTATAGGTTTTGACGCTGTTGTTTGCATCTGGGTAGTTAATTTTTAACTCATCGCAGATGGTTTCGAGTAATTCAATTTCGCTGACTTTTGGGTTTAGCAGCAGGGCAACGTTGGCATGATCGGGTATTTGCTCCAGCAAACAACGGCAAATCGTGGTTTTACCGGTACCGACTTCACCGGTAAGTAAAATACAGCCGCCTTCACTATTTAGGCCGTAGACTAAATGCGCCAGTGCCTCGCGGTGCTGAGAGGTCATAAATAAATAACGTGGATCGGGCGCAATGGAAAAAGGCGCTTCTTTAAATCCGAAATATTCGTTATACATGGGTTTTAGGTGTGAAAGCTGAAACAGCTACTATAACCAAGGAGAAAGCAGGAAACAACCGATGTTTGCCGTCTGTCTGCGCTTGCCCAATTTCTGCTTAAACCGGTTTGCTATACTGTTCTTTAAAAATAGCCACGGTTTGATTTCTGGTTTTGGCGAGGTGCATGGCTTTGTCAGCATTGCGTATCAATACTTTTTCGTCTACACCATCGTCGGGAAAAAGACTGATGCCTATCCTGCATTCAATTTCAATTATATTGCCACCGATATCGAAGGGTTTGTTCAATGTTTCGACGATGCGCTGTGCCACCATACTCGCTTGTTCATTGGTTTCAGCAGAAGGTAGTAGTAATCCAAATTCATCTCCGCCCAATCGTGCAATGGTTGCGTGATATTTCGTTTCAGTACCGGTAGGTAATAATTTGTGACCGGGGCTGTCAGTGCCTACCCATGATATTAAATCAGAATCTCGCAAGATAGAACTTAGACGTTGTTCGACTTCGCGCAATAGTTGATCGCCAATTTGTTCACCATATTTTATGTTGACGTTTTTGAAGTGGGTGAGGTCAATCAACATTACTGCAAAGCAGGTTTTGCTTCGCTGCTTGAGACAGATAATTTGCTCGAGTAGTTGTTCAAACAAAATACGGTGGTTTTTGTTGTCAGTATTAGCGTGAGAATGTAGGTGTATTTTTTCCAGTACATCGTAAATTTTAAGCAGTGGCGGTAGCGTCGATCGTCGCAAAATAAATAGCACAATAAAAACCGTTAGCGTGGTGACAAAGAGAGCAAGTACCATGATCCAGTTTCGCTGTTGTGTAATTTCTTTGTGAAAGCCAGACATATCAGGATTTAGCGATAACAACAAGACTGTTTCATTTTCATGATCCTTAATCGGTAAGGGAACCTCCAGGTATTTTTTATTATTTTCTGTAATGCTCCAGTTCTCAGACTGGTAGATGGTGTGGCCACCCAAGAGTTGCATCTTGATTGGCATGGCCAGCGATTGATCCATTTTTTTCAGGTTGAAAGCTAGGTCAGTAATAACCTGAATATAACCTTTTGGGCTTAATCCGCCAAAAGGCACGATTACCGCAAATACCGGGTGGTTTTTATAGGTACAGATGCGCGTCAGCGTTTTTAGTTTTTCAGAGCCTTGACGTTGAAGTGCCAGTTGGCTGAGTTGCGGGCAGATTAATTCACTGTCCACATCAGTGGTAACGCCTTCTGTAGAGGTGCTAATCAAGGTGAAGTCGGTATCCAATATATAAAGCTTTAACAGTTTGAGCACGCCTGCGGTAACAAAGTATTGGTGAAACTGATTATCGATTTGTTTCGTTAAATCATTTGTATAACGGTATTTGAAATAGTAATTGAATTTTTTTTCATTGCCAATGGCGAGTGCCAGACTGAGAGAGTTTGTTTCTAACTTATCGATCAAGTCGTGTGCTTCGAGGTAGGCTAGTTGCTGTATTGCCTGCGCGTGATGTTGGTAAGCGAGTTGTCGATAGGAATTACTGACAAAATATACCAGTGCGATGCTTAACAAGCCGACCACAATAATGGTCATGCTAATTTTGTCAGCCAGTGAAAAACGGATAGACATAATATTATTTACTGATTAAATAGTTTTTGTTTATCCACTCTTCAAAGCCGCCTCTAAACCAGTATAAGTGGCTATAACCACAGGCGCTGGCAACGACAACAGCATTGTCGCTGCGCTGGCATTTGGGTCCATTGCAATAAAATACCGTGGGTGTATTTGATCTGTCGATAAGGGGTAATAGTGTGACACAATCTGTTTCAGTGTCAGGCAGGCTTATGGAGCCAGAAATAAATCCCTGGCGACGGTCAGCGAGGATACGAGAATCAATAATGACCACGTCATCATGTTTTTGTGCAAGTTGTATCAGCGCCTCAGCATTAATACTGGTACTGCCTTCGATAGCATCTGGGCTTGCGTAATCACTCGCCGTCGATACGGTGGTGAATAGCAACAGCGGCAGCAGCGGGCATTTTTTTGCCAGCATTGTCAGTGTTTGCATCATAGTTTCAGGCTTGTGTCGAGATGATAGGTTAGATCAAGTATAGTAAAGTAACGCTAAACTAGGTGTAATACAACCTGTTTGCCAGTAATTATAACTATAGATAACCTCTATTATTAGAGGCGTTCTAAACTGGATGAAAGGAATATCCCTTATCCGGCGCGCCAATACGTGCGAAATGGTGCTAATCGGGTTAAAAGCAGGTTTTTTGTGCTTGCTTTATAATGAAGTGATGAATTCAAACAAAAACACCAATAGCCAAACCTTTTTTCGATTTTTGATGAAACCGTTGGATTTAGGTTTTACACAGCTCCGGAATCGTACAGTCATGGGCTCGATGCATACCGGCCTTGAAGAACAGTGGTTCGGTTTTGCTAAATTAGCAAAATTTTACGCAGAACGCGCCGAAGCCGGTGTTGCTTTAATCGTGACAGGGGGGATCTCGCCGACCTTTAGTGGTCGTTTGTCACCGTTTGCGTCGCAGTTTAGTGGCTGGTGGCAAGTTGCCAAACATCGAAAACTAGTAGCAGCGGTTCATGCCCATGAGGCAAAAATCTGCTTGCAGATTTTACATGCCGGCCGTTATGCCTACCACCCATTTGCCGTCGCGCCCTCAGCAATTAAGTCGCCTATCTCTCCCTATGCACCTACTGCCTTAAGCCACAAAAAAATCCTGAAGCTAATTAAAGCATATGCGAATACGGCAAGGCTGGCAAAAAAGGCGGGATATGACGGCGTCGAGATTATGGGATCGGAAGGCTATCTGATTAATGAGTTCGTCTGTAGCAATACCAACCAGCGGCAAGATGAATGGGGTGGTTCATTTGAAAACCGCATCCGATTTTCGCTGGAAGTGATTCAGGCAACGCGGCGGGCAGTGGGTGAGAATTTTATTATTATTTATCGTTTGTCGATGTTGGATCTACACAAAGACGGTAGTAGCTGGCCGGAAATAGAACAACATGCTAAAAGGGTGGAGAAGGCGGGTGCCAATATAATCAATACCGGTATTGGCTGGCATGAAGTCAGAATACCGACCATTGCATCTGTGGTGCCCGAAGCGGCTTTTACCTGGGTGACCAAAAAACTGAAGCAAGTGGTCAATATTCCATTGATCACTTCCAACCGCATTAATAGCCCCGAACTTGCTGAGAGTTGTCTGCAAAACGGTGATGCCGATATGATTTCCATGGCAAGGCCTTTTTTGGCAGACAGTCAGTTTGTGCAAAAAGCCATGAATAATCAGTCGCATCTGATCAACAAATGCATTGCCTGTAATCAAGGCTGCCTTGATCGTGTATTCAAACAAATGCGCGCGACATGTATGGTCAACCCGCGAGCAGCATATGAAGTTGAATACCCAGCGGGCAAAGCCGATCAAGTGAAAACGATTATTGTGGTTGGCTTAGGTGTGGCAGGATTGTCATGCGCTTATTATGCAGCAATGCGTGGACATCATGTTATTGCGTATGATGCAAAAAACCTTGGTGGGCAATTTAATCTGGCAAGTGAAATTCCTGGCAAAGAAATTTACAGTGAAACCATTCGTTACTACGAGGCGCAACTTTCGATTTTAAATGTTGAAATACACCGTAATCATAAGGCTGATTTTGAAGATTTACGGGATGTTTATGCCGATGCTATCGTGTTTGCAACAGGTGTTACGCCCAGAAAACTGACACTCGAAGGTATCGATCATTTTTCAGTGATGGATTATGAAACCGCAATCAACAACAAAGACACCATGAAAAACAGAGTGGCTATTATTGGTGCAGGCGGCATAGGTTTTGATATGGCAGAAATGTTAATGCACAACAAAGTGGAAGATGAGACTAATCGATGGCTGACGGATTGGGGAATTGACAAACACTATGCTAATCGCGGTGGCTTGCTGGCAGAAGAAGTGAAATATGAAAGTCAGCGAGTGGTTTATCTGTTGCAGCGAAAGAAAGAAAAGCTAGGAAAAAATCTGGCAAGGACAACAGGCTGGATACGTCGCCTGACCTTGCGCAAAGCCGGTGTAAAAATGTTGTCTGACCTGCGTTATGAAAAGATTGATGACTTCGGTCTGCATATTATTCAGCAGGGGAAAAAACAAACGCTGGCGGTTGACCACGTTATTATCTGCGCCGGACAGGAATCAGAGAGCAGCTTGTATCAGCAACTAAAAGATATAGGGCAACCGGTACACATTATTGGCGGCGCTAAAAAAGCAGCGGAACTTGATGCGGAAACAGCGATCAGAGAAGGCATGATTCTAGCGTATACCTTTTAGTATGAAAGTTTGCTTTGCCTTGCTGTTGACATCTCTGCTGTTGGTATCGGCAAGTAAGAGTGTCGCGCAAAACATGCCGCAGTTAACAATAACCGATGTTATGCAACAAGCTGCGGTGCAGGCAAAAAAGCAAGACCGTCAAGCGAACCGATTAATCTACGAATCCAGCCCCTATCTATTGCAGCATGCTTACAACCCCGTAGACTGGTTCGCCTGGGGTGATGAAGCCTTTGCCCGAGCAAAAAAAGAAAACAAACCCATATTTTTGTCTATTGGTTATTCAACCTGTCATTGGTGCCACGTAATGGCGCATGAATCATTTGAGAATGACGAAATTGCCAAAATACTAAACACACATTTTATTTCCATAAAGGTTGACCGCGAACAACGTCCCGATATTGATGCCGTCTATCTGTCTGCAACACAATTGATTAATGGCAGTGGCGGTTGGCCAATGAGCGTTTTTCTGGATAATCAATTACGACCTTTTCACGCGGCAACTTACTACCCACCCTTTTCCAGTGAAAATAGAACCGGCTTAAAAGATATTTTGCTAAAAATAAACGAACTTTGGTTGCATCAGCCTGAACAGATTAAACAGGTGGCAATGAATGTAACGCAACGTATTACCACACAGGCAGACGATACTGCAGAATCTGAAATGCTGGCGGCAGACATAAATGACCGAGCGTTGTTTTACATTACTGAAATTTATGATGAAGACATGGGTGGTTTTAGTGTGGCACCGAAGTTTCCCCGCCCTGGTATTTTCGCCTTTTTGAATCAACTTAGTGTAAATGGAGGATATGGCGCAGGCGAGAAAACATTTATATCGCCGCGTGAAATGATGAAGACGACTCTTGAGGCTATGGCAGCAGGTGGTATTTATGATCAGCTAGGGGGTGGTTTTCACCGTTACTCTGTGGATGAAAACTGGCAGGTGCCACATTTTGAAAAAATGTTATACAGTCAGGGGTTAATGGTAATGGCGTATAGTGATTTTTATCAGGTAGAAGCATTGCCCCTGTTTAAAGACGTGGTGTTTGAAACATTGGCATTTGTTCAGTTGGAAATGCAATCACCGGCTGGCGGTTTTTATTCAGCGCTGGATGCGGTTAGTGAACGCCATGATAAACCTGGGCAACGCGGTGAAGGTGCTTATTATTTGTGGTCACAGGCAGAGTTAAAGGCCGCGCTTTCTGCCGCTGAATTTTCTTTTGTGAGTCAATATTTTCACATCAACACAGAAGGCAATATTTTTTCTGACCCACAAGACGAATTCACCGATTTAAATATTTTCCATATTGATGATGAATTCAGGAATCGAAAGCTCACTGCGCAAGAGAACATTTGGCTGCAATCCAGTAAAAATAAATTAAATAAAATTCGGCAATTGCGACCAAGACCACCACTAGACGACAAAATCATCACCGCCTGGAATGGCATGATGTTGACAGCCTTTGCGCGCGCGTCGCGGGTATTTAATAAGCCGGAATATTTAGTGCAAGCAAAACAAACGGCAAGCTTCATTAAAACGCATTTGTATAATGATAGTAACGGCAAGCTCTACCGTTTATATCGTCAGCACAACCGGCAAGCGCAGATAGACAGCGCCGAACGCGCAGCAGCCACATTGGCAGATTATGTCTGGCTGATTTATGGATTGTTGGAAATTAATAATACGAGTGATGAACAGCAGTGGTTGGAATGGGCATGGGCTTTGCAGAAAAAACAGGATGAATTATTTTACGATAAAAATTCATCCGCTTATTTTGAATCAATAGCAAACGATACCAGCCTGTTGTTCCGTTCAAAAAGCATTGTTGATGGTGCATTACCATCGGCAAATGCCATCGCGCTGTCCAATCTACGGCAACTGTCTGAATTGGCAAAAACCGAAATATTGAAAAAGACATTGAGTGCGCGTGCAGATGCTCTGCTGAACAGTTTTGCAAAAACGATAAATGAAAACCCAGCTGCTGCAGCCATGCTGCTGTCAATAGAAGCTGGGGCAATTAATAAAGGTGCCCCTAGGTCTAAAACGGGTTTGAATCAGTTTTAATCTTTAGGACGCAGGAATACAGTAAAATACCCAAATGCTGTCACGAACCGTATCAATCGCGCCGATGATGGGCTGGACTGACCGCCATGCCCGTTACTTTCTGCGCTTGATTACAAAACATTCTTTGCTTTATACCGAAATGGTTAATACCGGTGCTTTATTGAATAACCAACAAACGGTGGGCAGTCAAAAAAGATTGCTGGCGCACCATGCCGCCGAACATCCACTGGCATTGCAGCTTGGTGGCAGTGATCCGCAAGCACTGGCGCAATGTGCTCTGATGGCTGAAGATGCTGGATTTGATGAAGTCAATCTTAATGTCGGTTGCCCTAGTGATCGTGTCAAATCGGGAAATTTTGGTGCTTGCTTGATGGCGAACCCTGATTTGGTGGCACGCAGTGTGGTGGCGATGAAAGAAAAAGTTTCTATTCCGATAACCGTTAAATGCCGAATAGGAATTGACGATATGGAGGATTACGCATCCTTGGATCACTTCATTGAGGTAGTAGCGGCCGGCGGTTGTGATACTTTTGTTGTGCATGCTAGAAAAGCTTGGCTGCAAGGACTAAGTCCAAAACAGAACCGCGAAGTTCCACCGCTAAAATATGATTATGTACATCGTCTTAAGAGTGAAAAACCGGAATTAACCATTGTTATCAATGGTGGTATCAAAAATATTGTTACAGTGCGCGAACAACTAACGCATGTGGATGGTGTGATGATCGGGCGTGAGGCTTATTACAATCCTTATATTTTGGCTGTTGTCGATCAGGAGATTTACGGTGATGAGAATGCCACACTAAAACACCGTAAAGAAATTGTTGAGCAGATGTGTGATTATATTGATGCTGAATTAAAAAATGGCACACGCTTGCATTCTATTAGTCGGCATATGCTGGGTTTGTTTCAAGGCTGTCATGGCGCACGTGCTTGGCGCCGAACTTTGAGTGAAAATGCTCATGTAGAGGGAGCCGGCAGCTCGGTTGTAAAGGCAGCATTGGCTCATGTTCAGGTCTAATATGCTGGTTTAATATTATTTAGATTTGATGGCAACTAACAGTTTGAGGTGTAGTGTCGCCAGCTAATGATAAAGCTGACATCCGGCGAAGCCTCCACTTTTATATCTTCACTCAAGGCAAAATCTAACTGGTTACACGAATTGATATTGATGCTGCCGCCAAAAGTCAGAAAATAGCTGTCACCTAATATCTTTAACTCACTGTGCTGATAATAACTGCTATGCCCTTGCAGTTGCAGCTTTAAATCAATGCTTTCGCTAACTGACCAGCCCAGCATAGCGTGGCCGTAGAATGCATAATCTGATAACGGCATGTGCTGGTAATGGTTAGCGCCTAAAACCACCGCGCCAGCATTCACATTAAGCATCCAGTGATCAGACAGTCGCTGGTTGATTGCCAGCCAAGCAGCAATATCAATAGCACCATTACTGCTTAGTTTGGCCTCATTGCCAGTGGGTAGTTTTAAACTTGACCATAAACTAAGTGTTGTGTTGTTGTTTTGCAGTAATGACCGCGCTACTGCGATTTGGATATCACCCAGTGTGCTGTTTGAATCATCAAACTCAAGCTGCGTCTGAGATTGATTGCTATAGCGAATGGTGTATCGGTTGTCTTCAACAAACGGTCGATTGGCGCGCGGCATGCCAAAGAATTGATGCCAGTTGTCAATCGGTGAATCCCACAATCCACCAGTTTGATGAATGACGGGGATATCAATTTTTATATTCCACTGTGTGTTAATACCGTACTGATAGGATAAATTAAACCGGTAGGCTTCGTAGTCGAGGTAAATATGTTCCTGATTGATACTTTCAATATTCAGTGTATTGGTAATAACCAGACTACTCGACCATAGGCTCTGCGATTTTTTAAGTAAGCTGGCGTTGGTTGGTAGTGCCTGACCGTGGATGAGATTAAACAGGTTTTGATCGCGAGTATCAAAAGGCTGAAAAGCGGTTGCCGGGCTTGCTGCAATGAGTTGGCTGCTTAAGCACAAGTAAATACACACGGCTATTTTTATTGCTGGCGCTATCTGAGTGTTAGGGCTAGAAAATTGGATGTTGCGGGGTGTGGATGTCAGTCGATTCATTTTTAATTTATCCGCCTGACAATGCTAGTCTATTATGTTCCATATTGTTTATCCTTGAA
>CAZYYW010000009.1:15803-28490 GCA_964651445.1 uncultured Thiotrichaceae bacterium
TTGCGTTATACCATTCATCCCTGAATATAAAAACGCCACTGGCGATTAAGCCAGTGGCGTTTTTTATTTCTGAACAAAGACTTCAGAACAGTGCGTCCAAAGATAGACAGACAGTTTTCGTAGTTACAAAAACGCCTGTTAATTCTATCGAGTGGATAGTAAGTAGGAAGCCGATAGGGCTACCGACTTACTTGAGGCTTGCGTAGTACGCCGCGAGGTCAGCCATATCGGTATCGCTTAATGGCGCAGATAGTGCATTCATGGTTGGGTCTACGCGGCTTTTATCTTTAAATGCTTTTAACTGTTTTACGGTGTAAGCGGCATTTTGGCCAGCAAGATTTGGGTAAATGGGTATTGCCGTGATGCCATTCGCACCATGGCAGCCCGCGCAAGAAGCTGCTTTGGCTTTACCTGCAACCGCATCGCCGGCGATGGCGACGTTTGCACTTGCCGCAAGGAATAAAGCGGATACGGTAGCTAAAAGTTGGTGTTTCATAAGGTTACTCTCCTAAATTGATTGGATTTTGCTTAGGTTGTTAAAGCCGAATATTCGGCGTTTTTTGGAAAAGTCATGTAAATTCAATAGTTTGAAAAGAAATAAAAAGATGGAGTCTCGATAATAAGGGCTGAATTTTACCTTAAAGTTCAGGAATGTTCCAGCGCACTATTGAACCGGTCGCACGCGGCTTTATAAATAGCGCCCGGCACTGGTAACGGTAATGACCGAATAATACCGTGTTGAGTATGGTGCCAACACCGCGGTGCTGCTGGCGTGTGTGGCTTGAAAACGCCGGCTGTGAATCACAGGTGGAGTCGTTCGCGTCAATGGGGTAAAATGCGCGACCTTTTTAGACGGTAACCACTCACGAGGATTAACCATGGCAGATTTTAAAATAGCACCATCCATACTTTCAGCAGATTTTGCGATGTTAGGGCCTGAGGTGGACAACGTGCTTGCATCGGGCGCTGATATTGTGCATTTCGACGTTATGGACAATCACTATGTACCCAACCTCACCATCGGTCCATTGGTTTGCGAGGCACTGCGTAAGCACGGTGTAACGGCTGATATTGACGTGCATTTAATGGTCAAGCCGGTTGATCGCGTGATTCCAGACTTTGCCAAAGCCGGCGCAACGTATATTACTTTTCATCCAGAAGCCAGCGACCATATCGACCGCAGCTTGCAGCTTATCCGCGAATCAGGCTGTAAATCCGGCCTAGTGTTTAACCCAGCGACACCATTGAGCTATCTGGAATATGTGATGGACAAAGTTGACATGATTTTATTGATGTCAGTGAATCCAGGTTTTGGCGGTCAGTCATTTATTCCTTCAACGCTTGGCAAATTGCGTGAAGTACGCAAAATGATTGATGACTCCGGTTTAGATATTCGCCTTGAAGTCGATGGTGGCGTCAAAATTGACAATATCTGTGAAATCGCAAAAGCCGGTGCAGACACCTTTGTTGCAGGTTCTGCCATCTTTGGTGGCAAAGACGAAAACGATGCAAACCACTACGACACCGTGCTTGCTGCTATGCGTGCAGAATTAGCCAAAGCGTAGACCATGATGCTGACGCGCCCCGAAATGGTTTTGATCGATGTTGATGGCACCTTGGTAGACAGTGTGCCAGATTTGGCATTTTGTATTGACGAAATGTTAAAGCAATTAGACATGCCGGTTCGAGGTGAAGCGGCGGTACGGCACTGGGTAGGCAATGGTGTCGAGCGTCTGGTAAAGCGTGGTTTAATCAACGAATTAAAGGGTGAGCCAGAGCAGGCGTTATACAACAAGGCAATACCGATTTTTCGTGAATTGTATGCTGCCAATACCTCGGTGCGCAGTCGTTTATACGATGGCGTGCCTGAAGCCATGGAGTTTTTGAAAGCCACCGGTGTAAAAATTGGCTGCGTCACCAATAAAGCCAGTGAATTCACCTTGCCCATTTTGCAAGACTTGGGCATCAGTGATTATTTTGAAACGGTATTGTGTGGTGATATGGTCGAGCGCAAAAAACCCGACCCGCTGCCACTCATTATGTCGGCTGAAACTCTGGGTGTAGCACCACAGGCGTCGATGATGTTGGGCGATTCAATGAGTGACGTGAAAGCCGCCCGAGCAGCAGAGTTTTCCATTATCTGCATGTCCTACGGGTATAATCACGGTGAAGATATTCGTGACTATCATCCTGATGCGGTGGTTGATTCGATGGCAGAGATAAAAAATATTGTTGCCTGGTAGATGAAAAGCAGTCGTTGCTATTCTTAAATTTGGGTCTATTTCATTTTAAGTGGGCAATACATCTACTTTTTATAGACACAGAGACCACAGAGTACACAGAGTTATTGTTTATAACGTTTACATAGATTCACCAATCTTGATGCTATTGAGGTTTATCTGCAACCCTATAGTAGTGGTGTTAACTTTAAACACGCTCTGTGAACTCTGTGGTCTCTGTGTCTATATCTTTATGCCCACTCGTTATCGCATATAGACCCTTAAATTTTTTGGCGAATGTACACTGAGTCGCGACGAAAGACTATTTTTTTTCGTCAACATACACTATTATTCAGCTTATGAAACTTTTTCCCAGATACCTTTTCAGACAGATGGAGACAAATAAATACTGGCGATGGTAAAGCGCAATGCTTGCCTGACCGTATTGCCATTGATTAAATGGCTGATTTGTCTTAAATTTTTTGTTTGGAAAATAAAATGTCTGCTGAAAAAAATGCTAGCGCCAAAACTTCTACAACGCAACCAAACGATCTGTCGTCATTAAAAAAACAGGGGTATAACCGTGTGCCACTGATCCGCGAAGTGCTTGCCGATCTGGATACACCGCTCAGTACCTACCTGAAATTGGCCAATGCACCCTACAGTTATTTGTTTGAGTCAGTGCAGGGCGGCGAAAAATGGGGGCGTTATTCAATAATCGGTTTGCCCTGTAGTAAAGTCATTAAAATTTCTGGTTACGAGGTCAGTCAGTATGAAAATAATACACTGACCAAGCAACAGACGGTTGCTGACCCACTGCAATGGATTCAAGATTATCAGGAAACGTTTTCTGTTTATGAAGGTGCCACTGGTGACAACTGGTTGCCACGTTTCAGTGGTGGGCTGGTGGGTTATTTTGGTTATGAAACCATCGCTTATATCGAAAAGCGTCTGGTGAAATCAGCCAAGCCGGATCCACTGCAAACCCCTGACATACTGTTGATGGTTTCAGAAGAAGTGGTGGTGTTCGATAACCTGTCTGGCAAGTTGTTTATTATTGTGCATGTCGACACCGATAATGACGGTGGTCTGGAACAAGGTGAAAAACGCTTGCAACAAATTGCAGATGCACTTAAAAACAAGCTGCCTGAAAAAAGTAAACATGTCGCACAAACGGTTAAGGAAGAAGATTTTGTTTCTGGTTTTACGGAGCAAGGTTATATCGATGCGGTCAGAAAAGCCAAACAATATATCGTCGATGGCGACATTATGCAGGTGGTATTGTCGCAGCGTTTGACCATTCCATTTAATGCGCCACCATTGCACTTGTATCGTGCCCTGCGCAGCTTAAACCCTTCACCTTATATGTATTACCTCGATCTTGATGACCATCATATCGTTGGTTCTTCGCCCGAAATATTGGTGCGATTGGATGACGGCGAAGTTACCGTTCGGCCGATTGCCGGCACCCGACCACGCGGCAAAGATGAAGCGGCTGATAATGCACTGGAAAAAGAGTTGCTGGCAGACCCAAAAGAATTGGCTGAACATCTGATGCTGATTGACCTGGGGCGCAATGATGCTGGCAGGGTGAGTAAAACCTCAACCGTAAAACTCACCGATAAAATGGTGGTGGAGCGTTACTCACATGTTATGCATATCGTGTCGAATGTCACTGGCGAGCTTAAAGATGGACTGACGGCGATGGATGTTTTACGCGCCACCTTTCCTGCTGGCACCGTTAGTGGTGCGCCAAAAATTCGTGCCATGGAAATCATTGATGAATTTGAACCAGTGAAGCGCGGTATCTATTCGGGTGCTGTGGGTTATCTTTCGTGGAACGGCAATATGGATACCGCCATTGCTATTCGTACTGCGGTGATAAAAGACAAACATCTGTCGATACAGGCGGGTGCCGGTATCGTTTATGACTCGGTGCCGGAAAATGAATGGGCGGAAACCATGAGCAAAGCACGGGCTATTTTTCGTGCGGTTTCGATGGCAGAGGCAGGGTTGGATTAGCCGTCGTGTTTTCCTTAGTGAAGAAGCCTTTATTGCGGTCAGCGTTGCTAGCAGTGTTGCAATCAGTATTTTTACTGGCAATATTGGTGTATGCACCCGCTGGTTTTGCCATGATTACAGCACAACAAGTCGCGGTGTTGGTCAATACACAGGATGCAGATAGCGAATTGATTGCCGAATATTATAAAAACAAGCGCGGTATTCCTGAAAGTAATATTATAAAAATAAGCTTGCCGGTTACTAACAGTATTACCGCCGAGCAGTTTAAATTGGTCTACCAGCAGGTAAAAAAACAAACACCTGCTGCGGTGCAATTTTATGCATTGGCATGGAGTAAACCATTCAGGGTTGGCTGCATGAGCATTACTTCAGCCTTTGCTTTTGGTTTTGATAAAGCCTATTGCGCCACCGGTTGCGTTGCTACAAAACTCAGTGCTTATTACAACTCAGACAGTGCTTCACCAAAAGATGAACTCGGTATAACGCCAGCGATGATGTTGGCAGGCAGTTCATTAGAACAGGTTAAAGCCATGATAGATCGAGGCGTGGCTGCGGATAATACAAATCCACAAGCCACTGCCTATCTAATGAGTACTACTGATAAAGCGAGAAATAGTCGTGCCTGGCGTTTTCCAGTAATAAAAAAATTATTGTCTGAACGAATAAACATTGAACTAATAGAAGGCGATGTTCTACGAGATAAAAAGGATGTAATGTTTTACTTTACCGGTTTGAAACGTGTACAGGCAATACAAAGCAACCTGTTTTTTCCCGGTGCAATAGCCGATCATTTGACCTCCACTGGCGGCCAGTTGTTTGGCAGTACGCAAATGAGTATATTACGTTGGTTGGACGCCGGCGCGACTGCCAGTTATGGCGCAGTCGTTGAACCTTGCTCGTTTACCCAGAAGTTTCCTAATCCGGGTATTGTGATAGAACGCTATCTCAATGGTGAATCTTTGATCGAAGCGTACTGGAAAAGTGTTGCCTGGCCAGGCCAGGGCGTTTTTGTCGGCGAGCCAATGGCTGCGCCGTATACCTTAAAAATTAACAACGGCAATATATAATTCATACTATGTTATTAATGATAGATAATTACGATTCATTTACTTATAACCTGGTGCAATATCTGGGTGAGTTAGGCGCGGATGTCGAGATTTACCGCAATGATGAAATCACAGTTGATGAAATCAGAGAGAAGCAGCCTGAAAAGTTAATGATCTCGCCTGGGCCGTGTGCCCCAGATCAAGCGGGTATTTCAATGCAGGCAATAGAAACCTTTGCCGGAGAGATCCCCATTCTCGGTGTTTGCCTTGGTCATCAAAGCATCGGCCAGGTATTTGGTGGCAAAATTGTGCATGCACGAGAGATCATGCATGGCAAAACATCGCGTATTTATCACAAAGACGGTTATGTGTTTGCTGGCTTGAGCAATCCTTATACAGCTACCCGTTATCATTCACTGGTGATTGAAAAAGAATCACTGCCTGATTGTTTGGAAGTGACGGCGTGGACAGAAACCGACAACGGTGTGGTCGATGAAATTATGGGTGTACGCCATAAAACCATGAACATAGAAGGTGTGCAATTTCACCCTGAATCTATACTGACCGAACACGGCCATGACTTATTGAATAACTTTTTAAATTCAAAGTGACCGTATTAAACTTGAACAAACACGAGAAATTATAAGCATGGCGACTCCCTTTACAATACAGCAAGCGATAAAAACCGTTACCGAAAATCGTGATTTAAGCGGTGATGAAATGACGGACACCATGCGCCAGATAATGACCGGTGAAGCAACGCCCGCGCAGGTCGGTGGGTTTTTAATTGGCTTGCGTATGAAGGGCGAAACCATCGATGAGATAGCCGCCGCTGCGAGCGTTATGCGGGAGCTTGCCAGTAAGGTTGAGGTGGATAAAAAACACCTGGTGGATACTTGTGGCACCGGTGGCGATGCCTCGGGCAGTTTTAATATATCAACTGCCAGCGCTATTGTTGTTGCCGCTGCGGGTGGTCGTGTGGCGAAACACGGCAATCGCTCAATCAGCAGTAAGTCAGGCAGCGCCGATGTGCTGGAAACAGCGGGTGTGAATCTGGACATTAGCCCGCAGCAGGTAGCGGAGTGTGTCAATGACATTGGCGTCGGTTTTATGTTTGCGCCGTTGCATCACAGTGCAATGAAACATGCCATAGGGCCGCGCCGCGAAATGGCGGTGCGGACTATCTTTAATGTACTGGGGCCGTTAACCAATCCCGCAGGTGCGCCCAATCAGGTTCTGGGTGTTTTCAGCAAAGCGCTGGTAGAACCGCTGGCGCATGTATTAAAACGTCTGGGTAGCGAGCATGTATTGGTGGTACATGCAGAAGATGGCATGGATGAAATAAGTATTTCCAGTCCGACTTTTGTGGCAGAGTTAAAAAACGGTGAGATTATAAGTTATATCATTAAGCCAGAAGATTTTGATATGCAACGTGCGCAGCTCAGTCAGATTCGAGCCGATGACTCAGCGCACAGCCTGAAAATAATAAAATCTGTGTTTGATAATAATGCTGGTCCGGCGAAAGACATTGTTTGTTTAAACGCAGGTGCAGCCATCTATGCTGCCGGGTTAACCTCATCATTGATTGACGGTGTTGATAAAGCGCAACAAGTGATCGCCAGTGGTGCGGTTGGCGAGAAACTGGAACAACTGGTATTAAAAACCAACAGAAAAAACTAATCGCAAAAACTAACCGTTAGAAAAAATAGTGATGAGCAGTAAAACTCCCGATATATTAGTAAAAATTCTTAACCGAAAACGCGAAGAAATTGCACAGCGTTCAGTGAAAACTTCCATTGAAGCATTGCAGCAACAATGTCAGCGTGCCGATGCTGTGCGTGGCTTTATAAAAGCTATCGAAAGCAAAATCAACAATAAAGAATCGGCTGTTATTGCCGAAATCAAAAAAGCCTCGCCGAGTAAAGGTTTGTTAAGAGCAGATTTCCAACCGGCGGATATTGCCCGTAGTTATGCGCAACACGGTGCTGCCTGTTTGTCAGTTTTAACCGATCAAGATTATTTTCAGGGGCATGAAGATTTTTTGCTGCAGGCGCGGGCGGCATGTGCGCTTCCGGTTATCCGCAAAGATTTTATTATTGAGCCGTATCAGGTCTATGAAGCCCGTAGCATTAATGCTGATTGCATCTTGTTAATTGTCGCGGCACTGGATGATACTCGGTTACAGGCTTTATTTAATCTCGCCCATGAACTGAACATGGATGTGCTAATGGAAGTACATGACAAGGATGAAATGCAACGCGCGTTAACAACCGGCGCTCGTTTAATTGGTATTAATAATCGCAACCTGCGAAATTTTGATACCTCGTTGGATACAACTTTGTCGATGTTGGACATGGTTAATGAAAATCATATTCTGGTAACGGAGTCAGGTATTCATAGCGCAGAGGATGTTAAGTTAATGCGCGATAATGGCGTAAACTCTTTTTTAGTAGGGGAGGCGTTTATGCGCGCAGAAAACCCTGGCGAAAAATTGGCGGAGTTGTTCTTCTGACCCCCGGAAAGGCAGACTCTGCCGTGATGTGATATCAGCGTGTGCCAAACACCACAATCGTTTTACCGTGTGCGGAAATCAAGTCTTCATCTTCCAGTTCTTTTAAAACACGGCCTGCCATCTCGCGGGAACAGCCAACCATTTTGGACAGGTCTTGGCGAGTGATTTTAACCTGCATGCCGTCTGGGTGCGTCATGGCATCTGGCTCTGCGCTTAGTTCCAGCAGGGCGTGAGCAATACGGCCTTTTACGTCGAGAAAAATCAGGTCGCGCACTTTCATGCTGGTTTTTTTCAGGCGGTTAAATATCTGGCTGGTGAGCAGAAACATCACTGCCGGGTCATCGGCGACAATTTGTTTAAATTGTGCGTAACTGATTTCGGCGATGGTGGCGTCACTTCGTGCCAGCACACGTGCTGTACGTTTACCTTCGTCACTAGTATCAAATTCGAACAGACCCGCTTCACCAAAAAAATCGCCCTTATTTAACTGCGCCAGAATAATTTCTTCGCCGGTTTCACTCTCAGCCAGTACGCTTACCGAGCCCTCAGTGATATAGTACAGGCTATTGGAAGTATCACCCTCGTGGATAATGATTTCCTTGGCTTTGTGTGATTTACGATGAGCAAATTTCAGCAAGTATTCTAGTGAAGGGTTTAGTGTTGGGATTTCTCTGATAATGTGCATCGTGGTTCCTTATAATGTTTTACACCTTTAGATAGTAGTGGATAATACACAAGATTTTTATAAAGCAAAAGAGTCTGGGCGAAATTGATAGCAGGATTCGGTGAGAGAAAATATGAAAGCAGTTGTAAAGTGGTTAGATAATATGTCCTTTGTCGGGGAATCTGATAGTGGGCATTCAGTGGTAATGGACGGGCCGCCGGAAAGTGGTGGGCGTAATATGGGCGTTCGACCAATGGAAATGGTGCTGTTAGGCATGGGTGGTTGTACCGCTTTTGACGTGGTGATGATATTGCAGCGCCAGCGCCAAAATATTACCGATTGCCATGTTGAGCTATCTGCCGAACGTGCTGGAGAAGTGCCAAAAGTATTTACTAAAATTCATGTGCATTATATTGTCACGGGCAAAGCGTTAGATGATAAAAAAGTGGCGCGTGCGGTTGATATGACGGCTGAAAAATATTGCTCGGTATCGATCATGTTGGCAAAAAGCGTTGCAATGACACATGATTATGAGATTATCGAGCAGGATTAATTACCGTTGTTTATTTGCCAGCGAAACGAAAAATAAAGCCTATGCCCCCGTCAGAAGATAAAACAGTGAATGAAGTAAAAGTGGGTTCCGATAGTATAGTCGAGAGTACGGTCGAGAGTGTTTCCAGTATGGAAAGCGGCGCAACTGACACTGAACATAAACATTTCGATTTACTGTGTGAGCAGTATTACCACAGTTGGTTTCGTTATCATCCAGAGTCAGCAGTGGATGTTGGCGTTTATGATTACGCTGATCTGCTAAACAGCTATGAGCATGATGAGGTGGGCGCGTTGCTGGTATTGAACCAGAAAATGCTGTCGGCATTAGAGGAACTTAATGTGAGCAATCTGTCTGCCAACAGGCAGATTGATTTTCGTATAATCAAAGGTGCCATAAGTATTGAATTGCATGACATGGAAGAAAATGATTGGCGCTACCGAGATGCGATGGCGTATGTGCCTATTAATGCTATCTACCAACTACTCATACACCCAGGTAAAGATGTGCAGCAAGCAATTAAACGTCGCTTGGAAAAAATTCCTGAGTATCTGCGTGGTGCCAAAGTTATGCTGGCAACGCACCCTGAGCGAGTGGTGCCGTTGTGGGCGACAACAGCAAAACAGGTTTCTATTTCCGCTGCCGGTTTTATCCGTGGTCTTGCCAGGCACCCGCTAGTCGCCGACAAGTTTACAAGCCCGGCAAAATTACAGCCGCTGTTGGACGATGCGGCCTGTGCATTAAAAGATTTTTCCCAGTATTTAGAGGTCGAGATTCTGCCCAGGGCAGAAGGTAAATTTGCTTCCGGTCATAATCGTTTTAAGCGATTGCTAAATGAAAAACATTTCCTAGCCACTGATGCTGAAAAAGTCCTTAGTTTTGGCGAGCGTCTGGCACAAACAACCGAGCAAGAACTGTTACAGCACAGCGAAAGTATTTGTGGCGTTGCAGACATTAATAAAGCGTTACTCATGGTGCGAAAGAAGCATCCTCGCTCTGAAAAGTTGCTTGATAGCTATCGCCAGAAAATGCAGCAGGCATATCACTGGCTACAAAAAGCTGACATCATTAGTCTTCCAGAAAATCAGTCATTAAAAGTGCAACAGACCCCCGTCTTTATGCGAGAGCTCATTCCTTTTGCTGCGTATGAGCCGCCAATGCAACAGGATAAAGAACAACGAGGCCTGTATTATGTGACCACAGTGGAAGATGAAACTTTACTGGCTGAGCATAATGATTTCAGTATCGACCTTACCTCGGCGCATGAAGCATTTCCCGGTCATCACTTGCAGTTCGTGCTGGCTAACCAGAGTCAGCATGACAATGTCACCAGACAGTTGAATGCTTCAGCCAGTATGTACGAGGGTTGGGCTTTGTATTGTGAGCAGTTGGTTATCGAGCAGGGCTTGTATACTGAAAAAGAACATCATTTTATTTTACTGCGTGATCGTTTATGGCGCGCATTGAGAATTATTATTGATGTGAAAATACATACCGGCCAGTTTGATTTTGATGAGGCAGTGGCGTTGTTGGTCGATAAACTGGGTTTTGATGTGTTGCAGGCGCAGGCTGAAATCAATTGGTATAGTCGCTCGGCGGCAACGCCTTTATGTTATGCCGTCGGCCGTGAGATCATTTTAAAAACACGCGAAATTATCGACATCTCTGAAAAAGAAAAACTAAAAGCCTTTCACGATGCCTTATTGTCGCAAGGTTCTATTGCATTGCCGCTGGTGGTGCAAACTGTATTTGGCGATGAAGTCTGGCAGAGCGTTCATCAGCAAATATTTCATGACTAATTACATTTGAATAAGGTTGCATAAGAAAATGTCACAATACGAAAGACCGGGGAAAACTGCCGGTATGCGGCACCTAGCACTCAATACAAATCAGATGGCTGACTGCGTCGATTTTTATACACGATTAATGGGCATGGAGATTGAATGGCAGCCCGATGCAGACAATTATTATTTAAGTTCCGGCAATGACAACTTGGCACTGCATCAGGCTAAAAAACCGGTTGCTAGGGATTGTGCGCAATCACTTGATCACCTAGGTTTCATTATTGATACCAAGCAGGCAGTGATTGATTGGTTTAATTTTCTAAAACAGGAAAATGTGGTGATGCTAAGTGCAGTGAAAGATCACCGTGATGGCGCGCGTAGCTTTTACTGCAAAGACCCGGATGGCAATGCGGTGCAGATCATCTACCACCCGCCATTGAGTGCAGGTTAATGGGAGTCCTTCGTTGTTGGTTTTTTGTTATTCGTAAAAAGCAAACACAGCAGTCTCAAACAACGCACATGGTTTTCAGTCCTTATCTCGTTCCTACGTTGGAACGCATACGGTAGCATGACGAATGGTACGGATTACCACGCAGGAGCGTGGTAACCAGAATAAAGAAGTTGGCTAAAGGTAGTAAGCACTGCTAGTCATCACTTTCGACATTGCCGCCATCAGACTTTTGACGGCTGGCGGTAATTCCGCCGCACCGTTTTCAATGGCGGTGGTAGCATGTTTTAACTCATCAATTTTCATCTGTTCTAAAATTGCCCGGCTACGCAAATCGCCACCGGGTAATTTATCAAGGTGCGACTCTAAATGTTTAACCACCTGATATTCAGTCTCCGCCAAAAAGCCCAGATTCCACTTGTCACCCAAAACACCGGCAAAAGCGCCAATGGCAAAAGAGCCGCCGTACCACAGTGGGTTGAACAGGCTGGTATGGCTATCTAGTTCGTGTAGGCGTTTTTTAGTCCACTCCAGATGGTCATTTTCTTCCAGTGCTGCATGTTGTAATTTCTCTCGAATCTCGATATTTTTTGAGGTTAATGCCTGCCCCTGATAGAGCGCCTGAGCAGAAACTTCGCCGCAGTGATTAACGCGCATTAACCCGGCAATGCGTTTTTTCTCTTGCGTAGAAAATTCAGCATCAGTAATTCCCTGTGCTGGGTATTCCCGATGCGTGGTTACGGGCTGCCCCGCAAGCGTTCGTAACGCGGTATCGGCATTTAAAATAAATTGGTCAAATGGGCTGTAATTACGCATAAGGGTATAATGCTGTTTTAGCACCTAAGGTGCAATACTTAAAATTAGTGAAAAGTGCCACTTTTATTCTGAGCGGAGTGATTTATGCCACATTATAAATATCATGTGTTTTTTTGTACCAATCAGCGTGACTCCGGCAAGCAGTGCTGTGAGCAATGCAATGCGTCTGAGATTCGCGCTTATACCAAGGCGAAGATCAAAAGCCTAGGGTTGTCTGGTGAAGGCAAAATCCGCATTAATACCGCAGGGTGTTTGGATCGCTGTGAACTCGGCCCGGTATTAGTGGTCTATCCTGAAGAGACTTGGTATTGCTATGTTGATCGTGAAGATATTGATGAGATTATCGAACAACACCTGATTGGCGGGCAAGTTGTTGAGCGTTTGCTGATATAAAGTTTTTCAGAAAAATAGCAATAAAAACAATGTGTTGAATAGAGTGAAAGCTGTTTTTTACTGGTAAGCCTATAATATAATTTGACATTTCTATAGATATATTATAATATACTTATATTCTATTTATGCAATTGAATAGTTTTTTCATATTTCCTCCATCCTCCCTTTGGTGGTAATTTTCAACGCGGATTTTTATCCGCGTTTTTTTTTGCCTGCGAAAAAGTAAAGAATGG
>CAZYYW010000009.1:28590-36380 GCA_964651445.1 uncultured Thiotrichaceae bacterium
TTCAACGCGGATTTTTATCCGCGTTTTTTTTTGCCTGCGAAAAAGTAAAGAATGGGCCGCGAGTCTGGCTTTATATATTTGTTTTTATTAGCTATTAATCCTGATGTGGCAGCTAATGTAACGGCCAGCATGCCAAGTGCTGTTGAGTCGATTTCTGAGTCAAATTATCAGGTGCTTTTCAGGCTATTGGAGTAAACCTGTCAGGCTATTGGAGAAAATCTGAAAGAAAAGCATGAATAAACACTGTAATGCACTTGTCTGCGGTCATGATTCCCTGTAATATTCCGCCTCTTTGTCGGGAGCTGGTCGTTAGATCTGCTGGATTCCCGCCTTACTTTTTTTACATACAGAATACAGATACACTGGAATAGTGATGAAAACCATAAGCGCAAGAGCAGAAGATGTAAAACGTGACTGGTTCCTGATTGATGCTGATGGTAAAACATTGGGTCGTCTGGCAACTGAGATTGCACGTCGTCTACGTGGCAAACATAAAGCCATTTACACACCACATGTTGATACCGGCGATTACATCGTTGTTATTAACGCTGAAAAAGTGCGTGTTAGCGGCAATAAAGCAAAAAATAAAATGTACTACCGTCACTCAGGTTATATGGGTGGGCTGAGAGCAACAAATTTCAGCGACATGATTGAGCGTTCACCAGAGCGTGTTCTCGAGATTGCGGTAAAAGGCATGTTGCCAAGAAATCCTTTAGGGCGTGAAATGTACCGCAAGCTGAAAGTATACGCTGGCCCTCAGCATCAGCATGCAGCGCAGCAACCGCAACCGCTTGAGTTAAACGTATAAGGCTGAACGTATAGCTTTCGATTCTAGAAAAACGCTTCTATAACACTAATTTTTAAAGAGTAAAACATGGCAGAACAATATTACGCAACGGGCCGACGCAAAACATCAAGCGCTCGCGTCTATTTAAGCAAAGGCGCGGGTGAGATTGTGGTTAATGGTAAACCACTGGATGTCTTTTTTGGTCGTAAAACGGCGCAAATGGTTGTACGTCAACCATTAGAATTGGTTGAGATGTCAAGCAACATCAATTTAAAAGTGATGGTAAGCGGTGGTGGTATTTCTGGTCAGGCCGGTGCTATTCGTCATGGCATTACCCGCGCCTTGATCTCTTACGATGAAACCTTGCGCAGTCCGCTACGTAAAGCTGGCTTCGTTACACGTGACGCACGTGAAGTTGAGCGTAAGAAAGTAGGTTTACGCAAAGCGCGTCGTGCTAAGCAGTTCTCAAAACGTTAGAGCTTCACTCTTTACGTTTAAAAAAGCCTCGTTTTCGGGGCTTTTTTTATGTGCTTTCGAGTTAGTCGTGCAGCCATCATGAAATCTGTACACAGGAAAATATTGTATGGTTTGTAACAAGGCATCATCGATTGATGCTTTGTAGAAAGGTGTTTTTCCATGCGTTGTAGATTCTTCGCGAGTTGATCTATCGCAAGTTGAATGCTGAAAATGTGAAATAACTCACATTTTTGCTTGCAATTTAAGCCAATCTGCATATACTCCCCGTAATCTTTAACTATTAAGCATCCATTAGATGGTGTACGTAGGTTAAAGGTTAATGTGGCTACGTCAGTTCAGGTATTAATTTACTGTGTCGCATCTTATAGATGGAGCAAACCGCTTTCATTGGGGGAAGCGTCAGATGGAAATCACATTTTTGTAATCATAGCTATGATCATAATAACTTAATCATGCAGGAGTCTTGCATAATGAATAAATCTCTATTAGCAATCGCAGTAGCAGCAACTATGGCTGCACCAGCAGCAGTAATGGCAGCACCAACTGTTTACGGTAATGTTCACTTAACTATCGAGGATCGTGATAGTAACACCAACTTGAATATGAGAAGTAATACATCATCCATCGGCGTTAAAGGTTCTGAAGACCTTGGCGACGGCATGAAAGCTATCTATAAAGTTGAATTTCAACTAAATGCTGATGGCGACGGTGGTGGCGGTGATGCATTAACTCAACGTGACGTATTCGTTGGTATTAAAGGTGGCATGGGTACTATTAAGTTAGGCGCAATGTCTTCTAACTACAAACAAATGGGCGGTAAGGTTGATGCTCTGTATCGCACACCGGTTGAGGGTCGTGGTTTTCTTCAGACACACTCTCGTTTACATAATGGCCGTGCTGTTAACCGTGGCCGTATGACCAACGGATTGCAATACTCATCTCCTAAGATGGGCGGTATCCAGTTAGTGGCTAACACGACTTTTTCTGATTCTGATGATGAAACAATGGGCGTAGGTATTCGCTACGCAACTAAAAACATCTTGGCTTATGTAGACTGGATTGATACAGCACCTGGCGGTGCTGCTACTGCTACCGCAGGTACTGAGTCTGCCATTAAGGTTGGTGCTAAGTACAGCTCTAAGGCGTTCTTTGTAGCTGGTCAGTTTGAATCTGCAGAAGATGTTACCGGTTTTGATTACATGCACTTGAATGGTGGTTTCAACATCGATAAGAATAACGCTATCATTGCAACATTTGGTACAGCGTCATTTGTTGGCGGTAGTGCAGGTGACACAACTGGTTTGGCATTAGCGTTTAACCACAAGATGTCTAAGATGACGAATGTTTATGTCGCATATGGTGATCGTTCTTCTGATACAGCTTCTCTTGAAGATTCTATATTTACAGTTGGTATCAAGAAAAAATTCTAAGTCGTAAGATTTAGTCTTTAAAAAAACGGAGCCTTCGGGTTCCGTTTTTTTTTGCCTGTACAGAATGTAGAGATCGGATTAGAGGTGAAAGAATGTGCCACTTAGGCTAGAGCCAGGCAATGCCAACAGTTGTAAGACGCTATACATTGTTATATTATTGTATAACACGCTAAATAAGGAGTGAACATTATGACAGCAATAGCCGTTCGCCAATCAGGGGGGGCAAACATTATCAGTATTCCTAAAGCAATAGTAAAAACACTGGGGTTGCACGTTGGCTCAAAACTTGACTTATCAATAGAAGATAACAAAATTGTGCTAACGCCAATAAAAGAAAAAACCAGTTTGGAATACCTGCTTGCAGGCAGTCCAAAAGAGTGCTTTAAAGTAACTGATGAAGATGAAGAGTGGATTAATGCAAAATTAGTGGGTAAGGAGATTTGAGTGCGAGAGGTATATATTCCAGATAAAGGTGATATTGTTTGGTTCAATTTTGACCCAAGTTCTGGAAATGAAATAATGAAGCGTCGCCCTGCGTTCGTGATTTCCCGAAAACTATTTAATGAGCACACTGGCTTTGCTGTTGTTGCACCCATTACCAGCACTGTCAGAGGGATGAGACTTGAAGTGGTTCTTCCCGACGAACTTTCAACAAAGGGTGCTGTGTTAATTCATCAAATGAAGTCTTTGGACTTTAAAAATAGAGAAGTCGTATTGATTGAAAAATCGACAGGCGTTGTAGTGGAGAAAGTAACAGAGCTGGCTAAAATCATTATTCAATAATTGGAACTACTTTCTCGTTCCCACGCTCCCGCGTGGGAACGCATACCGACCATGCAGGGGTGTTAAGTGCTAATTGTATCTACTTAAACGTAGATACGCATTCCCACGCAGGAGCGTGGGAACGAGATAATCATAAAAGCGAGAAAAATTTTCTGCCCCGGTTTTATGATTTTAAAAAAATCTATTTAGACAGGACTGTCCTAGCGCCTTCAGGGGTGCCTAATATCAACACATCGGCAGGGCGATTGGCGAAGATGCCGACGGTGACAATGCCGGGTAGTTTGTTTAGCTCGTTTTCCAGTTTTACTGGCCCCATGATTTTTAAAGCGTGTACGTCTAGGATGTCGCAACCGTTATCCGTTACAAAACCTTCACGGTAAACCGGTCTGCCGCCGAGTTTGACCAGTTCTCTGGCAATAAAGCTACGCGCCATAGGGATAACTTCAACCGGTAACGGAAACTCACCCATAACATCGACCAGCTTGGACTCATCAGCAATACAGACAAATTTTTTGCTGACACCGGCTATGATCTTTTCGCGGGTTAAAGCACCACCACCGCCTTTGATTAGATTTAAGTAATGGTCTGACTCGTCGGCACCATCAATATAGACTTCAATGCCGTTGACTTCGTTTAAGTCATAAACTTTAATGCCGTAATCTTCCATGCGCTCGGTGGAGGCAACCGAGCTGGAAACAGCGCCTTTTATCTTGTGTTTGATTTCAGCGAGGCAGTCGATAAAGTGGTTGACGGTGGAGCCAGTACCAACCCCGACAATTTCATCAGCAATTACATATTCAATCGCGGCTTCGGCCGCTTTTCGTTTCATTTCATCCTGGGTCATTTTTTTCTCACTTTGTTAAATCTTTTTGGATAGCGGTTAAATTATAGTGTGAATAATACAGTGTATGATGAGTAGTTTAAAGTTAGCAGTTAGCCGTCGGCGATTAAAAGCATTATAACAAAGCTTTTTATACGAATTTAGGGCGTTAAAGGTCATCGCTTTTGCCAGTAATGCTCCGCTTATGCTAGCCTACAATCTTAAAGTCTGTTAACTGCCAACTTTGTTTTATAAATGACAAAAAAATACATCGAAAAGATATTAACCGCCAGGGTTTATGACGTTGCCATCGAAACGCCATTGGAGGTCGCGGAAAATTTAAGTCAGCGCCAGAATAATCAGGTGTTGCTTAAACGTGAAGACTTGCAAAGTGTGTTTTCATTTAAACTGCGCGGTGCTTACAACCGAATTTATCAGTTAACACGCAGTAAAAAAGTGAAAGGGGTGGTAGCCGCTTCTGCGGGTAATCATGCGCAAGGTGTTGCATTGGCAGCAAAAAGGTTGGGGCTTGATGCCATTATTGTTATGCCTAAAACCACACCGGGTATTAAGGTGGATGCGGTGAAATCTTACGGTGCCAAAACCATACTAATTGGCGATAACTATGATGAGGCTTGCGAGTATGCCAGCCGCTACGCCCGTAAGCAGAAGTTGGACTTTATTCATCCCTATGATGATGCGGATGTAATTGCTGGGCAAGGCACCGTTGGACTGGAAATCGTTCGCCAGCATGCAGATTTCATCGATGTTATTTTTGTACCGGTCGGCGGCGGTGGTTTAATTGCCGGCATTGGTTCAATTGTTAAATACCTTAGCCCTAAGACTAAAATAATTGGTGTCGAACCCGCTGATGCTGCCTGTATGACGCAGGCGTTTGAAAAAAATCGCCGTGTGGTGCTTAGCCATGTCGGCATTTTTGCCGATGGTGTCGCGGTAAAGCAGGTGGGCAAGGAAACTTTTCGCGTGGCTAAACAATGCGTTGATCAGATGCTGACAGTTACCACTGATGAGATATGTGCTGCAATCAAAGATATTTTTGATGATACCCGCTCGATTACCGAACCTGCGGGCGCGTTGGCAGTCGCTGGGCTAAAAAAATACGTGGCACAAAAAAAGCTAAGCGGTAAAACATTGGTGGCGATTAACAGCGGTGCTAATATGAATTTTGACCGACTGCGGCATGTTTCTGAGCGAGCTGAAATCGGTGAGCAGCGAGAAGCCTTGTTTGCCGTGACTATTCCTGAACGGCCAGGTAGTTTCAAGGCTTTTTGTCAAACCATTGGTAAGCGTGGCATTACCGAATTCAACTACCGTTATTGTGATGATGACAATGCACAAGTATTTGCCGGTGTGCAACTGCGTGAAGGTTTTAAAGAGCGGCAGGCGTTAATTAAGAAGCTAAAAAGTAAAAAATATCCGGTACTGGATATGACGGATAACGAAATGGCGAAGATGCACATTCGTCATCTGGTTGGTGGTCGAGCGGTGCTAAAAAATGAAGTTCTATACCGTTTTGAATTTCCTGAGCGACCTGGCGCACTGTTGGACTTCTTAGCGCAGATCGGTACTCGTTGGAACATCAGCCTGTTTCATTATCGTAATCACGGTGCGGCCTTTGGGCGTGTACTTGTGGGATTGCAAATACCAAAACCTGAGCACAAACAACTGCGGCAATACCTCGATACCCTCGCGTATCCGTATTGGGAAGAAACCGATAATCCCGCTTATCAGTTGTTTTTGTCGTTGTAATTGTCAGTGGTGTAGCGGCGCAGCGGTTACGAAGGGGGGCGAAAGGGGTCAGCAGGCTTGTCTCTGACCCCGATCTGCTGGATCTCAGCCCGCTGTTAGTCGCTGGTTTTTTGTTGGCGGTGATAGTGTTTTTTCTCGGTGATAATACCGTCCAGTGGAATATCCCAGCGCTGTGATTCTATCCGCGCCACTTTCTGTAATTCATGTGCCAGTCCTAATAATGTCGGTTTTTTCCAAAATTGCCGATGTTGTAAATAGGCAAGCGTACGATCGTAAAAACCACCGCCCATGCCAACACGGTTGCCATGCTCGTCAAACGCCACCAGTGGCATCAGCAGTAAATCCAGTTGACTGGCTTTTAGCCATTTTGATGGATGGCATATCGGTTCGGCGATGTTGAAACGATTGTGTTTAAAACGGGTATTTTCAGTATATGGGGCAAAATACAGGCTGTTTTTTATCGGCGATAAAACCGGCAAGTAAACTTGCTTGTTGGCAAACCAGGCGTGTTCAACGATCAGGTAAGGATCAATTTCACCATCGTTGGCGAGATAGCAAGCAACGTGCTGACTATTACGGTAGACCTTTTGATGACGGATATTAAAACAGAGTGTTTTGCTGTGCCGTTGTTGAACGTCTGCTGATAGCGTTCTTCTTTGTTCTCGGATGCTGCGCCTATCGGATGTGGACTTGTTGTTAGTGTTTATAGGGCACCTCTATAAATAGATGCCAAATAGTTTGACTGTGGTTAATAGTCGAATTATCAGGCATTTGTTTGCTTAGGTGGGGCAAGAATTAGGATGACATCTCCAAAGTACCGTAGCGGATACTGCCGACCTTGAACCGGTAAGCTCAGGGGGGAATCAGCGATGTCGCGTCAGGCTTCCCGTATAAAACGGTAATGCACACGGCTCCAGCAGTCCAATTCCCAAAGTCAGTATTTAAGGCTCAAGGGATAAAACAGAATGCTTACGCACACCCTAGAGATGTCAAAACAGGTGGATGTTCAATCTCTGAAAACACGTCTCTGCAACAGTATTGATGTGTTGCCAGTGTTAATACATCCTATGTTTCTATTGTAAGTAATGCTAGCGGTAAATCAACCAATATCGAGAAATTAATATAGAGATTGTTTGGTATAAGACAAGTTTTTCGTTGTGAGTAGGGTGGGAGTGCTGCACAAAACCTTTTAAATGACCTGAATACTACGCATTGAGTCGCTAATGCGTTCAGAAAGGGCGTCGATACGCTGGTTTAAATCGCTGTGTTCAACCACCATAGACTGGCTATGCAGTATCTCATGACTTATGTTGAGTGCTGCCATAATTGCAATACGCTCGGTGCCAATGACGGAGCCAGCTTGTTTGATCTCAGCCAATTTTTCATTCAGCAGATCGGCGGATGCACGCAGGTTGTCTTTTTCTTCTTCTGGACAGGCAATGCGGTATTCCTTGTCCAAAATGGTGACGGTTAAGGGTTCAGTGTTTTTCATAGTATGGATTTCATCTGGGTTTCCGCCACGTGTAAGATGCGGTCGCTACCGTCTGCTCTTCGGTTTTGCGTTATCGAGTTGGTTATAGGCTGTTCTTAACGGGTATTTCTTAACCGGCATTTATTAACCGACATTTCTTAACGGATACTGCTCAAGCGTTATTCAAAAGCATAAATTCAAGCTTTTTCCATAGAGCGCAGGCGCGTTATCATGGCTTCCACCTGTACCCGC
>CAZYYW010000009.1:36480-39061 GCA_964651445.1 uncultured Thiotrichaceae bacterium
TCAAGCTTTTTCCATAGAGCGCAGGCGCGTTATCATGGCTTCCACCTGTACCCGCACTTTTTCTTTTGATTCGATTAAATTCGAACGCTCAAAAGTAAGTGTTTGCAGTTGGGTACGCAATTCTTGATTGTCATGTCCAAGTTTTTGGCAGAGATCGAGTAATTCGTCTACTTGTTCTTCGAGTTTCGATATTCTTGTTATAGTATCTGTCATGGTCGTAATAGTAGGACGTGAATCACCTGCGGTCAATTACTATGGTCAATTTAGCTTAAAAATCCTGTATATCTCGCTTAGCAGGGGGCATTTATGGCGGGATTGTTTTAAACTGGCTTTTTTCACCCTTTCGCTTTCAGCGATACACTGATACAGGACACATTGATCAATAATGCAGAGCTTTCCCGATATTCCTCAATTAGAAGATTTATTATTTAATGTCGATGCCGCTATGGGTGCGACCGAGTCGCATGGTGCCTTATGTGGCATGTTATGCGCGCAGGGTGCCACCGAGGCTTCGCAGTGGATGTTATGTGTCTTGGGCGAGCATGAAGAAACCAGCAAATTGTTACAGAAAACCGGTAAAAAACTGTTGCAGATTCATCAGATATCGGTAGAGCAAATGAATGACAGTGACGCTGAATTTGAACTTATGTTGCCCGACGATGATGAGCCACTGGACATGCGTGTGGAAGCATTAGGTATGTGGTGCCAGGGTTTTGTCTACGGCCTTGCCATCGGTGGCATTAAGGAAGACTCCGAGTTGCCAGAAGACAGCAACGAACTGATTACGGATATCGTGGAAATCTCGCGCGCGGGGTATATCGTCGACAATGAAGCTGAATTGGCAAGCGATGAAGAAGATGATGAGGACGATGAAGTCGCCTTTATGGAAGTAACAGAATATGTGCGCATGGGCATCTTGTTAATTTATGAAGAGCTGCAGCCGCTACAATCTTCGCAGACCGTACATTAATAAAGGGTTTATGCCATATGAGTGAGCATAGAGATATAGACACAGACGACTGCATGGATGCAGAAGGTAGGGCAACGCATGGAGCAGTTGCCGAGACCACAGAGCGTGTTTACAGTTAACACGACTACTACAGGGTTGCTGATAAACCTCAATGTATTAAGGTTGGAATTTATTAAACATTACAAGTTATAACTCTGTGGTCTCTGTGTCTATAAAAAATAGATGTATTGCCCACTTAAAATGACATAGACCCATTAAACATTAGAAAAATCTTACCTCGTTTAGTTTGTTAAGAGAGATACATTGAATATAAAATTTTATGCAAAACGCCGCAAGCAGTTAATGCGCATGATGGGTGAAAACTCGGTGGCTATTTTGCCGTCGGCACCGATGCTGGTACGAAACCGTGACGTTGAGCATGGCTTTCGTCAGGACAGTGATTTTTTGTACCTCAGTGGCTTCAATGAGCCGGAGTCGGTTATTGTATTAATCCCTAATCGTAAGCAGGGCGAATTTATTTTGTTTTGTCGTGACCGTGATCCAAAAAAGGAAACTTGGGATGGTCGTCGTTATGGCATGGAAGGTGCGGTCGAGCATTTTGAAGCCGATTGTGCTTACCCCATCGACGACCTTGAAGATATACTGCCGGACTTGATGCAGGACCGTGAAAGTGTTTATTACAGTATCGGGCTGAATGAAGCATTTGATAAGCATGTGTTGAAGTGTGTTAATGAGCTTCGCACTCAATCACGTCGTGGTGTGCGTGTGCCTTATGAGTTTATTTCACTGGAATATCTACTGCATGATATGCGCTTGTATAAAGGTCGGGAAGAACTGGCATTAATGCGCAAAGCAGCAAAAATTTCTGTGCGCGCACACATTAATGCCATGAAAGCCTGTGAGCCGGGTATGAACGAATTTGAGCTGGAAGCAGAGTTCCTTTTTGAATTTAAACGCAACGGTGCTGGCTGGGCGTATTCGTCTATTGTAGGGGGTGGTGAGAACGGCTGTATCCTGCATTACACCGAAAACAATGCAGCGTTAAAGGACAAAGAACTGGTGCTGATTGATGCCGGTGCTGAATATCAGGGCTATGCGGCTGACATCACCCGCACCTTTCCGGTCAACGGTAAATACACAGCGGCACAGCAAGAAGTTTATGAGGTTGTACTGGCGGCGCAGGAAGCGGCCTTCGCCAAAGTAAAACCGGGTAACCACTGGAATGACCCGCATCATGCTGCGGTTAGAGTATTAACCAAAGGCATGGTTGAAATTGGACTGTTAAAAGGCAAGCCAGCGCAGCTAATCAAAAATGGCAGTTACATGAAATATTATATGCACCGCACCGGTCACTGGTTAGGCATGGACGTGCATGATGTTGGTGACTACAAAGTGGACGGTAACTGGCGTTTATTTGAGCCGGGCATGGTATTAACCGTGGAGCCGGGTTTATATATACCCGCTGGCACACGCGGTGCCAAACGTTGGTGGAATATAGGTGTGCGTATTGAAGACGACCTTGCGGTGACCAAAGACGGTTATGAATTATTGACCAAAGGTCTGCCACGCACGGTTGCCGAAGTCGAAGCGGTGATGGCATCGTAATATACG
>CAZYYW010000010.1:0-4144 GCA_964651445.1 uncultured Thiotrichaceae bacterium
GCTTTTTTTGGTTACTTTTTTTAGCTGTAGAAAAAAAGTCACTCGCCGTAAAAGGTGAAACTCGCAGGTCAAATCAACAAAAATTCGTCAAGAATGAGTACAAACCTGCCTATCATGCAAAAGAATCACTCACCATCAAACACCGACTTCACCAAAGGAATGGTCAACCGCCGCTGCATTGCCATCGACGCCTTATCCAAAACCGCCAATCGCTCAAACAAGCCAAACATATCTCTGGGATACCGCGCCATTAAATAATCCGCGACCTTCTCCGGTAATTCCAGACCACTTTGTCGAGCACGATAACTGAGCGCCTGATATTTTGCTTTATCGGAGAGACCTTGCAGATGGAACACCGGCCCCCAAGACAGGCGTGAACGTAGGTCCGGTAATTTCACAAAGTTTTCATCGGGAGCCTTGGTGGATGCCAGCATCAAACAACCGTGGTTTTCTCGCACACGGTTAATCAAGTCAAACAATGCGGTTTCCCACTTTGTATTATTTAACCAAATTTCAATATCGTCTAAACATATCAATTCAATTTGCTCAAGGCCGTCAAAAATTTCGGCCGATTGATTTAATAATTCAGTTTGGGTGAGGTAACAGACGGTACGTTTATTTTTGGCAGCTAGATTGCAACTGGCTTGCAGCAAATGACTTTTCCCAAGCCCATTGTCACCCCAGAAATATATTTGTTTTTCACCATTGGCAGCAGCCATTTGTTGTGCCAGACCAACGGCGACTGTATTGTTTTCTGCGACAAAACTATCAAAGGTAAATAATTCGCTGGGTTCAAACCCCAGTGGCAATTGCGGGTGTATTAGTGCGGGCACGATGATGCCATTAATAATTTAATTTGTAATGATAGAGTGCTGTCGGCGGTGCCTGTTCTACCGTTGGCGGTTGGGCTATTGGCTGCTCCATACTATTCTGGCTTGGGATTTCCTGACTCGAAATTTGTTGATTCGACACAGCACCTTTGTCACTGTCGTTAACGTCTTGCTGGTCGCTGGCAATGTTGGATATAACCATTTGGTCATTGCCTTCATCTAAAACAACGCTGGTTTCTGCGACTGGAATGACAGCCGCTACATGTTCAGCGGGTGGAGTAGCCGCAAGCAACTCACCATCATTTTTAATCAGCTTTAAAAAATCGGCCTTACTGCTGCGCAGGGTAATTTCAAACGTTGCATTTTCACCATCAACCATGAATGGCATTGCTGTTTCCACTGCACTTAAACCACGCAGATAATTTTCCAATTGTCGGTATCGCTCGATGGAGTGTACCGCCTGCACCCGTAACTGAACTGTCACTCGCTGTTGATTGTTTAGCGTGCTATGTATTGCAAAAACCACGCCCATAGCATCAGCCGCCTGATCGATGGCATTATTAAGCAACAGTTTGAAATCAGTGTCTTCGATATTCCAGTGTTTGTGGCCGCTTGCCATCAGTAAACTCCAGCTACTTTGCCATTTTTCACCATTCCAGCTCAAGCTACCAGCGAGTGCTGGACCATGACTATAACGTTTAGAGGCCATCAGAATAGGGTCTTCAAAACCACCCCGAATATCCGCAACTTTTAAAATTTTCTGGTCTTTTGCATCGAATAAAGGCCAGCGATGCGGGATGCCTCGCCGTAGTAGTGCATGTTCAGCAGACGATTTTAATAGCGACAGATCACCCTCTTTTAAAACATACTCGTTTCGACCATCTCTGACCGCCAGCCAGACAACCACATCAGTCCGGTGCTCGCCCCACACGGGAAAACCATTGTCGCGCAGGTATTTAGCCATCGCGCTGCCGTTATATTGTATTTTCAAGCGGTAGCTTAAAACCTCACCCTGTTCTGAAATCACCGGCGGATCAATGGGCACATAACTGTATTGTTTGACATAACGGCTGGCTGACGGCCGTTTTAGTGTATCCATTATTATGCTGTCACCCGCAATACGAATAAACACTTCATCCAGCCCTTCTTTAAATACCCGCCAGCGAATATCGGCAGATTCATCGGCAACCAGCACTTCAACCGCATACAACGATGTGCCGGTATCCCGCCACGTATCTATGGGTACGTCTACAGCCAGTGCCATCTGGCTATAGACACAGAATAAACTGATAAAAACGGCAATTTTCAATTGAGCAGCGATAACGTGGGACATAAGCATGAGTATAAGTACGGGAAATTTGTGCGAATAATGACAAACAAAAGTGTACAATAACACATCTTTTTACTATACCAAAAGCTGTTCAAATCAGCGCAGAAATTCGATGTCTACCAAGCAATCTAGCAAGCCGTTTAAATCTCTCAATTACCGCGATGCTGGTGTCAATATTGATGCCGGCAACGAATTTGTTGAAAAAATAAAATCCAGTGTTGCCAGCACCAATCGGCCCGGTGTTATGGGCAGTCTTGGTGGCTTCGGTGGTTTGTTTGAATTGCCCGAAAATTACCAGCAACCGGTTTTAGTCTCCGGCACTGACGGTGTTGGCACCAAGTTAAAACTCGCCATCGAGCTAAATAAGCACGATACCATCGGCATCGATCTGGTGGCCATGTGCGTCAACGACATTCTGGTATTGGGCGCTGAGCCGCTGTATTTTCTGGATTATTATGCCACCGCGGAATTAGATGCTGATATCGCTGCCAGCGTTGTTGCTGGCATTGCAAACGGCTGCCGTCAATCGAATGCGGCTTTAATCGGCGGTGAAACGGCTGAAATGCCCGGCATGTATAACAAGGGTGATTACGACCTCGCTGGTTTCTGCGTCGGCGTCGTTGAGAAACAGAAAATCATTGATGGCTCTAAAGTGAAAGCCGGTGATGCCATGATCGCCATCGCCTCCAGTGGCCCACATTCCAATGGTTATTCTTTGGTGCGAAAAATTATAGAGGTTAGCAAGGCCGATCTCAACGCAAGCTTTGCGGGCAACAATCTCACTCTCGGTGAGGCGCTGCTGGCACCGACTAGAATTTATGTCAAAGCCGTCCACACATTACTAAAAACCTTTGATATTCACGCCATGGCGCACATTACCGGCGGCGGTTTACTGGAAAACATTCCTCGCGTGCTGCCAGAAAACGCTCAGGCAGTGGTAGACACTAACAGTTGGCAATTGCCCGATATTTTCCAGTGGTTACAAGACAATGGCAATGTTGAAATAAATGAAATGTACCGTACTTTTAACTGTGGCGTAGGCATGGTACTGATTGTGAACAACGATGATGCCGCAGCTATAGTCTCCATGCTCAACCAAAACCAAGAAACGGCTTGGCAGTTAGGCCGCATAGAAAATGGCGATAAAGATCAGGTGGTTTTCGGATAAGCCATTCGGATAAACGACAGTGACGCATAAGCATAGTGACGCATAAGCACAGTGAAAGGAAATACAGCTTCACTTGTCATCCTGATTTCTGGTTCTGGCAGTAATTTGCAGGCAATCATCGATGCCATTAAAAACAAAGAACTCAATGCCGAAATAAAAGCGGTCATCAGTAATCAAGAAAACACTTTTGGTCTGCAACGCGCAAGCGATGCCAATATTAATACCCACGTTATAAAACACAGCGATTTTTCTAGCCGCGAATCTTTTGATCAGGCGATGATAAAAATTATCACGCCACTAAAACCTGATCTAGTGGTACTTGCCGGTTTCATGCGAATTTTAAGCAATCACTTCATCGAGCAGTATCTGGGACGGCTGATCAATATTCACCCTTCCTTGCTGCCTAAATACAAGGGTCTGAATACGCACCAGTTAGCCATTGATAATCACGATACTGAACACGGCGCCAGCGTGCATTATGTGAGTTACGAACTTGATAGCGGCCCTGTTGTCATACAGGCAACTATTTCTGTTGCAGCCGACGATACCGCCGATACGCTAGCAGCAAGGGTATTAGCAGCCGAGCACAAAATATACCCGCTGGCGATACAGATGATTTGCCAGCGGCGACTAACATTTGTTGATAACCAATTAAAGCTTGATAATAGATTGCTGCCTAAGCCTTTACAATGGCCTTTACAGCAGAAAATAAACAGCTTATAACGACAATAATGATAACCACTAAAATACATCATCGCTTTAAATACTACCGGCAATGCCTGCTGGTTTTGTGCGGCATGCTATTTTCACCATACA
>CAZYYW010000010.1:4244-10528 GCA_964651445.1 uncultured Thiotrichaceae bacterium
AAATACTACCGGCAATGCCTGCTGGTTTTGTGCGGCATGCTATTTTCACCATACATTTTTGCCACACAAGCCTCGGTTACACAGGCCTTAGTTACACAGACTTTGGTCGCACAGGCTTTGCCCGAATTCAACGCCCGATATGCCATTCAAAAGTTTGATATGAAACTGGCAGAAGCGCATTACCAACTGTCCTATACCGAGCGTGGTTATAAGTTCACCCAGAACACAAACCTGTATGGTTTTGCCAGCCTGTTTGCCAACGACAGTATCTCTGCCGTTAGTTACATTGATAAAAGTGGCGATAATTTATTGCTGACAAAACATCGTTATATTCAGACAGGTCGCGAAGAAAACAGAAATGAAGACATTGATATTTTGTGGCAAACACATAAAAACACACTGCGCGGTAAAGTGACTGGTGTTGTTCGCAGCAAAGCAATAGAACATCATGTCGACGCCGAAATATGGGACGTTCTTTCTTTCCAGATTCCACTGATGACCGAAGCCAGTGAAAATATCAAACAATATCCTTACCAAGCGATACTAAAAGGTGAAATAAACGACTATAACTTTGTCTTAGCCGCCGTCAAAACCATTACTTTTGCAGGCAATGACTATAAAAGCTTACAGCTGATTCGCACTGACCCAAACCGAGACCGGCAGTTACACATCTGGTTAATCCCGGCATTACACAACATCCCCTACCTCATCGTAAATTACCGTGATGGTAAAGAGCACTCACGAGGCCAACTGGAAAGCGTTAACTTCAATAATGAAGTAAGCTACACTGAACAACTATTTGACAACGATGACGACTACTAACGACAATAAAGAGAAAGAGAAAGCGGAAGCACCGTTATACGATGGCCCGAGTAAATCCCAGCTAAAACGTGATAGCCAACACTTGATTGATGTGGGTGAAGAGCTATTAAAACTTTCGCAGGAAGACATTCACTCTTTACAGCTACCAGAAGAGCTCAATCAAGCCATTGTCACTGCCTTAAAGATAAAGTCCAGAAGCGGCCTGAAAAGACAGCGTTTATACATCGGGAAATTATTACGCAGTATGGAAAACGACGGCATAGAGTTACAACTAAGAAAAATACAGCACCGCCACGATACCAATACAGCGCATTTCAAACGTCTGGAAAAATGGCGAGACAGTTTGATAGACAACGACAAGAACATCCTCAATCAGGTGATCGTACATTTTCCTGAAATCGACAGACAACACATCAATCAATTGATTCGCGCTGCTCAGCGGGAAAAGCAGAACAATAAACCACCGGCAGCTTCCCGTAAGTTATTTAAATATCTGCGCGATTTAGAGGACGAAAAAAAATCTGCCGTTTCAACATAATCATTCCAACATAGCCATTCCAACATAAACGGCTTATGCTAAGCGCGTATGTTAGGATCAATTTCATTACCAAGCTCAATCTTATAAACTCACCTCAATAATAAAGACACAACGAGAATCTGGATTGCAATATGCCACTGCCCATAGAAAACATCCCTGAACGTTATGCTATGGCGAATGAGCTACATTCGCGCCCTTTCCCGACCCTTACCGCGCCTTGCCAAGCCCTGCATATTGCCATTATGCGACCCGCTGGCATGGAGCAGGATTTCCGCGACCACCTGCTGGCTTTGCTCGATCGCTTTGGCGCTCAGCATCCAGCTGCCGAAGCACGGTATTACTCTGGCCAGGTAGGTCGCGCCCTGCTCAAATGGGAAATGCATACTGAATTTACCACCTATACCTTGTTCACTGAAGGTCTCTCCGAGCCGCCTTTTGGTGATCAACTTTTCGAATCATTCCCGACAGACTGGCTAAAAGAAGTACCAGGAAAATTGGTATCTTCGATCATCATCCGGGTTGAGCAAATTGAAAGCGATGCACTGGCAGGCTTCATTTCCCAACACTTGCCACAATGGTTCAATCCGGAAAGCCTCGCAGTCGCATCGGTGAATGATGGCACAGCCGTTGTCGCGAGTGACTTCCGACTTGATGAAAATGGGCATTCACGTTTTGTGGTGCTGGCTAATGGCGAAGCCGGACCACGTCGTCTGGGTCGTATTGTGCAACGTCTGCTAGAGATCGAAACCTATAAGTCGATGTCCATGCTGACACTTTCAGTGGCACGGGACGTCAACGCGCAGCTTGCAAGTATCGAACACGAACTCTCAGCGCTAGTGGAGAACATGTCATCGACAGTGGCGGATAATGCCACCAAAACGCTCGACAAACTGCTGCACCTATCAGCACAAATCGAAGTTTTATCAGCCGCTTCCACCTTCCGTTTCAGCGCAGCCACCGCGTATAGTGCATTGGTCAACCAGCGCATTAATATTTTGCGGGAAACCCGAATCAGCAATAAACAATTGTTCTCAGAATTCATGGTTCGTCGCTACGAACCGGCTATTCGCAATTGCCGCGTCGCCGAAGATCGCATGCGTGACATTTCCATACGCGCAGAACGTGCCGCGAACCTCTTACGCACCCGCGTGGATGTTGCAATGTCAAACCAGAACAATGAACTTCTACACCGTATGGAACAACGTGCAGCTTTGCAAATGCGTCTACAAGAAACGGTTGAAGGACTTTCAGTGGTCGCCATCAGCTACTACGGCGTATCACTAGCAACTTACCTATTTGCACCCGGCGCTGAAGCTTTGACGCTTTCTGACACCTATTTAAGCGCATTTTTAACTGTCCCAGTTGTGCTCGCTGTCTGGCTTATGGTGCGCCGCATTCGTCGTCGGGCAAGTCGAACCAGCGAAAAATAATTGTAACTGCTCAGCGTGTCAGATTAGTAAGAATACAGGTTAGTCCATCCGATTCTTAGCCGTTGTTGAAATCGGTGTTGGATAACGATGCACCACCCAATAGGTTGACAGCACAAAACTAACGATGACGACCATCTGAATCAGGTACGAAGCACGCTGGTCAATAACACCAACCGCCAATGCGCTGTAGGACACCAACAGGGAAAATTCACTGCCCTGCCCTAACCGCGTTCCCAACTCCATCGATAATTTTTTGTCTTCACCAATTAGCTGAAACCCCTGTTTGAAAACCAATGGTTTCATGATGACAATAAGCACCGCAATGACAATACCTGCCAGCAACACCTGTTGTGTAACAAGGTAGTTAAATTGCGCACCAATGGAAAAGAAAAATAGTATCAGGAAAAAATCACGTAATGGTTTTAACTGCTCGGAGACAGCTACCGATACTGGCGATGATGCAAAAGCAACGCCCGCAATGAAGGCTCCCATTTCATACGATAGGCCAATCGCTTCAGCGACACCCGCACCTAACATACCCCAGCCTAATGCCAGCAGGAAGGTATATTCCTGAATAATATCGAAACGCAAGAAAAGGTGGTTAATCACATATCGCACCAGAAAATAGGCAACCACGGCAAGCGCTATCAACTTAACAAATAAAAATGCGATAGTCAGCGAAACATTTTCACCGAGGCCGCCAGTCAATATGACAATTAACAAGATGGCGATAACATCTTGCATTAATAAAACACTGGTCATCATTTCACCGGTATGGCGATGATGTAGGGCTGTCGTCGGAATGAGTTTAAGACTAATGATAGTGCTGGAAAACATCAGCGCTGCACCAATAATAAGGCTCTCAATAAAGCCGAAACCAAACGCCATAGCTGCTGCTGCCGTTACTACCAGAAACACTAGACTGGTTAGTAAAGTGACGATCGCTGTCTTACTAAAAAGGTGGTACAGACGATCCGGCTTTAAATTAATGCCCAGTAGGTATAACAATAAAATCACACCAATGTGCGATAACTCTTCGATGTGCTCGGGATTTTTTATTAGACCGAAGCCCCACGGGCCGGCAACAATACCTAAACCAATATAGGCAAGAATAACCGGCTGTTTGAGATACAAAAAGACCGTGGCAAAAAATGCTGCGCCGGCAAATATCAAAACAAACTGAAATATTATATTTTGAAATTCCATAGCGGTTTTGTTAAGGAAGCTCTAAGCGTTACTAAATGGACTATTTTACTGAGAAAGCACACTCAAATTTTTTGTGCTTTAATGCCGGAAACATTTTTCGAGTATGTTCAAGTTTGTTCAGGTCAATATTCGCCACCACTACACCTGCACCATGCGGCAAACGGTTTAATATCTGACCCCAGGGATCAACGATCATACTGTCACCGTGCGTCTCTCGACCGCCAACATGATAACCACCTTGGTCGGCAGCAATCATAAATGTAAGGTTTTCTATGGCACGTGAACGCAGTAAAGATTCCCAGTGAACGCGCCCCGTGAGGCTGGTAAAAGCCGAGGGCAAAACACAGATTTCCATTTCTTGCTCCACCATGGCGCGAAACAGTTCGGGAAAACGCAGGTCATAACAAACCGCTAATCCCAGTCGCCCAAAAGGTGTGTCCACCACTTTAATACAGTCACCGGCTACAATGGTTTCTGATTCCGTATAACTTTCATTACTGGCTTCGATGGTGACATCAAACAGGTGAATTTTGTCGTAGCGGGCAACAACTTCGCCTTGTGGATTGAATAATAAGCAAGCGGCATAAACTTTTCCGGCTTCTTTAGAACGCAGCGGAATAGTGCCACCGACCAACCAGATGTTATATTTAACAGCCAACTCTTTCAGGTAGTCCTGCAATAAGCCACTGCCAAAATCTTCCGCAATTTTAACTTTATCATTTTCAGACATGCCCATAATGGCAAAATTTTCCGGCAACACAATTAGCTTAGCCTCTTGCTGAACAGCGATTTTTATTAACTTTTCAGCCTCAGCCAGATTTGCTTTCACATTGGGACCGGATGCCATCTGTATTGCAGCAACTTTACTCACCAATTATTCTCCCACTTATTATTGTATTTCATCACTAAATATACATTAGTATTATTTTGAGTGCTTTGCACGATACAATCACGAATACAAAGGTCTCATTTTATTATAGTGAATTTAATCACGTCATCTGCGCCACTGCCCGGACTTGTTAACATGTTTTTCGATGGGATGCCTAAAGCAACTAGCCAGTCACGTAATTCCTGCACCCAGAATTCACCGTGTTCGCCACCGGGATAGCGTATTTCTATTTTTTTTTGCTTATCTTTCAACCATGTTGTTATGACATGGTTGATCACCGGCAAGGACAATAGGGTGTCACCGCTGCGCGCAAGTTCCCATTGCTCGGCATATAATTCCCATGTCCTTGTGTGACCAGCCTGCTCGTCAGATATAGCCGCAACGGGAAATGAATTTGTATGAGCAGGCGTTTCTGCAAATGCAACAGTAGCAAACAATGATAATGTGCTAGCCAACAAACGTAATGCGTAGCCTCGCTTAAAAGTCATCTTCATCCTCTATATCCTGATTTCTTTCAGCAATGTTTTCTATTATTGGCTGATCCCACGTACCGGTAATTGAGTACACATTATGCCCGATAAAACCGAGGTCAAACACCTTTTGTATCAGTGCCAAGCCTGCGCCTACAGCGACACCACCCAATAGCGCAGCACCTGCAAACGTCAGTGTGTCGGTATGCGGCTTCACTCGCATCAGTAGACCATAATCTTGATTCAGCAACCCTATACTACCAAACATATTAATGTCTGCCGCAGACGCTTTAATGTCAAAGTTTTTCAAGGAGCCGGCACCGTTAACGAATTCAAAATCCCCTGTAATGGTATCAAAGGAAAAACCATCACGGGTAACATCATCAAAATCAAGTGCCAACCGGTTAGCCAATCTGAAAATATTGAGCAAACCTAGCAAACGTCCACCAGCACCGGGATCGACCTCAAGAATTTCACCGTCAGACATTGAAAACGAGGTCTTGCCTTTCATGTTTGCCCATGACAGAGCATAGGGTTCCGCCGGCCATTTAGCTGAAAACTCTGCCCTATAAGTACAGCGGTCCAAGCTTCGTTGATAACCAAGTCCTACCAAGGTATCACCGCAATTAGTGCTGTTTATATTACCCTGTACCACAGTTTCATGCGAACCATCTCTTGCTGTCAACCAGGTACCCCGTGCATCAAGCGACATCGCTGGCCCTTGTAGTGAAAAATCACTGATCAACATACCATGTTTATGCCAACTGGTTTCCAGCTTAACATCGTTGAACGTCCAGAGATCCCAGATCACTTTTTTAGCGTGCCAACGTAAGGCAGGGAAATCATAGGGTTTTAATGGCTCAGTTTGGTTGTTATTACTATTGGCATTACTATTGGTATCAGTGCTGACAAACAAAGCATGCACGTCA
>CAZYYW010000010.1:10628-38141 GCA_964651445.1 uncultured Thiotrichaceae bacterium
ATTACTATTGGCATTACTATTGGTATCAGTGCTGACAAACAAAGCATGCACGTCAATTTCATCGAGACTTAGTAATATGTGCGTGTCTTTGCTGAGGCCTTCCGTTAGTTCCCCCTTGCCGCTAAGATATTTTGATGTAACGTCGAAGCTCCAGATGTTTTCGCGGTGCCGAACGGCAAAAAAATCAACGATGCTGTTATTCTCCCCAGCAGAATCCTTTTCTTTGGTCACCGTCTTTTCATCAAGTACATTGTCAGCGAGCACGCTTTTAAGCGCTGAAATTTCTCCAAGTTTAGCCGTCACCTGCAAGTCACCGTCATCCAGTACTTTAATATTAGCGGCGAAATCTAGCGACACATCACTCGGTTTAAATATTTTATCCGACAGTTGTACGGCTACGCCTTGCAATGTGGTATTGGCTTTAATTTGTATCACATAATCTTCAGCTTCATATGGAATTTCAATGTTCAACGACCAAGAAGATTCACCCGCTAACCAAGGCTCTGGCAACCAGTCATATTGTTGCAGTAAATAGTCAATATCGATAACCCCATCGAGACGAAAAACCGCTTGTTGGCCGACATCTCCACTATTGGTATAGGCATTAATATTCACCGGATTATTATTCATCACGGCAGAAATAGAATCAGCAAAAATACTGTCCTGAGTGAAGTCAATGACGCCATTAACACGGCTGATCTGGTATCCCATGTCAGGATAATAAATAGTGCCATCAATAAAGGTCAGTTGACCATCCACCATCACATCAACTTCGTCTTTATCCAGCGGTATGTCCAGTGTTAACTGTAAATTATTGCGGCCTTTCAACTGAAACAAAGCCATGCCCTCGCCAAGCAATTCATTCAGTGGGCTTTGCCAGATATAAGATTGCAACATTTCATTATTGCCACGCCCATCTATTTTAACGGTTAGATGTGGCATTGATAAATCTAAAAATTCAGCGTTCCCATTGAACAAATCAACACCCAAGGTTTTCCCTTTCGCCTGAGAAACAAACAACGATTTATTGTGTATTTTTATATTGGCAGAGACGTCTGTTATTACCGGCCACTCTTCCATAAATTTAATCGAGGCTCCTTGTACTGCAAACTGTGCCTGCATGACACCGTTGTTATTATCATAGGGAAAGTCAGCTAAATCACCGTGCAAAACAAAAGATCCATGCGCAACATGACCATCGACTATCGCCATATCAAACCATTCAACGAGGCTAGAATGCATGATACCAACAGGCAGGTAATGCCTGACATATTTGCCATGCATGTCATAAAAGTCAGTTTGAAAATCAACAAATATTTCTTGCTCAGCAGAAATCTGAAGATTTAAGCGTGAAAACAAATTTATCTGAGAGTTTTTCAATTGTATCTGGTCACTGTTAAGTAACCAGCCACCAGCGCTATAATCCAGCACTATTTTGCCTTGCAGTATTTCAGCGGATATCGGCTGTCTAAGCAGTTCTTTTAAATCAAGTTCTGCGTCCTTTGTCTGTAAATCAACAATCGCCTGCTTATTACTGTACTGAATCATGGCATCAATGCCCGCAAGTCGCAGCCCATTATTACGATCTGTCATCGAGAAGTTATTAACCGATGTTTCCACAACAAGCTTATCCAACAGAACTTGTTGTTCCATTTCTTTTGGCAATTGCACTGACAGATTGAAAAAATCTGCTTGCAATTGGTAGCTCTTAATCTGATTTGATATATCACTAAACGTTGGACTTAACTCTGCAGATAACAGCACATCCGCTATTTCTTGCAAGTCCGTTAATCTTAAAAAATCTGCACTTAGGTGATAATAATCTTCGTCACTACTGGCAATAACTGAAACTGGCCGCCCCCAAACGGTTTCCTCCTTCTCACCAAAATATAAATCAGCAACATTTAAGTGCCAATTATTATTATTTTGTATGTAACGAAAATGGGTATTTAGATGTTCTGTTTGCCAGCGTTTATTTGTTTTAACATCAGCAATGGATATGTCGGTTGCTGTTAGTTGTGCGATCAGGCTCGATATTTCATTTTGGCCCATTTCATTTTGGCCCAGTGTAATCCACAAGTCTGCATCCAGCACAGCATCAATCTTGTATTGTTGCAGAAGTTTAAATTTCTGATTCCACTGTTTTAGTTTGAGTTGCTGCGCTTCAATATAAACCTCACCGGCTAACGCATCCAGTCCACCATACAAATTCGCAACCACGGCCAGACTTTTTCCGTAATCCTCATGAAGGTTCATTGAAAATTTTATTTTATGGTTGTTATAATTATTTTTAACATCCATGTTGATGTTCAGCAGGCTAAACGTTAACTTGTCACCGGTATGATCCTGATAGTAAATATTACTGTCATGCAATAAGAAATCTGCATGTTGTAGCATATGCAAAAATGGCTTTGGTAGCTCATTAGTACCTTCACTGCTAAATTTTATCCCTTGAACCGACCATTCATTTTCCGCCCACTTTTCAATGGAAATATCAGCACCAATCAGACCAACATCAGCAACAATAAATTCGCGGAACATTATCGATGCGATAACGTCAAGTTCAACAAACGCTTCGCTAAAAGTAAATAATGGGACTTTGCTTTTTCCGTCAAAGACGGAAACGCCGATCAGTTTTAATCGTGGAGAAAACCAATTAATAGCGGCATCGATGGATTCGATTTCAACAGGTAGACCAATCTGTTGACTAATCTCTAACTGAATTTCATTTTTATAACCGGTAGCATGGGGCAGCACTGCACGCAGTACGCTAAATATCACTGCCACAGAAATGAGCAACACTGCCAGGCAGATAATAATACATACTCTGAGACGTAAAATCCATTGCATAAACGATCACAAATGTACTAACTAATTATCGACAGCGCATTGCTCGTAATGCGCACAAGCAAGTAGCACTATAAACCGCTTTACAGAAAACTGCTTTACAGAATAACAACATCAAATTGCTCCTGTGTAAACAATGCTTCTACCTGAAACTTAATTGGGATACCAATAAAGTCTTCCAATTCAACCAAACTACCTGACTCCTCGTCCACCAGCAGATCAGCCACATCTTGCCCTGCCAGCACCAGTAATTCTTTCGCATCGAACTGCCGCGCTTCGCGTAAAATTTCTCTGAAAATTTCATAACAAACGGTCTCCGCAGTTTTTATCGTGCCTCGACCTTCACACGTTGGACAAGTACCACACAATACATGTTCAAGACTTTCTCTGGTTCGCTTACGGGTCATTTCCACCAGACCTAACGATGATACGTCGCACACAGATGTACGCGCATGATCTTTTTCAAGTGCTTTTTCCAAAGCACGCATTACCTGTCGTTTATGTTCGCTCACCGTCATATCAATAAAATCAAGAATGATAATGCCGCCCAAGTTTCGTAAACGAAGTTGTCTCGCAATGCATTGCGCGGCTTCAAGATTAGTTTTGAAGATAGTTTCCTCAAGATTCCTGCTGCCAACGTAGGCACCGGTATTGACATCAACGGTGGTCATCGCTTCTGTCTGGTCGATTATTAGGTAACCACCCGATTTAAGCTGAACTTTTCGTTCCAGCCCTTTTTGAATTTCATCTTCGACGCCATGCAGGTCGAACACCGGACGCTCACCTGGATAATGTTCGATAAAACCTGCCACTTCCGGTACATATTTGCCCGCAAACTCCATCATGGCGTTGCAGGTTTCACGCGAATCAACCCGGATAACTTCGATATCTTCATCAACCATGTCACGCAATACCCGTAGGTGCAATGGCAGGTCTTTGTGTATTGCGGTTCCGGCTTTTACATTGCTTGTATTGGTAATGTTCTGCCACAAACGATTAAGATATTTTATATCACTCGCCAGCGCATCTTTATCCGCAGCCTCGGCCGCCGTTCGTAAAATATAACCGGCATCCTGAAGACGATTTTCCAAAGAGAGTAAATCATTTTTTAAACGTTCACGATCAACTTCATTTTCAATGCGAGAAGATACTCCAATATTGTTGGCATTAGGCATAAACACTAAATAGCGTGAAGGAATCGTTATATTTGTCGTTAACCGTGCGCCCTTGGTACCTAGCTGGTCTTTAATAACCTGTACTAATATTTCCTGGCCTTCTCTTAAAATATGACTAATATGAACCGTCTCACCTGGGTTATGCCCGTTATTTTTACCCTTTTGTGCGACATCCGACACATGCAAAAAGGCTGCTTTTTCCAAGCCTATTTCAACGAATGCAGCTTCCATTCCCGGCAATACTCGCACTACTTTTCCGTTATATACATTACCAACCAAACCACGGTTGGTACTGCGTTCGATATAAAGGTCGTGCAACATGCCATTTTCAAGAATCGCGACTCGTGTTTCTTGCGGCGTAATATTAATTAAAATTTCTTTGCTCATAAGTAGTACTTACTATTGTTTTTATGTTTATCTTTAAACGCTAAAAGTACCCATGTTAAATCCGCTTTGACGCAACAACTTTCTTTGCTGAGGTCAACGCATATCCGCGAGTAGGTTTCTAACCATTTCTTAGTGGATGGATACCACATTGTTTTAGCAAGGCAACCGTTTCAAATAAAGGTAAACCCATTACACCAGAAAAACTGCCATTGATGTTTTTCACAAACTGCGCCGCGATGCCCTGAATAGCATAAGCACCCGCCTTGTCATCAGCCTCGCCAGTTGCCAAATAATTTTCAATTTCCTGATCGTCAAGTGCTTTAAATAAAACCTGACTACTACTACAAACAACACTTTTTTTATCAACACTAACAATTGCCACTGCTGTGTGTACGACATGTTGTTGCCCCGAAAGTTGCTGCAACATTTGCCGGGCATGTTGGCGGTCGTCAGGTTTGCCCAAGATTGTGCCGTGTATTTCTACAACGGTATCAGAGCCTAGAACCGGCAATTTTTTTTCGTTATCAATTGTATCAAAACCACACTGCGCTTTTTCTACAGCTAGTCGCTCGACATAATCAGCAACAGATTCATTTTGTTTTCGCGACTCATCTATATTAACGGCATGTGTTATCGCATTGATGTTAATTTGCGCCAGTAATTGTGCGCGGCGCGGCGATGCTGAAGCAAGAATGAGTTGAGCGCAGCGGCTATCTATCATGGCTATCTTCTGACTCATCAATCAACAACGGTGGTAGGGATGATTATTGACGATGCTCCATGCACGATAAATTTGCTCCAGCAAAATAACACGCACCAGCGGATGCGGAAAAGTTAATGATGACAGTGACAATTTTAACGACGCTTTTTCCAGCAGTTCATTTGAGACACCATCAGGCCCTCCGATTACGATTGATATATCCTGCCCCTGCTCTAACCATGTTTCTAACATGCCAGAAAATTTCATGGTGGTCACCGCTTTGCCCAGTACATCAAGCACTATCAGTAGGGAATCTTTTGGTATCGCGTTAAGAATTTTTCGGCTCTCATCACGAATAATTCTGGTGATGTCCGGGTTCTTACCGCGTTTAATCAAGGGCAGAAGAATGCTGTTTATTTTGATTTCAGCAGGCAGGCGTTTTATAAAATCGTGGCTTGCCACTTCTACCCAGTCCGGCATTTTATTGCCAATGGCGATAAGATTTATTTTCACAATAATCGACTGGCGCTGTTTTACCAAGCCTTATTTTAAAGGCTATCCTGCTCTCTGCGCTTTTCCACCGCTTCAACAGACCACAAGCCTTCCAAGTCATAAAACTCTCTTGCCTGCGCTTGCATCACGTGCACAATAACATCACCCAAATCGACCAACACCCACTCGCCCTCGATTTCACCTTCAACACCCAGCGGTGCATGTTCTGCTTGCTTTGCCGCAATCGCTACATTGTTGGCAATTGATTTAACATGACGGCTAGAGGAGCCGGTGGCAACAAAAATCCAATCGGTAACAGTGGTTTTATCTTTTACATCAAGCACCGTAATATCTTCTGCTTTCAAATCTTCAAGAGCATCCTGAGCCAGTTGTTTAAGCGCATCAATTTTCATTCATAAAACCTCGTAATTGCTGGTATACCGGTGGCGGCATCCACTGACTAATTTGTTTTTTATGTTGCAGATTATCTCTAATTTGAGAAGAAGAAATATCCAGCTGTGGCACTGATTGTAACAGGATTTGAGCCTTATCTTGCCCTGTTTGTGGATGAATAAAGGCATTTACATCGGATGTTATTCTTTGCTTTATAAAATGCTGGTTATCACCCTCAATATACTGATCTATCGCTTTTTCATCAAATCCAGGGCGAGTGGTGACAACCAACTGGCAAAAATCAAATAATGCGCGCCATTGATGCCATGAACAAATGCCAAAAAAAGCATCCATACCAATAATCAGACACAGCCTTTCACCGGCAAAGTCCTGCTGCAAAGAGCGTAAGGTGTCCACCATATAGGACGGCCCTTCGCGCTCTAATTCGCGTTCATCCACCACCGCATCCGCATAATCTTGTAGCGCCAACTTTAACAACAACAAACGCTGATTTGCATTTAACCAAGGGGGGCCACGGTGTGGGGGTTCGCGGTTGGGGATAAATCGTAGTTGCGACAACTGTAGATTTTGTTTCACACGCAATGCCGGTTTGATATGGCCGTAGTGCACAGGGTCGAAGGTGCCGCCGAAGATTCCGATCATGAGCGGAATCTTAATGAAAAATGAAAAATGAAAAACGAAAAATTTACTGCAGCTATTTGCATTTTGGAAATATCAAGTTGAAAAGATAAAAGTCTAAACCCATAATTCACAGTTCACTTTTCATTTGCGAATCTGTCCATCACCCAACACGATGTATTTCATGCTGGTCAGACCTTCTAGCCCAACCGGGCCGCGGGCGTGTAGTTTGTCCGTGCTTATGCCAATTTCAGCGCCTAAGCCATATTCAAAACCATCCGCAAAACGGGTGGATGCATTGACCATAACCGAACTGGAATCGACCTCTCGCAGGAACTGGCGCGATTTGCTGTAGTTTTCAGTAATAATTGACTCCGTATGCTGCGAGCTGTATTGGCTGATGTGATCTATCGCTGCATCAATGTCCTGCACTATTTTGATGGCTAAAATGGGTGCCAGATATTCGGTCGCCCAGTCTTCTGCGATCGCAGCTTTTATGTCTATATTGCTCTCACTCAGTAATGCCTGCGTGCTCTCACAACCACGTAATTCAACGCCTTCGGCAATGTACATATTTGCCAAATCAGGCAAAATGTCGGCGGCTACAGAAGCAGCCACCAGCAATGTTTCCATTGTATTGCAGGTTCCATAACGTTGTGTTTTGGAATTAAACGCTACGTTTACCGCTTTTTTCTTATCCGCATCATCATCGATATAAACATGACAAATACCGTCTAGGTGTTTAATCACCGGCACTTCGGATTCATCACTAATACGCTGTATCAAGCTTTTTCCGCCGCGAGGAATAATGACATCAACATCATCTTTAAGCCGTAATAATGCCCCCACCGCAGCACGGTCAGTGGTTTCAATCACTTGCACCACCTCACCAGGCAAGTCAGCAAGCTGTAGACCGTGTTGAATACAGTCGGCGATTGCTTGGTTTGAATGTATTGCTTCTGAACCGCCGCGCAATATCACCGCATTACCGGATTTAAGGCACAGACCTGCCGCATCCGCTGTAACATTCGGCCGCGACTCATAAATGATGCCGATCACACCCAAGGGCACACGCATCTGCCCCACCTGAATACCTGAGGGGCGGTAAGCCATATTGGAGATTACGCCAATGGGGTCTGGCAAGGTCGCTATCTGACGCAAACCATTCGCCATAGTAGTAATGCGTTCATCCGTAAGTTCAAGCCGATCAAGCAAAGCCGCTGCCAGACCCTTTTCTTTGGCCGCCGTTAAATCCAGCGCATTGGCTTGTTTCAAAATCGTTGCCTGCGCACAAATCTGGTCAGCGATTGCCAACAGTGCCTGATTTTTTTGTGCCGTAGACGCCCGACCAATCGCTTTAGCCGCGATCCGCGCAGCACGGCCAACAGTGGCCATGTATTGCTCAATGTCTATTATTGAAGTTTGTATGTTTGCACTCATAGCGCTAGCTGCCGTCAAAAAATTCGTTAGATAAGGTATAACATTATAACCAAAGCCCTTTCAGCTTGCAGAGACATTTATTTTGCCCAAGAATGCACAATTGCTAAAACACAACACTATTACCGAGGCAATTTTAAGCATATTGTTAATTCGAGCTGAGTAAGTACTAACACTTTCATACCTAATCAAGCAGTTACTCAACACTATCAACCCAATAAATCAATAGCTTACGAAAAATTCAGCCAGTACGTCCATATAAAAAGGCATTTGACTTGACATCTATATTAGAATTTTATAATATACTAACCATCAAGAAACCACATTTTGGAGAACACCATGTTAGCAACACTTGCAATTATTAACTTGACCGTAGCGGCAGTACTAATCACTGACACCGCTGAAGCACGCACCGAACAAGAGCCTACTACCATCGTAGCGACTGTTGATACAAAAACACAATCAACTGATCACATCTCATGGGCTGACGAGGATTAATATCCTGCTACATGTCTGCATAAAAAAACCTGCAATATCAGCAGGTTTTTTTATGGTCTATGCCATATCGAGTGGGTATACAATTATTTTTTTAGACACAGAGACCACAGAGGTCACAGAGTTATCGTTTATAACGTTTAATAGATTCACCAATCTTGATGCTATTGAGGTTTATCTGCAACCCTGTAGTAGTCGTGTTAACTTTAAACACGCCCTGTGGTCTCCGTGTCTATTATCTTGCCCACTCAATGTGGCATAGTCCCTTTTTTTATGGCTTATTTACTAACCCGAAGGCTGATTACCTAAGACAGCTCTATTCCATTCGTGAAGTCGCATCTTATCGCTGAAATCTATTTCATTCAGAATTAATCAAATATTCTCTAAATTTTGTTAGCCGGCTCTGCTCGATCCCACTAATTTTATACACAGTGTACTAATTTCATCCCATACATTGGCATCAATCATGCCTTTACTGGCGGCATCAATGTAAGCGCAGCGTTTTAACATCAGCTGAAACGAACGTGCATGATGACGTGATAGGCAAGATTTAAACAAGGTGACGCGGCTTTGCCATACGCCTGAACGTCTTAATATAATATCCACCGACGAGGGATCTTGTGCAACCTGCGCCAGTAAGCGGATATCTTTCGCCAGTGCCCAGTTTACGATTACCGGTACCACACCTTCGGCATTCAGACCGGCAACAATTTTAAGCACACGCTTACTGTTGCCGGTTAACAACATATCCATCAATTCGAACACGTTATAGCGTGACTGTGACGTGACGGCTTCTGCCACATCAGCATAGCTGACTTTGCCTGGGCCTAACAATAAATAGAGCTTTTCGATTTCCTGATTTGCCGCCAGCAAGTTACCTTCAACATGCTGCGCGACATAAGCCAGCACATCATTATCGGCTTGCATATCACGGGCATTAAAACGTTGCCGTAACCAGTGCGGCAGTTTATCGGCGGGCACCGGCCAGCACTGTACCAGCAGACCGTTTTGGTCAACCGCTTTATACCAGGCAGATTTTTTTGCATTGCCATCAACTTTACCGGCGTTGATAATCAGCACCGTATCTTCCGGTGGACGAGACAAATAATCTTTGATTACCTGTGAACCTTGCTTGCCAGGTTTGGCTGTGGGCAGTCTTAACTCGACGATTCGGCGCGAGGCAAACAAAGACATAGTGGCGGCTTCATCGAGTAAACGCTGCCAATCAAATTGCGCATCCACATCCAGTACTTCTCTTTCCGTGTAATCATTTTCGCGCAAAAAAGAACGGATTAAATCCAGCGCTTCCATTTGCTGCAAAGGTTCATCACCACTGACCATGTAAACTGGGTAAGTGGTTTTAGCCAGCATGGATTTTAACTGATCAGGACGCGCATTCATGGGCGAGCGTTCACTTCGCTGCACCTTCTTCCTGACCGGAGTTAGCCAAACCGGGGGCAGAGACAAGCTTATCTCTGACCCCGAAGGCTTCCAGTTTCAACAATATCAAACGCGCTGCATCTCGCTGCATATCCCTGAATAAAATTTCAGCTTCATTACTCACTGCCAATACGGCATTAGGATCAAAAACCAGACTACGTGTCACCTTCACCGTTTGTATAGAAGCCGGAGCAGAGCTAGCCGGTGTAGGGTCAGACGCAGATGCAAAGGCAATCTCAAAGTTAACTTGGTAAGTCAGCAAATATTCTATAACTCGACCATTGCCATCGACCGACAGTACGCCTTGTTTTTTATTTTCGGTCAGTAAAATCAATTGTGTTTTTGACTGCGCGGCTGTTGCTACCTGTTCAATTTTATTAACGTCCAGCAGTAATTTAATTTCGCGCGCCAGATCAAACAAGCTACCCTGCTGGAGAAACACGGGTGAAATGTCTTTCGATAAATCAATGGCACCACGTAACTGAAAACCGCAGGCGGAAAGATTCAACAGTAGTGCCACAAGCACTAAAGCATGAAGATTTTTTTTGCACAAGTTAACAGCAATCGTTTGCACCGTTAGCAACATATTAATTCGCCACAATGTTAACCAAACGACCCGGCACCACGATTATTTTTCGCACGGTTTTGCCTTCTATATTGGTTTTGATTTTCTCATCTGCCAGAGCAGCGGCTTCAATACTGTCTTTGTCCGCATTGGCAGCAACAAAAATTTTAGCGCGTAATTTACCGTTTACCTGAACCACCAGTTCAAGTTCATCGCGCACCATGGCAGACTCGTCACACACCGGCCATTTGACTGTCGCCAGTACATCATCATGCCCTAACGCCTGCCATAATTGCTGCGTAATATGTGGCACGATAGGTGATAACAACAACACCACGGCTTCGATGGCTTCACGTTTAACAGCGCTGTTTTGTTTATCTGTCTGCTCACTGCTACTTTCAAATTTCATCAGCTCGTTGACTAATTCCATGTTGGCGGCGATGGCTGTATTAAAGGTGTGGCGACGACCAATGTCGTCGCTGACTTTTGCAATGGTTTCATGCGTTTTACGGCGCATGTCTTTTTGTTCGGCATTCAAAGCCGCTACATTTAAAGCCGTGCGTTCTGCGTTTTGCGCAGTAAAGTTGGCGACCAGCTTCCACAAGCGTTTGAGAAAACGCGCAGCCCCTTCAACACCTTCGTCATTCCATTCCAGTGACTGCTCCGGTGGCGCAGCAAATAAAATAAACAGGCGCACCGTATCGGCACCGTATTTTTCAATCAATGGCTGCGGGTCAACGGTATTGCCTTTCGACTTGGACATTTTACTGCCGTCTTTTAACACCATGCCCTGGGTTAATAATTGTTTGAAGGGTTCGTCGCTGTCCAACAAACCTTCATCACGCATTAACTTGTGGAAAAAACGCGCGTATAACAAATGCAGTACCGCGTGTTCGATGCCACCAATGTATTGATCGACAGGTGCCCAATAATTGGCTCGTTCATCCAACATTGCCGCACCCTTTTCATTTTTCGCATCGGGGCAGGTAAAACGTGCGTAATACCAGGACGATTCAAAAAAAGTATCGAAGGTATCGGTTTCTCTGCTCGCCTGTCCACCACACTCAGGGCAAGTGGTTTCATAAAACTCTGGCATTTTTTTAATCGGCGAACCCACATCGTCACCGTATGCGACATTTTCCGGCAAAATAACCGGCAACTGTTCTTCCGGTACTGCCACCGTGCCACATTGTTCACAGTGAATAATCGGAATCGGTGTTCCCCAATAACGCTGCCGAGAAACTCCCCAATCACGTAAACGGTAGTTAATCTGCTTTTCACCTTTGTCCATAGCCGCCAGTTTGTTGGCGATAGCATCGATTGCCTGTGCAGAATGCAAACCATCAAATTCTGCAGAATTTTTTAACAGCCCTTGTTCAACATAGGCTTCTTTGTCCACCGAAACCTCACTGCCATCGGCAGGAAAAATGACTTGTTTAATTGCCAACCCATACGTTTTGGCAAAAGCGTAATCACGACTATCATGTGCAGGCACTGACATTACCGCGCCAGAGCCATAATCGATAAGCACAAAATTCGCCACCCACACCGGTATCTGTTCACCCGTAAGGGGATGTATTGCCATTAATCCGGTCGCCATGCCCTTCTTTTCCATGGTGGCGACATCAGCCTCTGCCACACTGGTGGTTTTGCAGGTGTCGATAAACGCCTGTAATGCACCATTGTTTACTGCGGCTTTTTTAGCCAGCGGATGTTCAGCGGCAACGGCAACATAGGTGACGCCCATCAGGGTATCTGCACGGGTGGTATAGACTGTCAGCGGCGGTTCGGCTGAATGGTCATCTGTATCTGAGCCAGCAATCTCAAATTGAAGTTGTACGCCGGTAGATCGACCAATCCAGTTGCGCTGCATGGTGCGCACTTGCTCCGGCCAGCCGTCGAGCGTATCCAGACCGTCTAGCAATTGCTGTGCATAATCAGTAATTTTCAAAAACCATTGCGAGATTTCCCGGCGTTCGACTTCAGTATCACAACGCCAACACTTGCCATCAATGACCTGTTCATTTGCCAGCACAGTCATGTCGTTGGGACACCAGTTCACTCCTGCGGTTTTTTTATACGCCAAACCTTTTTTGAATAAACGGGTAAATAACCATTGTTCCCAGCGGTAATAATCGGGCTGGCAGGTGGCAAGCTCGCGTTCCCAGTCATAAGCAAAACCCAGACGTTTTAGTTGCGTACGCATGTAGTCGATATTTTCGTAGGTCCATTTCGCCGGTGCCACTTTGTTTTTGATGGCAGCATTTTCAGCAGGCAAACCAAAGGCATCCCAGCCCATCGGTTGTAATACGTTTTTGCCCTGCATACGCTGATAACGTGAAATTACGTCGCCGATGGAGTAATTACGCACATGCCCCATGTGCAGGCGACCACTGGGATAAGGAAACATCGCCAAGCAATAAAACTTGTCTTTTTTCGAGTCTTCACCTGCCCCATCAATGGCTCGAAAAACTGATTTTTCATGCCACATTTTCTGCACGTTTTCTTCTATTTCCTGAGCTTGATATTCTTCATTCATCATAATTTTTTTAATGCCCTAATTCCAGCATAACAACAGTTCGTCGGATGACTGCACATGCATGTAAATCCTGAACTATAAATTAAGCACAGGGCTAAAACCAATCTGGAAGGATACACCAGCATCACATCGACATAAAGGATTCGTTTCATTCTAAAGTGTGTTTAGCAAAGTGGGACTATGATTGAGTGGACAAGATAATAGACACAGAGACCACGGAGGGCACAGAGCGTATTTAAAGTTAACACGACTAGTACAGGGTTCTGATAAACCTCTATGTATTAAGGGGTATTAATACATTATAAACGATAACTCTGTGTGCTCTGTGGTCTCTGTGTCTATAAAAAATAACGGTATACCCACTCGATATGGCATAGCCTCAGGAAAATTTACGATCATTTACTGCCAGTTCAACCAAGACAGAGATTTTATCAAGGAATACTATGATTCAGCTACAAAGAAAACCCGCCAGTCATCTCATTTCAGCGTACAACCAGATGATGCAGGAAATGCGTGATGCGTTTAAGCGTACTGAACTGGACGACATGACCTTGCAGAAGGCATTGGATTTGGCTAAGCATCAAGCGGTTCATCTTGGTAGCGTGACGGCCGAGGAAGCACATGAGATTGGCGAATATATCAAACGTGACATTAACGACGCCGCCGAATATATGATGGAATCCAGCTCCGAATTCTACGATTGGTTACTGCTGGATATCGAGGTGATGGAACGTAAAGTGATGGAGCTATTTTTATCTGTGGCGGATCAAACCCGTATTGAATTGGAACAGTTCAGCCATGAAAAATCAATTAAACAAACTGCCCTTTATAAAAAAACGGGCAGCAAGCCTGCCGATTTGTAAAACAAAACAATCGGAATCGCTAGCTCCACTTTCTCCGCGTATTTTCTACAAACTGATTTCAAGGCTAATCAGAAAAATTTTCCAGACTCCATGAATTAAAGTGACTAAAATTGGCAGATGAAATTATCATCATCGCTTATCATTTTCCCTTTTCTTAAAAGCATTAAGGTTTTTACTAAAATAACGAAAATACCCCGCTTGTTGCGAATTCATTAAAACGATATTCGTTGATTAATGTGATTTTTACTTTTTAAAGTATGAGTATCTTTGTTTGTTATTAAACACAACTGCAAAAAAAACGGCAACCCTATGCGGGTTACCGTTTACTTTTTTAAGTTTTATCTATCTGTAACTGATCTATAAGAGTAAACCATCATGACCAAAAGCATTGATGCGTAAACCATCGGGATCTGCATCACCCGCTGTCGGTATCCACGGTGCTAAACAAGCGCGGTCTTTTACGCAGGGATCCGTTAGCGCTTTCATAAATTCAACTATATCGGCCACTTCTGCATCCGTCATTTCCACATTCTGCAAAACGTTTTCAACGTTGGCAGCTCGATTGGCTTCTAATTGATCCAAATGAAACTGTGTGTTGATTAACATATCTTGCGCTTGGATATTCGGATCCAATTTTGAAAAATCGTAATTAGCAATCGCCTCAGCCGGGTTCAAATGATGTCGAATTATAGCCTCCAAGGAGCCATGTGCTCCAGCATGTCCCCAAGGCCCTGTCACTTCAACGTTCAACAATGCTGGCGTCCTAAATTGATACATGTCAGCCGCGTCCTGTGTTTCGCGGAAGCGGCCGAAGTCATCATTGTTTAAGATGGCATTATGGTCTTCCTTACCACGCCCAATTTGCGGCACCGCAATCACATGGAAGTCTTCATCTGTCATAAAATCACCTGAATGGCAAGAACCGCAGTTGGCACCACCATCGGCAATCGGCGTAAAGAACTTAATGGCTCCTCGCTTAGGGAACCTCTGAATAAGTCGTGAATCGGCATCTTGCAGGTTAGCTTATCCTGCTTCCGCGTTGTGAAACTTCGCAATAGCCAGCTATTACGCGCGTTCCACGCCTTGAACCAGAATAAGCTAATCTGCAATCTGCTCGACCCAGACTTGTTCAGAGGCTCCTTAGGATACCGGCATGATTTACGCTGAGAGCCGAATAACTTACGTTTACATAAACAGTGCTCGCATATGCATTATTAAAAAATAATGTTGTTGATATCAATAGCAGTTCTATATAACTGTAATAATTTTTCATACAAAACATCTCTATTCACCCAAGATGATCTACGTCTATATATTATAGAAAGACCGTTAATTTTGGTAAATACCAAATCGTTGGTATGCCTTTATGACATTTGGAATAACACTACTTTCGCTTTAAAACCAGCTTTATGATTATGTCTTTTTCACCTTGTCATTATTCTCTTGTAGTGAGTAAATTACAGCAGAAATTTCACTTACGTTAGTGTCGGTTTGGGGTGGGCACTCCAGCGAATTCATTAAAACGTTGTTCGTTGATTAATGTGATTTATCTGGCAACACAGCAAGCATCCAAAAAATGGGCCATGCCCATTAGAAATTAGAAACATGCACTGAATATGTTCACACCCCTCAAGGAGGTACCGAGGTGATTGAATTTAAATAACACTTAACGAATTACATTTAACGAGGCAGTTACACAGAAATATTTATACTCTCAAATTTTCTTTTTTTAAACGTGATTTCTGTGGCAGAATTTTTTGGCTTTAAAAAGTCAATTAATAGATACCATCTCTCATTTTTGATTGCAAGCAACCTTATGTCATTTGCAAACCAAACCTTTCTTGATGTTTAATAACACCAAAACTAATTTGTACTAACCGCCGCATAACAGCACACAATGCACTCATTTTGCATTTACCCCGTGCTAATAATTGGTCATAGTGTTTCTTTAATACAGGATTGTGTTGCTTGGCAACAATCGCTGCCATATACAGCTTTGCTTTCATCTTCCTGTTCCCCGCACGGGACAAACGGGATTTTACACGATTGCCAGAATTATCTGGTACAGGAACAAGCCCCATATAAGCCGCGCATTGCGCCGCTGACTTGAAGCGTCCGTGATAGATATCTGCCACTAAATAACGAGAACAAACCTCACCTATACCAGGTATAGATCACAATAGCTGACGATTATTCTTTAAGTCTTCATGCTTTTCTATGTGGTCATCAATCAGCTTGATGAGTTTTTCTGCCTGTTTTTCAAGGGCACGAATTGATTGCTTTATCAATTTAATAACTACCTTAGATTGATTGGCTATCTGCGTACTTTCCAAACGATTTTTCTCGCGACGAATATCCTTGTCTATGGCAAATAAACGCGTGTTTAATGCTTTTAATTCAATATGTTGTTGACTGGCTGGCTGCCAAATGACTAGCGTTCTTTCCAGCCCATAACCTGCCAACATATAGCTATCCAGCTTGTCGGTTTTGCCACGTAGACCTAAGCTTTTTGCGTAGTAATGACCTTGTGCAGGATTCAATATACAAACTGACATGCCTGCATCATGCAATGTATTAACCAGCACCAAATGATAAACCCCTGTTGCTTCAACAATGACAGGAAGTGCCAATAATGAATTCTCATTAAGACCGTTTAACCATTTTAAAAGCTGCTTATGCCCCTTAGTGGTATTATCAAATACCCGATGACATTGTGTTGCTTTTTCACCTTCTGTTTTATAACAAACATCCAGTGTTGCTTTTGATACATCAATACCGACAGACTTTTTCATAAGATTTACTCTCCACTTCTCTTGTAATTACAGCCTCATTCTAAAAAACAGAAGGACTTGGATACCATTGAGTTATAATAAGTAAACACCAAGGGGCTTGATCTAAATAGCAGCGTCTATGCGCTTAGAGGTGCCACAAGCTCCCTTGGTGTCCTGATAATATAGCAGCTAACTAAATTACCATGTTTGAGAGATACAAGAGGTGCCCTTAAGTCATTGGATAGTCATTGGCTTTTTTACGTCGGAAGCCGAAACCCAGCAAAACCAAACTACACAAACCAACAATGAGCCAGTCACCCCAATGCACAAACGGGGTAGCGCCAACCAGTGGCTGCACTTCTGCCGTTAATACACCCACTTCAAACTGCGGCAGTTGTGCCTCGTTCCCACGCTCCCGCGTGGGAACGCAGACGAGCTGTTTGTCTGGCGCAACTTACACCTATGTCAGTGGCACGGTAATACGTGTTCGCACACGGGAGCTTAGGAACGAGAAAAAGTTCTTTATAATGAATGATTTAGAGCTTAACTTGCTGGCATTGGCGTCAGGCTCATTTTATATTGGACAAGGCTAGCACTTGACAGATGATATCGATAAGCCTATCGTAATACCAACATCTCATCGATAGGAGTGCGGATTATGTTAAGCGTTAAGGTATCACCAAAATTCCAGGTTGTTATTCCTAAGGAAATCAGGGAATCATTGCATTTGTTACCTGGTCAACGAATGCAAGTTGTTCAATACGAAAACAGAATTGAATTTATCCCTGAAAGGGATATAGGTGAACTTGAAGGCTTTCTTAAAGGCATTGATACAGCATTTACTAGAGATGAAGATCGGGAATGAATGTTGTAGATACTTCAGGGTGGCTGGAATATTTTGAAGGTGGTCGAAACGCTAAGAAATTTTCTACTCCAATAAAGCAACTTGAACAGCTTATAGTCCCAACAATATGCATCTACGAAATATCAAAAGTAATTCTCAGAGAAAGCGATGAAAATCATTTATTGCAAGCACTTGCAGCAATTCAAAAAGCGAAAATAGTAACTCTTACGCCTTCAATATCTACTTCCGCAGCTAGGATAAGTTTGCAATACAAATTACCAATGGCGGACAGCATCATCTATACAACTGCGAGTTGCTTCGATGCGACAGTATGGACGCAAGACGTTGACTTTAAAGGATTACCAAATGTCAACTACATACCAAAACCTTAATCCTTCTAAGTAACTTAAAAAATATATTCCGCAAATAAAAACAAAATATTTTAATTATTTGCGTTCATTTGCGGATAAAAATAAGAAGCCTTGAAAAAGTTACTTGTAGATGGGTGAGCGGGACGGGCTGAGATGATATGTAGGAACCAGGGTAACTGCTGGTTTCAACTGGTGGTGCGGTGGTATATGGATGTACCGTATTTTAGAATTCGCCATGCACACCAATATCTTGCTTGTCTTTTCCGCGCCCAACTGATTTTTCTCGGACAGACTCCTAGTTGAAAGGGTGTTTATACTTCCTATACCTTCACAATGGAAAAGCCCCAATTGTAAGCTACCCAGCTCAGGAGCAAGCCACCTGATATTTACGCTTTGCGGTTAAATCTGACAGGTTCCTAGTCATTGCCTTTTTTACGTCGGAAGCCGAAACCCAGCAAAACCAAACTACACAAACCAACGATGAACCAGTCACCCCAGCGCACGAACGGGGTAGCGCCAACCAGCGGCTGCACGTCTGCCGTTAATACGCCTACTTCAAACTGCGGCAGTTGTTTAATGACTTCACCGTGTGGTCCAATAAAAGATGTAATGCCAGTATTTGTTGAGCGTATCATGGTGCGCCCTGCTTCCAGTGCTCGCATACGCGCAATAGCGTGGTGTTGATGTGGCTGAATAGAATCTTCAAACCAGGCGTCGTTGCTGACATTCACCAATATTTTTGCTTCCGGTAAATCTCTTATTACATCGCGAGCAAACGCTTCTTCGAAACAGATTGATACACCTAAGGGGACACCCGCGGCGATTAATAGATCCTGATCGTCATCACCCGCGGTAATATCCGACATCGGTATTTTTACGAACTTATTAAAAAACTCGATGAGGAAACGCAGTGGAATATATTCACCTAAAGGCACCAGATGTCGTTTATGGTAGGCTTCACCGTTTACATTCAGCACACTGTTTAACAAACGGCCTTCTTCATTTCTTACAAAAATACCCAGTAATAAATCAATATCACGTTGTTCCATGTCTGCGCGTAACTGCTGTATATAAGGCTGTACACGAGACCAGTAGGCAGGCACTGCTGTTTCCGGCCAGATGATAAGATCAACATTCTGCTGTTGCAGTGTAAGCTCTCGATATAAATCCATGGTTGGTTGCTTCATGTGCAACTTCCATTTATCTTTTTGTGCAATATTGCCTTGTATAAGGCTCACCCTGATAGTCTCGCCTTCTGCCTGCGTCCAATGAATGGTTTTAAGAACGGCCGATGACAACCATAGCACCAGCATCGGCAGTGCCACCAACAAAGCAATTTTCTTGTACTGTTGTTTTTTATATAACAGAAATAAAAGAACCAAGGCACCGGCGCTTAGCGCAATTAAACCACCAACAGCGTGGTTGCCGAAAACAGGGGCAAACCCTGAAAGCGGTAGATCAATCTGCGTGTAGCCTAACTGCATCCAAGCGAAACCGGTCATAACATAACCTTGCAGCCATTCAAAGATTACCCAACTTGCAGGATAAAAAATCAGCAGCCGCAAAGCGCTGCTTTTGGGTAAAAATCGATTCACCAAGTAAGCCGCTAGACCGAAATAGAGACTTAAATAGCAACATAATAAGAAGATAAGAATGGCGGCGAAAAGAACCGGCGCACTGCCGTGAACATGCACACTGTAATATATCCAGCTAACGCCTGTGCACTGCAAGCCAAGGCTGTATAACCAACCGCTGATCGCTGCCTGTTTAGCCGGCAGTTTATTCCACAAATAAAATGGCACGGCCAGTAAGATAAAGACTAACCAACTAAAATTAAACGGCGCAAACGCCAAGGTCGTCAAAGCACCCGCAACTAAACTTAACAATGACCATTGCAACCAAGGCATTGGCTCTACGTTATTTTTCATCGTCAGGCTTCAGTACCAGACTTAACTGCCGTTGTCATTTCATCTTGGCTACCAGTCGTAGCGCCAGTTTCATTGTCGGATAGAAGGCTTACCTGCAAGTTATTTATTCGTCGTGAATTTGCGCTGATAACTTTAAAATGAAAATCTCCGATAGTGGCTTCCTCACCACGTTCTGCTAGGTGTCCCAGTTCAAAGGTAACCAGGCCGGCAATGGTTTCGAACTTTGCATGACTTAGTTTTGAATTAAAATGCTGGTTAAATTCATCCAACGGTGTCAAGCCGCGCACACTGTAACGCTGAAATCCACTGCGCCGAATATTGGTAATATCGGCCGCGTCATGCTCATCATCAATCTCACCTACTATTTGCTCAAGCACGTCTTCGATGGTGACTACACCTGCCACACCACCGTATTCATCAATGACCATCGCCATATGATTGCGGCTTTCACGAAAGTCTTTTAGTAATACGTTTAAGCGTTTGCTTTCAGGTACAAAAACAGCCGTTCGCAGAATATCTTTTATTTCGAAAGCTTTACGACTTTTGTCATCATTATAATGGCTCAGATCTTTTGCTAATAAAATACCCACAACTTCATCGAGGCTTTCATCAACAACCGGAAAACGTGAGTGCCCAGAGTTAGCCACAATGGAGAGCATATCCTCGACGCCCATATCTTGCTGCACCACGATCAAATGAGAGCGCTGCACCATAATATCGCGCACTTGCATTTCAGCCACTTGAAATACACCTTCAATCATCATTAAGGCATCAAGGCTGATTATCCCTTTACGTTGCGCTAGGCGTAGTTGTTCCTGTAACTGGTTTTGGTCATCCTTTTGTTTTAAAAACTTACTTTTTAAAATCGAGAGCCAGCTTTTTTTCTTTTCTTCATTTTTCATTTTTTTCTTTTAATGCTCTGCCGTATCGGCTTGGGTATTTAAATTAATCGCTATGTAGGGGTCATTAAAACCAAGTTGGTTCAAAATTTTTATTTCCAACTGTTCCATGTTTTCAGCTTCATCATTGTTAACGTGATCGTAGCCCTGCAAGTGCAACATGCCATGCACCACCATATGCGCCCAGTGTGACCGTTCAGTTATTGCCTGTTGTTTTGCTTCTTGTTGAATAACGGATGCACATAAAACGATATCGCCTAACAGGCAAATTTCAACTTCTTGCGGGGACGACATCGGAAAAGATAAAACATTGGTGGCTTTATCTTTATCACGATACTGTTTATTGAGGTTTTTTATTTCGTCAGCACTGGTAATCAGCAGGCTAGCGATGGCGGGCGCGGTGCCCAGATAGGCGGTACTCGCCCAGGTTTGTAACAACGCCGGTTCGGGAACCTCGTCGTCTGCTGATTCACCGACTTCTGAAGTCAGCTCATCTGAAATTGAAATATCCACCGTTATTGTCATGATGGCTATCCGCGATTATTGTTCGCGATCACTTTGACTCATCTCGTTCATAGGCGTGGACTATTTTTTTCACTAGCGGATGTCGTACTATGTCGTCTTTATGAAATTGGGTAATGCCGATGCCATCGATATCATCTAAAATCTTTAAGGCATGGCGCAAGCCGGATGTTTTATCACGTGGTAAATCCACCTGTGTTATATCGCCGGTAATGACTGATTTGGAGCCAAAACCAATACGGGTCAAAAACATTTTCATCTGATCGATGGTTGTATTTTGTGCTTCGTCAAGAATAATAAAAGCATCGTTCAGTGTTCGCCCGCGCATGTAAGCCAGTGGCGCTATCTCTATAATGTTGCGTTCAATGTATTTTGCCACTTTTTGCTGGCCTAACATTTCAAACAGGGCGTCATACATCGGGCGTAAGTACGGGTCGATCTTTTGCGCCAGATCGCCCGGTAAAAAACCCAGACGTTCGCCCGCTTCTACTGCTGGGCGCACTAAAATTAAACGATCCACCAAATCATTTTCTAACGCCTCTACCGCACTGGCAACGGCGAGGTAGGTTTTACCCGTACCGGCAGGGCCGACACCAATCGTTAAGTCGCTGGATTTTATTTGTTCAAGATACTGTTGCTGGCTTTTACCACGGCCGCTAATTTTGCTACGCCGATTTTTAATACTGGTGATACTGTTATCGTCATCGAAATCGCTGCTTTTCATTTTATGTAAGTTATGATCAGAGCTATCATTTAGATACAACTGCACACTCTCAGCGGATAGGGTTTCATGACCGGCTACGTTATAAAGCGTAAGAATGGTGTTTTTTACGGTTTTTAAACGGCGACCTTCACCACTGATTTCAAACTGGCTGCTGCGGCAGCTAATTTTGACATTGTAATATTCTTCTATTTGTTGCAAATGCTGATTCAGCGGGCCACATAAATTCACCAGACGCTGATTGTCTGCTGGGGTTAATTCAAATTGGATAATTACCCCAGTTGGTAACTTTCTAGGTTCAGGATTACGCATTAAAGTCGTTGGTCTCTGTCAATAATATAAGTTTGAATATTTTAATGTGCATTTAGATATACCTGCCTGTCATGCAAGTCCGCGGTTGCTTTTTTGTGATTTATTTTCAACGCTATCTATCGCAGAAAGCCCAACATAATCCCCTTGCAGTGAATTACTTCTTGCTTCGGTGATTTTAACATCGGCAAAATGACCGATGAGGTTTTTATCGCCGGTAAAATTAACCTTGCGATTATTCTCCGTGCGCCCTGTCATCTGAGTTTCACTTTTTCTGGAAACGCCATCGACCAACACCGTTTGTACACTGCCTACCATTTGCAGGTTAATGGCATTGGCATTGCGACTAATAATACTTTGTAATATGCCTAAGCGGTGTTTTTTAATGAGGTCGGTCGTATTGTCGTGTAAAACAGCCGCCGGTGTTCCGGGGCGTGCGCTATAAATAAAACTGTAGGAATGATCGAAGCCAACGTCTTCGATTAATTTCATGGTGTCGGAAAAATCTTCATCACTTTCGTCGGGAAAGCCAATAATGAAATCCGAGGAGATTGAAATATCCGGGCGAACAATTTTTAATCGGCGAATAATGTCTTTATATTGCTCGGCAGTATGACCACGTTTCATTGCCGAAAGAATTTTATCGGAACCACTTTGCACCGGTAGGTGCAAAAAACTAACCAATTCTGGTACCTGTCCATAAACGGCAACCAGATCATCGTTAAATTCCATCGGGTGCGAAGTCGTAAAACGGATGCGGTCGATACCATCAATGGCCGCCACATAATTAATTAACAAAGCCAAATCGGCGAATATTTCTTCACCATCATCTGCCGGCATCTCGCCACGATAGGCGTTCACATTTTGCCCCAGCAAATTAACTTCTCGCACACCCTGTTCAGCTAACCCTGCCACTTCGGCAAGCACATCATCAAACGGACGGCTGACTTCTTCACCACGGGTATAAGGCACCACACAAAAACTGCAATATTTGCTGCAACCTTCCATGATAGAAACAAAAGCGGTCGGACCATCGGCCTTTGGCTCTGGCATACAGTCAAACTTTTCAATTTCTGGAAAACTAATGTCCACCACTTTTTTGTGAAATTCACTAACACCCGATAACATGTCCGGCAGTCGGTGAATGGTCTGCGGGCCAAACACGATATCAACATAAGGCGCCCGTTTTTGGATTGCCGCGCCTTCCTGACTGGCAACGCAACCACCGACACCAATAATTAAATCTGGTTTATCTTTTTTCCAATTTTTCCAGCGACCGAGTTGGGAGAATACCTTTTCCTGCGCTTTTTCCCGAATGGAACAAGTATTGAGCAACAGTACATCCGCCTGTTCTGGATCAGTGGTAATTTCAAGATTGTGAGAATCAGCAAGTACATCTGAAATACGGGATGAGTCATATTCATTCATCTGACAACCGTATGTTTTGATGTAAAGTTTGCGCGTTGGACTGAGAGGCATTTGTACCAGACTAAGTAATCTTACAGGGGCTAATTATACCTTGCCGGCATAGGCAATATCTACCACTGGATTCACCTGTTTTGTAACAGAATTTGTCGCGCACAGCAAACCTTAAAACCGGTGCCAAACACTTATTTAGCGGAATAGACTATTTCAGGAGATTGCAATTTAGCAACCTGAATACGATCAACCTCTAGCGGCCGGCAAAGTAAATAACCTTGTAGTTGATCACAGCCAGCTTCCAGCATAAACCAGTATTGTTCATCTGTTTCTACCGCTTGCGCGACAACCTGCATGTTTAATTCTTTGACCATATTAATCATTGAACAGATAATAATTTCACAACGCTTGGATTTACCTATTTCATGAATAAAGTTGTGATCAATTTTAATGGTTTTTGCTGGCAGGATATTTAAATTAATCAAGGGCGATTGCCCTGTACCAAAATTATCAAGACTAAATTGTGCGCCTTGATTGCTGAGTGTTTCACAAAACGCAGCGACTTTTCGGATGTCATGATTGTGCGTACTTTCAGAAATTTCAAATTCAAAATCAGATAACTGGACGTCATGATTTTGGCTGATTTCAATAATTTTGTGAGCGCAGTATAAACTTTCGCAGGTCAGTACGGAAAGGTTGATGGATATTTTTATATGCGGACTTACAGTCGTTTTCAGGTGTTTTAAATCGACACAACAGCGCTCAAACACCCATAAATCAAGCGGGAATATTAAACCATTATCAACCGCGTCAGGTATAAAAACACTCGGGTAATAACGTCCGATGCCAGGACGGTGCCAACGTACAAGTGCTTCAATAGTATCCGCTTTGCCCGATATCACATTAAAGCGAGGTTGATAATGCAGGCTTAATTCATCATTATCAATCGCATACCTGAGGTTGGAGATAAAGGTGCTGTACTGCTCTTGTGCCGGCCTCTCGCCAAGCATGGGAGCGTTACGCCCTTCGAAAAACTCTTTTCTATCGATGATCTTTTTCATGGTATTTATTCAGGTATATGCACTGCTTAATATAAACACCGTATTTAGACAGTGTCAAATTAATAAATATTCATTTGTCCTCTCTATGAGAACCCTAAGACAAACGTCTAACTCAATGATTTTATTGTATATATAAAGATTTAAAAAATTAGCCAGCAATTCTGCGTTTACAATTCTGCTGTTTCAGTATCCCAAATGCTTTGTTTGAGCACAAAATATAGTCAGAATAGGTACGCTATCGAATAATGCAAAATCTCAACCTTTCAGTTAAGGAGCCAAATTACTCGACGGTTACCGATTTTGCTAAATTGCGCGGTTGGTCAACGTCTGTGCCTTTACGTACGGCAACAAAATACGAAAATAGCTGTAATGGCACTGAAAACAGTATTGGTGCCAGTTCGGCATCCACTGCTGGAATTTTTATTACCTTGCAATCGTCCCCTAAATCTTCAATATCAAGGCGCTCGTCTGCAAATAAAAATACCTTGCCACCGCGCGCCATAATTTCCTGAATATTCGATTTAATTTTTTCTTCATAGCCGTCCATCGAAATGACCGCAATGGTTGGCATGTCCTGGTCGATCAGTGCAATAGGGCCGTGTTTTAGCTCACCGGCAGGATAGGCATCGGCATGAATATAGGATATTTCTTTGAGTTTAAGCGCACCTTCCAGCGCGATCGGAAACAGCGTTCCACGGCCGATGAAGATCGCATTATCCAAATCTTCAAACACTTCTGCCCAGGCTTCGATTTCTGTTTTATTCTGTAACACCTTCTCGATCAAGCTCGGCAGTGCTTGTGCTTGCTGAAACAGTGATTTTATTTTATCGGCAGACAGTTCGCGACGCTTACCCAGTGCAGCAACCAGCATTAATAAACCCAGCAGTTGTGTGGTAAACGCCTTGGTCGAAGCCACACCTATTTCGGGGCCAGCGCGGGTCATTAGTGTCAGTTCACTTTCGCGTACCAAAGAGCTTTCCGGCACATTACAGATGGTTAGAGTTAAATCGGTAAGCGCCTTAATTTCACGCAAGGCAGCCAGTGTATCGGCTGTTTCACCCGACTGTGAAATGGTCACCACCAAAGTACCTTCATGTAATACAGTTTTACGATAACGGTATTCACTGGCGACTTCGACACGACAAGGAATGCCGGCAATGGCTTCCAGCCAATAGCGGGCAACCAGACCCGAGTGATAACTGGTGCCACAGGCAATAATTTGTACAGCCTTGACCTTATCGAAGATTTCTGCCGCCGACAAACCACTGCTGCCGACACCAAAGGCGGTGTCGAGTAACTGCCCGTCAACTACACGACCTTTTAGAATATCGATCAGGCAGGCGGGTTGTTCGTGAATTTCTTTCAGCATGAAGTGGCGGTATTCACCTTTTGCGGTAGCGTCGGCACTTAATTCTGACTCTTTGATCTGGCGTTCAACCACTTCACCCTGATCGTTATAAATAACCAGCGCATGGCTACGAATGTCGGCGATATCGCCTTCTTCAAGATAAATAAAACGGCGGGTAACCGGTAATAAAGCGGCAGCATCGGAAGCAATAAAATATTCACCAATGCCAACACCGATCACCAGCGGGCTACCACGACGGGTAGCAATAAGGCGATTGTTTTCTGTATTGGACATAACGCCCAAAGCATAAGCACCTTCAAAATCGGCGACCGCCAAGGTTACTGCGCTCAGCAGATCATCGCCCTGTTTCAGGTAGTGCTCAATTTGATGTGCAGCGACTTCCGTGTCTGTCTGCGAGGTAAAGTTGTAACCCTCTTTTTTCTGTATTTCACGTAGCTGACGATGGTTTTCGATAATACCGTTGTGCACAATAACCACCGATTGATTACAAACATGCGGATGTGCATTTTTTTCGCTGGGTTCACCATGCGTCGCCCAACGGGTGTGGGCAACGCCAAGCGTGCCCCGTAGTTCAGTCTGCGCCAGTGCATTTGCTAGTTCTTTCACCTTACCAACACGGCGCAGACGGCTGATACAATCGTCCTTATCTAGCACGGCGATGCCGGCAGAATCATAACCACGATATTCCAATCGCCGCAGCCCTTCTAACAAAATAGGGGTTACATTACGTTCAGCGACCGCACCAACAATTCCACACATAGAAAATCCCGATAAATATTTTTTAATTACTTGAGACCTTTGCACGATACAGGCGCGAAAGGAAAAAAGGCTAAAATTTTGCTGATTAAGGCAGGAAACGCAGATAATAGCTGGCTATTGGCAAGTTTTCTAACGAAAAGCAGTGAAATTTTAGACATTTTTACTCGTGATTGTATCGTGCAAAGGTCTCTACTGACTGATAATAGAAGTTAAAGCACTATTTACCATTAAATAGCGGTTCTATTTTACAATGCTTTTGCCATTGCTATTTGCATACAATACAAATAAATCAGCACTCATTGCTTCGTTTTAGTGCGATGTGCGTATCTAATTACAGTCATCTTTATACATGAAAGCTAGCTTGACTTGTCACTGAATAAAAAAGGGTGTTGTTGTGGATCTTCTGAAAACGTTTAAATTAGGGTTTTTATTGATGCTGTTATCTGTACTCGCTCCATGCAGTGCAACAGACGGTAATAGTTCTGCTACCACATCGTCTGATACTGGGCGAATTACCTTGCTGATTACTGATGGTGTTACCGATGACTTTGATTAAGGAGCCTCTGAT
>CAZYYW010000011.1:0-31045 GCA_964651445.1 uncultured Thiotrichaceae bacterium
CGGTAATATCATCAAAGGACTGGTGTTTGAAACTGCCGGATTTTTTATACATATTGAGACCTTTACACGATACAGGCGCGAAAGGAAAAAAGGCTAAAATTTTGCTGATTAAGGCAGAAAACGCAGATAATAGCTGGCTATTGGCAAGTTTTCTAACGAAAAGCAGTGAAATTTTAGACATTTTTACTCGTGATTGTATCGTGCAAAGGTCTCATTAATGAATTTGATGAAAAGAATACTGGTTATATGAATAGAGCTAGCTTTAACTATAAGGCATAATATCAACATGAGACATGCTTTATTTCCTTTAAATACCGTACTTTTCCCCGGCAGTATTCTGCCATTAAAAATATTTGAACAACGCTATTTAACGCTGGTGAAAGACTGCATGAAACAGCAAACCGGCTTTGTTACCGTTTTAATCAGCGATGGCAAGGAAGTTGGCAGCACCCCTCAAATATATGGCGCGGGCTGCTATGTTGAAATAATCGACTGGCAATCACTGGAAAATGGCTTACTGGGCATTAGCATACAGGCAAAATATCGTACTCGGCTAGTCAATAGTTCGGTGCGCGATGATGGCTTACTGCTGGCAGATACGGTAGCCATCGAATCAACACTGGATAATCAGCCGATACTAGCCACCGCCTTTCAGCCACTGGCGGAAACCTTAAAACTGCTACTGAAACACCCCTTTGCTGCACAATACAGCGACCAGATCGACTTTAACAGTGCTGCCGACATTGGCTATCGGCTGAGCGAACTATTACCCATCAGCAATAAACAAAAACAACGGCTATTGGAAAGTGAGAGCATGCAGCAAATGCTGGATCAGCTGGTGTTACATGTTAATGCGCTACAAGAATAAATCTTCGATTACCATTATGTGAGACCTTTGCACGATCTATTCACGAGTAAAAATGACTAAAACCCCACTGCTTTTCGTTAGAAAACTTGCCAATAGCCAGCTATTAGCCGTGTTTCCTGCCTCAATCAGTAAAATTTTAACCTATTTTTCTTTCGTGCCTACATCGTGCAAAGGTCTCATGTATAAAAAAGGATGCTAAAATCACCGCTTAATTTTATTTGAGGAAAAGACAATGGCCTGGTGGGGGACATTTTTAGGCGGTACATTAGGGTTTGTTTTTGGCGGACCTATCGGTGCGCTTATCGGCGCGGCTCTGGGGGGTAATTTTGATCGCGGCATTAAAATGGGCGGTCAGTTTGACATGGGCGACCAGCAGCGTGTGCAAGCGGCATTTTTCACTACCACCTTCTCCGTCATGGGGCACGTTGCCAAGATCGATGGCCATGTCAGTGAGCATGAAATTGCCACTGCCCGAAACATCATGGCGCAAATGCAGCTATCTGCAGAGCAGCGCACAGCTGCGATGAATTTTTTTGAACAAGGGAAAGCCGCTGATTTTCCGTTGCAGGAGATTCTGCTGCAATTTAAAAAAGAATGTCATGGCCGCCGCAATCTTATTCAGATGTTTGTCGAAATTCAGATTAGCACCGCGCTGGCTGATGGCAACATTGATAGCAAAGAAAAAAACCTGATTTATGATATTGGCAAAACGCTCGGCTTTTCCAGTCAACAAATTGATCATTTATTCGGCATGGCAAATGCACAGCCCGCCAGCAATAACGACACCCTATCGCTGAGTCAGGCCTATGTGATTATTGGCGTTGATCAAGGCAGCAGCGAAGCGGTGGTGAAAAAAGCTTACCGCCGGTTAATGAGCCAACACCATCCGGACAAGCTGGTTTCCAAGGGCCTGCCCGACGAAATGATTCAACTAGCGACAGAAAAAACCCAGGAAATTCGTAAAGCCTACGACTTAATAAAGAAAAACTTATAGGTAACAATGATGGACTTAACTGACCCAAGCATCACAGATGCAGCGCTGAATGAGCCCCCCTATACTGGCCCACTAAAAATTGACGTATTTGACAACGACACTGGCGACCGTGAACTGCACCTGAGTTTTATCGATGACTTCAGAATATTGCGTGTGCACGATCAATCAACAAGCTTTCAAGAATTCATCCAATACCTGACAAATGAAATACAAAAACTGGGTGAAAACGATGCTAACCACGCAGGAATGGTGACGATATTGCAGGTCTGTGAACGACTGCAGCCACTTATCGATGCCAATAAGTTACCACTGGAAGAAACCATTGTGGTGACCTTTGATACGCAGAATCCGTTCGGTAATATACAGTTTATCAATTAGCACAGAAATGACGATGTTATTGCCTGCTTATCGATAAGCGATACTCAATCACTTAGCAAGCTGCACTGAAAACTCAATTCAGCTTGGAACCACTCAGTTCCCAAGCATAGGCACAGTCCAGTTCAGACAACACCGCTACCACACCAGTTTCACCATCTTCCAACATTGCTTGTAGTGGGCAGCGGTTTTTAAGCCGAATATGCGGCGCTGCCATCCAACGCGCACCCATCTGCAAGTTTCGTGGATAAGTGGTGCGCAGGGCATCGATAATGCCCAGCAGAAAAGTGACTCGGCAGCTAACCTTGTCATCTTCTGGAAATGGCGTGTCTTTGCGATATTTCGCTAGATGTCGGCTACGTGTGGTCTCTGGCATATCTAATACGGCCAGAATTTGCTCGCCGCTCAGACCCCAGTCATCCAGCGCCTCCATTACTTTTTGAGTACGCAATAATTGTTGTTCAGTGGTTTTTTCTACAGTCATAACGATTAAAAATAAAGACTTATCTCTATTAAACTGGTTAAAATAAACGGTAATTTTATCATACTACCGCTTTTTACATAACCACAAGATATTTCATGGCAATACACGCTATTTTACGACAGGGTGATCCGCGATTATGGCAGCCAGCCAGCGCAGTGACGGATTTGAATCAGCCTGCGCTCGATACTTTAGTTGCCGACATGTTTGATACCATGCTGGCAGCTGATGGCGCGGGTCTTGCGGCACCGCAAATCGGTATTGGGCTGCGTGTTGTCATCTTTGGTTTTGACACAAATCCGCGCTATCCCAATAGTCATAGCGTTCCTAAAACGATACTGATAAACCCGGAAATCACCACCCTTGGCGATGAGCAAGAAGCCGGATGGGAAGGCTGTTTAAGTGTGCCCGGCATGCGCGGTTTAGTGTTGCGCCATCAACACATTCGATATTGTGGCGTTGACGCTACGGGCAAGCCAATAGAGGTTGAAGCCAGTGGTTTTCATGCCCGCGTGGTACAACACGAATGCGATCATCTGGATGGCATTCTTTACACACAACGTCTGCTTGACCCGCTTAAATTCGGCTTTACCGATGAACTGTTAAGCAGCGGTCAATTATCCAGTGAAGACTGCAGTGAATAGTTATCTAAGACAGCCCTGTTTTTTTGTAAATCTCTGCGAAACTGCTATATCTAGTGTATAGCAAACTTTACAGAGAAAATCGGAAAGGAACCTTGCTTTTACAACCCGGTCACACTGTTATATTGACCGAACTTTGAGTCAGGATATTTCTACCGGACATTTTATGAAAATTTATTTTATTGGCGCTTGGTTTTTTATCCTTTTATTCACCACCGCACCTGCCATCGCCGCCAGCTTATTACCCATCTCCTTGCAGCAACTTTCGCAACGAGCCAGCATTATCTTTTACGCTGAGGTTAGTAATAACCAGACACGCAAAGATGCCGACAGCGGCCATATCGCCACTTTTACTGCATTTGAAATTATCGAACTCATCAAAGGTCGCGCTGAACCTCACCACACCATAAAACAATTGGGCGGCGTCGATCCAGCAAATAATATTAACGTTCTCATTCACGGTGTACCAACATTTGAAATTGGGCGTCGCTATGTTGTGTTCTTACCCAAACAATCAAAGCTAGGGTTTAGCAGTCCATTGGGGCTGCATCAGGGCAGTTTTTTAGTCACGATTGAAGATGGCGAGAAGATTGTCAGCAGTGGTCGAAATTTATCTGCCCCCAGCATTGGCAAGTCAAAACACAGTGCCACGCTGCCGCTCGCTACCAACATAAACAAACCATCACAAGCGCGGCTGAATGATTTCATCAACACCGTGCGCGCTTACAATAATCAATAATATGCGCCAAATGGTCAATCGACTTCTGCTACTTTCTGCTCTGCTCTACAGCAGTTTGTCTGTTGCCGGCGGCCCTTCCGTAATTGGCGGCGCTGATGGCAACACTGCGATTCGATACCAGAACCCTGTGGTTACCGTGCATGTTGAAAATGGTGACCTCGGCAGCTTGTCGAATGCAGTAGCGGTTACCTTGATGCAAGAAGCCTTTGAGCTATGGAATAATGTCAACACCGCAACGGTTAATCTCATTATCGATCAAACCTTGTTAGATCTGAATGTCGACGAAAACAATGCGCAAGAGTTTCTGCCCACGGTCGATCAATCAAACTTCAATGCCAACGACAATATCAACCCGATTGTTTTTGATAGCGATGGGGCAATCATTGACCTGTATTTTGGCAGCGAGCAAAGTGATCTTATTATTGGTTTCGCGCAATCGATAAGCAGCAGTAACAGTGATTTTTTTGTTGAAGGCTTCGCTGTTATTAACGGTAAAAACTCCATCACCCCTGATGATTTTAAATTACTGATCGCACATGAAATGGGGCATTTTTTCGGAATAGACCATAGTCAGGTAAACATAAATCCTAATGAATCGTTTACTGGGTTAGTAGGATTTTGTAGCAGTACAAGCCGCAACAACTACCCCTTAATGTATCCCGTGCGTTGTCGTGATGAAGTCAGTTTGCACGTAGACGATGCCAGTGCGCTGTCGGCACTTTATCCAAGCGCCGACATCAATAACCACTTCGGAATTTTACAGGGGCTGTTTGTCGATAATGAAAACAAGGCAATTTTAGGCGCCAATATCTGGCTGGAAAACACCAGCAGTGGCGACAGTTACAGCATTGTTTCTGACTACCTTCGACAAGGCACCGGTTTTTATAAAATTTATTTACCGGCGGGTAGTTATACCCTGCATGCTAATTCCATCAATACGGAATTTGTCGGGGTATCCAATATTGGGCCGTACGCTTCGGCACCGGCTGATTTGTCTTTTACCGATCCGCACCCGATTACGGCTGTGACTTATCAAGGTGCAAGTGCTGGCAGTGATGAAGTTATTAACGTGCAGACAAACCAGACGGTAACTGTTAATTTTAATCTTAGCGGTGTTGATGCAATTATCATTACTGCTGCAAAAGATGAGAATGACAGCATTGCCGACCTGTTTGGCGCACTGTCACATGGCAACCTGCTGCTGATATTTCTAGCCCTGATAATAATGCGGCGCTTGCACAATAATAAAGACAAACTCTGACCGCTGCTTTTGGCCTTACTCAGGACATAGCTTCAAGCAACAAGCTCAGACCGTGGTTTCTATCCACTCAGAAATAGCAATGAATTTAAGGAACTCGTCGTGCACCATAGGCTCGCTGATGTAATACCCCTGAATGACTTCAACACCACGCTCATGAAGAAAATCAAACTGCAGCTTATTCTCTACGCCTTCACCGATAATACTCAAACCCAAACTATGCGCCATAGCAATAATCGCATCACACAGTGCAGTATCTTCCGGATCTTCGCCAATGTCAGAAACAAATGAGCGGTCAATTTTAAGCACGTCAAACGGAAAACGTTTGAGGTAACTTAATGAAGAGTAACCTGTGCCAAAATCATCAATCGACAATCGAATACCCATTTTTTTAAACTGGTTCAGAATATCGACCACATGCGGTACATCTTTCATCAATAACCGTTCCGTAATCTCCAGCTCCAGACTATTTCCAGGCAGGTCGTATTTTTTCAAGTAATCAGAAATCGTTTTAACAATGTCGACGCCTCTAAACTGGCGACTGGATAAATTGATAGCAATATAAAAATCCTTGTGATCTGAATTTTCGCGCCATTTTTTAACATCGGCAAAGGCAGTATCAAATACCCAATTTCCAATCTCTACAATTAAACCACTCTCCTCTGCCAACGGCACGAATTCTTCGGGTGAAACTTCTCCCAGTTGCTCATCATTCCAACGGATCAAGGCCTCGGCACCGATCATCACGCCGCTGCGTGTGTCCATCAACGCCTGGTATTTTAGATAGAAATCACCTTCTTCCAACGCACGACGTAATTTACTGTCAATCTCTACACGCTTGATTACGACGTCGCCCATCTCAGGAGTAAAGATTTCATAAGTATTGCGACCCTTGCGTTTACTTCGGTACATCGCAGTATCGGCATTGCGCAGCAGGATGTGCGGGTCGTCGCCATCTTGCGGGAAGATAGCGATGCCCACACTCGCGGTCACTGAAAATTCCATTCCTTGTACTACACATGGCTTGGAGACACGGCTTAATATCTCTGCCGTCTTGTCTCGAACAAAATTTTCGAACGCATCCTTGTTCTCAGAAAGAGAAATCTTATCGGACCCTGTACTATCAGCCTCTACCAGCATAATCAAAAATTCATCACCCCCTAGCCTAGCGACGGTATCAAAATCTCGCACACATGCCTTCAGCCGACCTGCCATATATTTCAGGAACTCATCACCGGCGCCATGCCCCAGGGTATCATTGATGTTTTTAAAATGATCAAAGTCCATATATAAAAGAGCAATGTGTTTCTGCTCTCGGATGGCATTCGCAATTGCCTGTTGTATACGGTCATACGCGAGACTACGATTAGGTAGATCAGTCAACTTATCGTAGCTTGCTTGATACAGCAAACGCTCTTCGTAATCTTTACGCAGCGAAATATCTTCTTTGATAGCGAGATAGTGCGTACTTTTACCGTCTTTGTTTTTTATCGGTGAAACCGTGACACTCTCCCAGAATAGGTCGCCATTTTTCTTTTTATTATAAAGCTCGCCGGTCCAGGACTGACCTACAGTAATCGCGCCCCACATATTTTTAAACTGTGTTTCCGGACTAAGCCCGGATTTAAGAATGCGAGGGTTTTTACCTTTTAACGCCTCAGCACTATAACCGGTAATCTTGCAAAGCTGTGGGTTAACGTATTCGATATTGCCATCCAGATCAGTAATCATCACCGACACCGGGCTTTGTTCAATGGCTTGCGACAGTTTGTTTAAATTTTCGGCGGTCAGTTTATGACTGCCAATTTCTGCTTCCAGATCAATAATTAAATTATTGATGTTCGAGGTCATATCATTAAATGCCGTTGCTAGGCCGCCGATTTCATCGTCCGCCTCAATATTGGCCTTTGCCTGTAAGTCACCATCCGCAATGCTTCTGACCACTGTGGTTAAACGCTTTACCGGCCCTAACAATAATCGGGTGGCCAGCATTACTATCAACACCACAACGAAAACAATCACTGCCACAAGCACAAAGGCACTTTGCATCTGTGCTTGCACTGGTTCTAGGAAAACATCCTGCGGCTGCGCGACAATTATTGTCCACGGCGTGGTTTCAAGTGCAATCACGGCTGAAGAAAATTCAGCAGTACCCAAGCCTAAAAAACGGCCTTCCATAATAGGTTGCAGATTACTTGTCGAAACAAGATTTTTGCTCCACTGCGGATTCTCAACAAAAGTCCCGGCGGCACTCAGCGGCACTCGCTTTTCCTGTCTTAGTAAATCAAGTTTGTCTTCATCCAGCACATTTGCCAGCGTATACTGAAGATCACTGCGCCGCCCATGCACCAGCCGCAAACCATTCTCATCAAGTAATACCGCGAATGAACCACGACCGACCATGCCCTTGGTGCGATCAAATAGTTGCGTCAGTATAACCGCATCATATTTTGTTCTTAACACACCAATAAGATTTCCAGACAAATCATTTATCGCGCTGCTGAACACGATAACCGGGCCTGTTTTTTCGAAAATTACGGGGGAGCGATATGTCTTTAAGTGCTGATCGCCAGTAAGGACCTTAAAATATGCGTAGCCACTTTCATCCCTGCCGATATTTGCCGAATCTGTGTCAAGAATATTGACCCCCTGTTGATTCAAAATAGCATAGGAATAAATCACATCCTCCTGACGAGATTTTAAGGCTTGCAAAATTCCCAGTATGGCATGGCGGTTATACGGCGGTGCTGCTTTTCGTGTAAGAAAACGATTAATGGCTGGGAGACTGGCTTCTGTTTCTAGAAATCCTGCATTCTGTCGATTAAATTGATCAATACGGTCAGCGTAGTTTTTTGCAGCAGAAGTCAACGCCTGGTTCGCACTCTCAGTCAGATTTTGCCGCATGATATAGCCATCAAGCACCGCCATAACGGCCAGTGAGACCAGCACGATAACCAAAAACGCCGTCACTAGCTTGGCACGCAAGGTATACTGACGTGCGATAAAAATACCGATAACCAGCAGCAAAACACCGCTCGCAATAAGACCGCCGGCAACTTCTAACAACACGCTTGCATTCCCTTAATAATCATTAATAATAACCATTGATTTTTATTGACTCTGACTTTGATAATACGACTGTTCATTTTAGCCTGAAAACAACAGCAAACAACAGACATTGATACTCGTTAGAATAGCGTCTTAAAGCCTTAAATTCTATGAAAATCGCCGCCAAAATATAAATATATGACACACACCACCATGCAAACCTCGAAACAAAAAGCGCCTTACGGTAACTGGCCTTCAAAGATCAGTGCCAAACACATTGTCAGCGACAGTATTACGCTTGATGAAACCAAGCAAATTGCTGAAACACTCTATCACCTCGAACGCCGACCACAGGAGGCCGGGCGTTGTGTCATTGTTAAAACATGTAACGGCAGCAGTGAAGACATTCTTCCCTCACCTTACAGCGCACGTTCGCGTGTTCATGAATACGGTGGTGGCTGTTATTGCGTGCATGACCAAACCGTGTTTTTTGTCAATGATAGCGATCAGGATATTTATAGCATTCAGGAAAATAAAATATCACGCATTACTCATGGCGAGCATCTTCGTTTTGCCGATTTTGTCTATGACCCCATACGACAGCGACTCATCGCTATATGCGAATCACATGAACAAAATCCAGTAAGCAATAGCATTGTCAGCATCAACATTTACAGCGGCGAGATTGTAACACTAGAGGAGGGCAATGATTTTTATGCCAGCCCCAGACTCAATGCCGATATTTCACAGCTGTGTTGGCAAACATGGAATCATCCCAATATGCCGTGGGATGGCAATCAACTATGGAGCGCCAAAATAAAGACACAAGGCGAACTGCTTGATAAAATTCATATCGCGGGGGATCAGAACACTGCGATATTTCAGCCACAATGGTCAGCAGACAACGCCTTATATTTTATCTCCGATGACAGCGGTTGGTGGCATTTTTATAGACTATCAGAAGTAAATAAAACGAACAAAATCGAACAACTTACTCACGGTGAAAAAGAATTTGCCTTACCGCAATGGGTGTTTGCACAATCCACTTATGCCTTCATTAACGACAGTAACATTATCTGCAGCTACCAAACTGCTGATGGCTGGACACTGGCAACACTTTCTCTACAGGAGCCAAGCGAGCTGGTTGCCATAAACACAAAATGGCAGCTATTTAGCAGCATTACAGCCGATGCTAATAATATCGCTTTTATCGCAGCAGCCAATGATGTATTCCCACAACTGGTTAGCACAAATTTTGAGGCAATCAAATCATCAAGCTCATTATTGCCACTAGCAACAAAAACGGTTAAAACATCCTGCGCACTAAATCTAAATGCCGCACTTTACTCGCGAGCGCAAAACTTTAAATTTATCAACCGAAGCAATCAAACCGTTTTCGCTTTTTATTATCCACCACACAACCCGAACATTACAATAGACAACGACCAGCCTCCGCCTTTAATCGTCATTTGCCATGGCGGCCCTACTGGGCAGTCAAGCTTGGCTCTGGATGCAAAAAAACAATTTTGGACATCACGCGGTTTCGCCCTGCTCGATGTCAATTACAGTGGTAGCACGGGTTATGGCAGAAATTACCGTCAGCGGCTAAATAACGACTGGGGCATTCTCGACGTTAACGATTGCTGCGACGCCGCCCTTCATGCCGTATCACTGGGGCTTGCCAACAAAGAACAATTAATTATTCGAGGCAGTAGTGCGGGTGGTTACACGGTGCTTGCCGCTTTGACTTTTACCGAGGTCTTTTCTGCAGGTGCCAGTTATTATGGCATCTCAGAATTAACCAGCCTTGCCAGTGACACCCACAAGTTTGAATCGCATTATCTTGACGGCTTGATTGGCCCCTATCCAGCAGATAAAAAACGCTATCAGCAACGCTCGCCCATTAACTACAACCAGCAGCTCAACTGTCCGGTTATTTTCTTTCAGGGTTTGGAAGACCGGGTAGTACCGAAGCAACAAGCTGAAAAAATGTTTGCCGCACTCGACCAAAAAGGCCTACCCGTTGCAGCACAGTATTATGCGGGTGAACAGCATGGCTTCCGCAAGGCCGAAACCATCATTCAATCGTTGCAAAATGAATTGAGTTTTTATCAACTGGTTTTTGGCTTAAAAGCCAAAGATGAAATCAGCTTTCAAGGTGATATTGAGATAAAAAACATTTGATTGCCAAGAGGCGAATGTAGCCAACCGCTAGCCATCACCGCTTACTGATATCGGTAATATTGACAAAAAACATAAACGTTAAAAGTAAGTAACACTATACGAATTATCCTCGTGCTTAATAATGTCACCATAATGCACTTTAAAACTACCCCGCTTTACATCCTTGAAATATAATTTCAGGCATTCATTAACCACCTGAAAGGCAATGTCCTGCCAAGGAATTTCGCTCTCTGCCAACAACGCAACATCAAGGCTTTCCATGCCAGCACTCGCTTTCCCAGCAACCAGGTCGCCACGGTACATGGTATAAACCTGATTTATGTGCGCGATACTAAAGACACAAAAAAGTTGCATGTTTTCGACATCGGCATTGGCTTCTTCGGCTGTTTCTCTTGCAGCGCCCTGCATATTGGTTTCCTGATTTTCCATAAACCCTGCAGGCAACGTCCATAATCCATATCGTGGCTCAATAGCGCGTTTACATAATAAAATTTTGTCCTGCCATTGCGCGATACAACCGGTAACAATCTTCGGGTTTTCATAGTGAATAGTCTGACAAGACTTGCATACATAACGATGGCGATTGTCACCTTCTGGGATGACTAAATGGACTTTTTCACCACATGCTGAACAAAAATTCATAACCACACTCCGATAACCTCAATCCTATCACAAACGCCATTGAACCTTCTTTGAGCTATTTCGTCTACACACTCAGGCTTTGCTTTTACGTCAGCAGAATGGCAGTATATCAAAACACTATCAATGTTTATGTGTTATCGAACCTTGTGTGAAAAATATGGCATAGGAAATCAAGCATGAAAAGCATAAATTACATTAACTTTTTTGCCGCTATCGTTTTCTTTCTTATTGCCAGCAATGCCGCAGCTGAATCTGACTCGCCTGCCTTCTCGCATCATCTCTTGCAACAAGTTATTTCCCAACATGTCGATGACGGCTTTGTCGATTACCCAGGCATTGCTGAAAACACAGATTTTCAAACGTACTTATCTTTAATTTCACATAAGACGCAATTTAACAACAGCGCTGAAGCTTTGAGCTACTGGATTAACGGCTATAATGCACTTGCGATAAAGGGCATCCTTGACGGCCGCTCAGCAGAATCTTTCTTTGGTAAGATTGGTTACTTCTATAACGCTGAATACACTATCAATGGACTGGAGACGAATCTCTATAATCTGGAACACGATATTATTATTCCTTTAGGCGAGCCACGAATCCACTTCGCTTTAAACTGCGCGTCTGCCTCCTGCCCTGAATTAAACGATAGCGTTTTTCAATCAGAAAAACTGGAACAACAATTAGAGCAAGTCGCACTACGATTTATCAATGATGAACGTCATAATCATTTCGACCTACACAATAAAACCGCCTACCTCTCTAAAATATTCGACTGGTTCGAAGATGATTTTGTCAATCACGCCGGCAGTGTACAAAACTACCTTGCGCTGTATGTTCGCGACAAACGTATTTCTACAGCACTTGCCAATAACGAGTTTACTGTGCAATATCTGGAATACGACTGGTCATTAAATGGTAAGCCACTAACTTCTGACCATCCTTAAAATGCACATCGGCAGTGATGATAAAAAACAGGTGGCACGTTTACTTAGCTTTTTTTTGAGTAATGAAAAACTGGTGCAACACACGACCCCGGTCATTGTCGATAACTGTGTGCTGACTGACCCTAGAGAATTTATCCAGATGGGTATTTGGCGTAGTTTATTCCGAGTTGCCATTATTCAGGCGCGGCACGAACTTAATCTGCCAGTGACAAGTGAGCATCCTTTTTTTGCTGAAACCCGCTAGCCGTTTGTCCGAGAAAAAAAGCTAAGCGATTATATCGGGGATCAGTATATCCTCTAACAGGGCTATATTGTCTTTCAAGGCTAGCTTGCGTTTTTTGAAACGCTTGAGCTGCAATTCTTCTACATCTTGCGCCGAGAGCAAACGGGTAATTATATCATCGAGATCACGGTGCTCCTGTTTCAGCTCATACAATCGCTGTTCCAGTTTATGACGTTCATCTTGTGTTAATGGCTGGCGCATATTATTTCATTCACTTTCAAATCAGCTCAGTTACACACGGATACTACCGTAAAAAATGACTTGCTTTTACTTTTTATAATACTATAATTCTAAATATGTCGAATAGTAATACTATAGAGTCTGAACAGCTTGTGGATATCTTCAAAGCATTAGCGAATAACCATCGCCTGAAAATATACAGCATACTGACAAACTGCTGCACACCCGGTACTCAGTGTGCCAGTGATGAGGTTTTCAGTTGCTGCGTTGGTGACCTTGATTCTCAACTCAATATTGCAGCATCGACACTATCACATCATTTAAAAGAACTAAATCGCGCCGGTCTTATTCATATGCAACGCGATGGCAAGCAGGTGTTTTGCTCGATCAATACCGACGCGATGCAACAACTACAGAATATTTTTTCCAGCAAATTAATGGGAGTTAAGGTATGAATCAATCATCGAAACAGTCTACCGAGCAGACAACAAATACTGCATCAAATCAACAACAGGCTGATGAAATTCGGCAAAATGTGCGCGACAGTTACGCGCAAGTCGCAGAGGCAAGTAATGAAGGCGCGAGCACAGGCGTCGGCGCGAGTTGCTGCGGCGTCTCTGATGATGCCGCCATCAACACATTGGTTTCTACCCGTTTAGGCTACACTGAAGATGATCTTGATAATGTGCCTGCTGGCGCTGACATGGGACTTGGCTGCGGTAATCCGCGTGCCATTGCCAGCATTAAACCCGGCGAAACCGTGCTTGACTTAGGTAGTGGTGGCGGCTTTGACTGTTTTCTAGCTGCAGCCGAAGCGGGTGAAACCGGTCAGGTGATCGGCATTGACATGACGCCCACCATGATTTCCAAAGCACGCAATAATGCGGCCAAGGGAAACTACCAACAAGTTGAATTTCGTCTCGGCGAAATCGAGCATATGCCGGTAGCCAATGACACGGTAGATGTCATTATCTCCAATTGCGTAATCAATTTATCGCCCGATAAAAAGCAGGTTTTCAGTGAAGCTTTCCGCGTCTTAAAGCCCGGCGGTCGGCTGGCGATTTCCGACATTGTAGCCAGCACCGAGCTGCCTGAAAAGATCAAGCAGGATCTTGCATTGTATTCCGGTTGTATGGCAGGGGCTTCTCAGATTTTTGAATTGCAAGCAATGCTTGAAGCCAACGGCTTCGAACAAATTACTATTGCGCCCAAAGATGAATCGAAAGACTTTATCAAAGACTGGGCACCCGGACAGGGCGTGGAAGAATACGTGCTTTCTGCCACTATTGAAGCGGTAAAACCCGGTGGTGTGAAAAATAGCTGCTGTTAATACACCCTTACACTGATAGCTTTTATTGTTGTGTGGCCGTATAGACATCGTGTAGTTTGTCTATACGGACACTTTCAAACATCGATTTTGTTACCACTCGATTCTCTCAACGCCCGCAAAACTTAACTCGCTGCCGTCATTAAAGGTAATCACGCCTGCCGTATCTGGGTTAAGTTCCAGCGCACTAGCGGCAAGGTCATATTCCAGTGAAACGCCGTCGACCTCAACCGTCCAGGGGCTATTCGGGTCATTTGCAACCACCGCTGAAATATCGATGGCATCGGTCCAGCCACCGCCTTCACCGCCGCTAAAAGAATCATTGCCATCAAAGGGGTTCATTACATAGGTGTCATTTCCTTCGCCGCCATATGCCGTGTCATTACCAGAACCTCCTGATAATTGATCATCACCCGCGCCACCGATTAAGGTATCGTTGCCAGTGCCACCAACAATGGTGTCATTACCTGCCGTGCCGATGATGGTATCGTTACCGCCTCCACCTTGTATCTGATCGACATTTTCCAGAGTAGTCTGGCTAAAATCCATGGTTCGACTGCTGCCATCGCCCACGATATTATTGCCACCTGCATCGATGGTTTCAATCGAGTTGCTGGCATCAAAATGCCCTCGAATTCCGATGTTGCCATCGCCACTGCCTCGGCTGACGGTATCAGTGCCATCACCACCCTGGAAGGTGTCGTGTCCATCGCCCGCATTCTGGATAAAACGGTCATCACCCGCGCCACCGATTAAGGTATCGTTGCCGGTGCCGCCGATAATGACATCGTTACCCGCTCCCGCATTAATGGTATCGTTACCGCCTTCACCCCATATACGATCTGCACTATCTGTGCCGTCCAGTGTTTCGCTATGTGCCGTACCACGTATTTCATTTGCAACGCCATCGGGAAAGAAGGTCATCTCTCCTGCCCAAAGCATAGCCTCACGACCCGATGCATCAGTGCCACTGTTAGTTATGTATTGCGTACTCGCTGTATCTTCTGCCTCCAGCGTTATACCACCACTATAACTGCCATCGACATTAACGCTACCACCTATGTTCAGGTTATCAACAACTAGGTTTCTATCTTCGAGTACTACGCCGTCACCATCATTATCATTGCTTCCATCCCAGGCGTTATTAACAAACCGAATACTCACTGAGTTTATATCAACGCCGTCAGCAACATTTAACGTCACCAGTTCAAATTCTGGAACATTTAATACCAAGCCCGTGCCGTCAGCATTGATTTCACCTCGGTTGGCTTCGACACTAAAAGTGGCGTTACCATTAGCGTCACTGAATGTTTCGCCATTGACCAATATCTGATATTGCGGGCTGCCTGCACCAACGTCCTGTTGATTTGCAGGATCGTAGTGATCGCCAGTGAGTTTGAAGGTAACAGTTGTGCCACTATTATCGCCACCTAAATCGGTTACTTTAAAAACATTAAGCGCATTATCTGACGTATTGCTACCAACATTTCCTGCTGCATCAGTAGCGGTAACTTGAATATCATGTACACCGACATTGTCAAGATTGCCAATGGTATTATCGGCAAGCGTCCATGTGCCATTACCATTGTTGGTCGCCATATACGTTTCATTATTTATAGTGACATTGACACTTGCATCGGGGTCGTTGATTGTACCGGTGATTGCAGGTGTGCTGTCACTGGTCACCAAAGTGTCGACCGTAACCACTGGCCCCACATTATCAATGGTTATACTTTGAGTGCTTATCTCTGAACCACCTGCGGTATCAGTCGCCGTTACGGTTAGTTCGTAGTCGCCATCAACCAGAGCATCACTGGTGATTGTATAATTGCCGTTAGCATCTGCTGTTGCTGTACCAAATGTTTGCGTGTCACCATTGGCATCAACATAGATCGCTGTAACAATTGCGCCATTTTCTGTGCTACCCGTTATGGTGGGTGTATTATCGGATGTTATGTTATCGGTTGATGAAACCCCGCTATCACTGGCAGCAGCAAGATCTACTGTTGGCGCTAAGCTCAAGCCATCGGCATCTACATTCAACGAAACAATCGCCGTATCTATGCCGCCATTACCATCATCAATGGTATAGCTAAAGCTTGCTTCGCCACTGTAGTTTTCTGCCGCAGTAAAAACAATGTTGCCATCACCATCTATTTCAACGCTTCCGTTCGTCGCATCCTGAACTGAACTAATTGTTAAGGTGTCTCCATCGGCATCCGTGTCATTGGCTAATAATTGACTAGTCTGCAAGATAATAGAGCTATCTTCAGAAACAGTGATCTCACTACTGGTATTTGTTAGGTTTTCATATGGTTTATAGTAAACATAAGCCGACTCCGACGAACCCGCTCCATTCGATATAAAATCGATAACACCAACCGTGCCATCGCTAAATGAAATAATGCCCCCATCTAACGAATCCCACTCTTCACTGATACCATTATCGCTAAACCAATCATGTCCCCCCATATAATTGAAACCGGTTTGATTTTCATTGTCTGGCCAATAATCACCTAAGTTATGGCTATTTGTCGTCACTAAACTCTCACTAACACCTTCTAAAATATTAACACTGCTACCTGCTGCAAAAATTGCTATAACGGTAACCCCTGCCCCTGCACCATTAATCATGTCACCCAAATCCACTTCAGACAAATCATCTGCCCCAGTAACGCTTCGCCTACCGTCATCTTTTGCATCTGGTGCGGAGTTTTCAAAAATATCATTTACAGCAATCGTGAAACTTTCAGTATAGGTCGCGCCATTAGCATCTGTCACTTGCACGCTAATATCGTGTGACCCATTTAATTCAAAATTTATATCTGCGCCATCTTTAACCACAATCTGATTACCGGATATTTCAAACAGTCCTGAGGTATCGATTAATGTGTAACTAAAAACGTCTCCAGCATCAACATCACTTGTAGACAAAGTTGCAACCACTGTGCCTGCTAATGAGTTTTCGTCGATTACATTGTCACTAACGGCTATTGCAACCGGTGCATCATTGGTGCCCGTTACGGTTATCTGGATTTGCGATGTATCGGTTGCGCCGTGCTCATCAGTGACAGTGACGGGGATAGTCAATATCGTTGAATCACCAACATTAAGGTGGTCATAAGCACTATCGGTTGGGTCAAAACTATATGAACCGTCGGCATTCAATACAAAACCATCCGGTACGCCAACACCACCCGCTATCGCATAACTTAGCACTGCACCTTGATCGACATCACTTGCCGTGAGTTCACCACTTAATAGTGACGCACCCTCACTTACATCAACACTTATATCACTACCGGCGTCAGGCGCTGTATTAATAAACGGCTCATCATTGTTGTTGCTGCCAATTGCTAGCGTTGTTTCACTTCCCGGCACTTCGCTAGATAGTTGTTCATCAACTGACGTACCAATATCACTGCTACCGCCAACAAAATTTGGAGAGGCTGTAACTGCACCACTTTTGGAATCGTCATTAAACAGAACTCGACGACTATCCTGGTCGTTATTGTCGAACGACTGCGGCGGCTGTTCAGCCTTACTGCTTGTCGATTTAGATTTTAAGCTTTCTTGCTCATCAGACTGATGTGCACGATCAACAACCGTCGATTTTGGCTCAATGCCCGCAATGCTAGCAACAGCACCGCCGCTTTTATCGACTATTCCTGCATGAGGATTCTGCATTGTTTCACTGCCGCGCTGAATATTTTGTAACGCTAGCTCCTCTGAGGAATCGTCCAGCTTTAACGTTTCAGCTTCCTCTTTCTTATCCAGAGATTGATCTTTTCCTGAACCCCGTAAAAACATCTCCTCTGTCGCGCCAGGAGTTGAAGAATCTTCATGCCCTTTATTTGCCTTATCAACCATTGTAAATATCCTCAAAATAGCCCAGCCCTGACCAATCAGGATTGGACACAGCATTACACCCTCGCTTATCGACCAGCATCAAAATACCTTTAGCCTTTCTCTATATATCCTCGAAATATATTTTCAGCAGTAAAAATACCCTTACATAGCTCCCCCTCTCTCAAGAAAAAAAAGTCACTGCCGATAACTAACAAAACCTCTGCAATCAGCACACGCTTATTAGCCGAAGATAGCGAGAAATTAATGAGAAAAAAAATCGAGAAAGGCCAGTTACAAACGCCACAGACATGGCGCAAACCCAGTGTTTTAATCTCTTCATTGATGATTAACATTCTGGCACTTGCCTTGCCCATTGTTATTCTTCAGGTCTATGACCGCATTATCCCCAATCAGGCAATGGAATCTTTTTCCCTGCTAATGATCGGCTTGATAATCGTTATTATCATCGATGGCATATTAAAAATATTTCGCTCAATACTATTAAGTTGGGAAGGCGCTCGCTTCGATCATCACGAAAGTATGCATGCAATGAATCATATCCTTGATGCCGAGTCGACCGCTTATAGTAGTAAGCCAACCAGCTTTTATCTGGATAAAATGCAGGCACTGGAAAATATACAAGAATTTTATTCGGGACAATCCATTTTGCTGGCAATGGACCTACCCTTTGTGCTTATTTTTCTTGCCCTTATCTGGGTCATCGCCGGGCCGCTTATCTTAATTCCATTAGTGCTGCTGGGAATATTCTTTTTGGTTTCAATAAAAATTGGTAACCACCTTCACTCAGCCTTAAAGCACCGCTCTACCATGGAAGAAAGGCGGCAGAATTTTATTGTCGAAACACTCACGGGAATCCACACCATTAAATCGATGGCAATGGAATCTTTAATGTTGCGCCGATTCGAACGGCTGCAAAACCAATCTGCAGAAAGCGTTTGTGATTTAGCTAAAATAAGTAGCACCGTGCAAGGTTTTGGCGCAACCATATCGCAACTTGCTGTCGTCTGCTTTGCTAGCATTGGCAGCATCTATGTTATAGATGGCACGCTGACCATTGGTGCATTGGCAGCCGGAACGATGTTATCAAGCAGAGTGTTACAACCGGGTTTAAATGCCATGAATATTTGGACGCAATTCCAAACCGTTCGCTTAGCTCATGACAAAGTCACAGAGCTGTATTCAATTGCTGCAGAAAAATCAGGCAGTTTAATACCCGATGACGGCATCAAAGGAAAAATCGAGCTAAAAAACGTCACCTTCAAATATCCAACACAAAAGGAAAATTTGCTGGAAAATATTTCGCTCACCATCAATGCTGGCGACAGCATTTCTATCACTGGCAGCAATGGCGTTGGCAAGTCAACAATAGTCTCACTTTTGTCGGGCTTTCTGCATCCTAACAGTGGTGAAGTACACCTCGATGGAAAAAATATTTTTGATTATAACTTTGAATTTTTACGCACGCAGATCGGCATTGTGCCACAGCACGGATTATTGTTCGAAGGCACAATACTTGAAAACATGACACTTTATCGTGAAGGCAGCGCCATTAAACAAGCGATAGAACTGTCCAAAATACTGGGTTTGGACGAGATTATTACGCGACTTCCTTCTGGTCTTGACACGCAGGTTGGTGGCGCAGCTGTCGATACCTTGTCAGAAGGTGTTAGACAAAAAATCATAATGGTTCGCTCATTGGTAGGTCATCCGACTATCATGCTGTTTGATGATGCCAATGCAAATTTTGATATTAAAAATGACGCACGGCTGCATAATGTCATCGAGCGTTTCAAACAAAACCGTACACTGGTTATTGTTTCGCATCGGCCTTCCTTTCTACGGCTTTGTAACCGAAATTTCACACTAAAGAACAAGACACTTGTCGAAATTTCCTACGATGCCTCCTCTTTAAACCATGAAACTAACTACGCTGCCAGCGTTTAGGTAAAGCATGAACATTACCGCATTAAATCCTCAAAGCAACGAAATCGAACCTGGTGACAGCAACCCTGGCGGCAACAACTCCAGCAGCGATCAATCATTACCTTTTTCGGAGCGATTTGCCGAAGCACTGCGCAACGATAAGCTTGATGAATTTCATGATGACTCGCCTTATGCATCATGCATAATCCCTTTATTAAAAGAACTCGGCTGGAATAATTATGCACGTGAACTGATTGAAGCTTTGCCCCATTTCTCCAATGATTTGAACGTAACTGACTTGCGAAATATTCTTGTCACGATTGGTTATGACAGTACAGCAAAGGAAGTAGTGCTTAAAAATATCAAACCAGAGCTTTACCCATGCCTCTTCGTTAGCGACAAAGGCAAAGTGAGGGTACTGCTCAATAGAGAAAACCGCAAGATAAATACCTTCAACGCACAAACTGAAGAATACGAAATAATACAACCCAGTAATATGCAAGGCACGGTATACGTTTTTACTGATACCCACCCCAGCCACGGCATGACCATACAAAATTCTGGTGACGAATGGTTTTATTCTTTAATCTCACGCTTCAAGCACCTTCTTCTTCATTTGCTGGGCATGACCTTTCTGATTAATTTTGTCGCGCTTTCGGTGCCACTCTTTATCATGGTGATATATGACAAGGTCATTGGTGCGAAATCAGCAGAAACCTTGCCCTACCTTATCAGCGGTGTAGCTATTTTACTGGTAGCGGATCTCGTGCTGCGTTACTTACGAGCGCAGTTATTGGGCACTATTGCCGGACGCATTGACTATTTAATTGGAACCGAAACCTTTCGCCAACTTCTGCTACTACCACCGGTTTACACCGAACGTTCAACGGTTTCTGCACAGCTTTCACGTCTAAAAGAATTTGACTCCGTGCGCGATTTTTTCACTGGCCCCAATGCCGCGCTGACACTAGAAATTCCATTTTCTGTACTTTTTATAAGTGTTATCGCCATCTTAGGCGGCTGGTTAGCCGTTATCCCAGTTGCGGTTATTCTTACTTTTATTATTTTTGGAAGTTTCTGGATACCGCACTCTAACTCACACGTTTTGCAATCAGGCATTGCTAAAACCAATAAACAACGCATGTTAATGCAGAGCATGGATGGGCGAAAGGAGATTAAAGCCATCGGTGGTGAATCAGTATGGTGGGAGCGCTTCCGTGAAACCTCCGGTGACTCGGTAATGGCGAGCTATAAAACATTTGTATCCAGCAGTGTTTTAAGCAATGTTTCAAAAACGCTGATGACCTTAGGCGGCGCTGCTACGGTTGGCTTTGGCACCTTGATGGTAATCAACGGTGATATGTCCATCGGTGCATTAATTGCCACCATGGCATTAGTCTGGCGCGTATTATCGCCTTTGCAAAGTGCTTTTTTATCCTTTGTTAAATTTCAGCAGTTAAGCAAATCCATTGCTCAGATAAACCAATTGATGAAACTTAAAATCGAACAACATTCCGGCCAGTCCAGTTTGTTGCTGTCAAAACTTGAGGGGCATATCAATGTCGACCGTGTCAGCTTTCGCTACGGCCCCGAAGAAGATCCCGCACTCCTTGGTGTCAGCTTCGAAGTTAAACCCGGTGAAATGATCGCCATTTGCGGCAATACTGGCGCAGGAAAATCCACCTTAATTAAATTAATCGCTGGCATGTATCGTCCACAAGCAGGTGCCTTCTCTATTGACGATATGGATATACGCCAGCTTAATGCAATGGATTTACGCCGCGCTATTTCATACGTACCGCAAGTAACACACATGTTTCACGGCACCATCGCGCAAAACATGCGTTTAAATAATGCTTTAGCGACAGATGACGATCTTAGTCGCGCCGCTGATGAAGCGGGCATTCTCGACGACATACTTGCCCTTCCCGAACAATTTAACACTCGCATCGGTGACAACACAGCCGAACATATGCCTCCGGGTTTTATGCGTGCACTGTCGATGGCACGCGCTTTTGTAAATCCGGCTAAAATTATATTGCTTGATGAGCCAGGTACTTCACTGGACACTGAAAGCGATGAACGCCTGATTAATCAACTAAAAAAACTTAAAGGCAAACGCACTATCATCATGGTCAGTCATCGCCCTTCACACATCTGCATTGCAGACAAAGCCGTTTTGATGGAGCGTGGCATGGTAAAACATACCGGTGATCCAGACAGTGTCATCAACATGCTACTAGAGGATATATCATGAAAGAAAACAATACTGTATTTGCGGAAAACACCAGCGCTGGTTTACCGCGTGCACGCGCACACTATTTAAATCAGGCGATCCAGTTAGAAGAAACCCCGCCGGTAACTATTATTAGCATTTCTATTATGTTCAGTTTGCTTTTGCTCATTGCACTTATCTTGTGGGCACATTTAACGCAAATAAAAGAAGTTGCCACCACTCGTGGCGAAGTCATTCCTGCTGATCTTATCCACAATATACAACACCTTGAAGGCGGCATTGTTAGCGAAATACATATAAGGAATGGTGACTTTGTTGAAGCGGGTGACTCTCTGTTGAAATTCTCGCCACCAGCAATAATGTCTGAACTTAAACAAATGTCAGTAAGATACGCTTCCCTAACCTTGCAACAAGAAAGGCTGCATGCGCTGATCGAAAAACGTAAACCCGAATTCGGAGAAAAGGGTTTAGCCTATCCGAAGCTGGCAAAGCAGCAATTGGTTATTTATCAGGCTCAATATAATAGTCAACGGCAAAAAATTTCTGTTATCAGCCATCAGATCGAACAAAAAAAATTAGAAAAAATACGCTCACATAACCAATCGAATTTTATGGAGAAAGAGGTGGACTTGCTTAAACAGCAGGTTGCCATTCGACAACAGTTGAATACAACAGGTGTGGTGGCACGAGATGAATTGTTAACCACACAAATTCAACTCACTGAACACTTGCGTGAACATCGTCAATTTTTCGATAATCACCTTGTTGCAGAAAATGCTGTGGCAGAAACTATCCAGCGACGCAAGGACGCGAAACTACAATTTATCAAAGACATTCAAATCGAATCTGGCAATATTATCAGCGAAATTCTAGAAATAGAGAAGACGCTTGTTCGCTTGAATGACCGAGCTAATCGCTTGAATATTGTTGCTCCCGTCAGTGGTATTGTTCAAGCACTATCGATTAACAGCATTAACGCTGTGGCAGAACCTGGAAAGGTCATTCTACGAATCGTGCCAATCTCTGATGAATTAATCGTGAAATCACGCATCATGCCGAAAGATATCGGTCACGTACACATTGGGCAGACTGCCGATGTAAAAGTTGATAGTTATGATGCTTCACGCTTTGGTAGCATTAAAGGCACAGTAAAACAAATTTCTGCTACCACTTATCTCGATGACAAAAACAACCCTTATTATCGAGCAAAGATATCGCTAGAACATACATGGGTTGGCGACAATCCGAAAATGATGAAAATAATTCCGGGCATGACTGTACAAGCCAACATCCAAACCGGCTCAAAATCAATATTGGCTTATTTATTAAGACCTATTTCACGTGGCTTTAACAATGCCTTTACCGAACGCTAAGGGCGGGCGCTGAAAGTAACCACTCACTATTCAGCATTGTTCCCACGGCAGTTCATGATAGCGCCAACCACCAACCGTACTGCGACGATGCTGCTCGTCCAGCTTACCCTCAAAACCTTCATCAATATGAAATACGTTTTTCATACCGGCATCAACCAGCACCTTCCCTGCTTCATCAGAACGGTTACCGCTTCGGCAAATTAAAATAATCGGCACATCTTGCTCGCTTTCTTTCAAGCCGCCTAGTACAAGCTTTCTAACCTCGACTACAAAGTTTTTATTAATCACCCAATCGGGTTCATCAATCCAGGGGATATGTAACGCGCCCGTGGGGTGTCCGACAAAAAGAAATTCCATACTGGAACGCACATCAATCAATAAAGCGCGTGGATCTTGCTGACAAATATTCCAGGCATCTAAGGCGGTAATTGTTTTTAACTTTAACGACATTTTTTACACCATTGATTTATTGCTTAAGTATCATCAAATTTAACGCTGGACTTAATAACGGTATATATGACAAGAATACCTTATTCCGTAGTAAACCTAAAAAAACTATCTCAATTTATTGCGCCAGTTTTTTTTCTGGTGACGTTTCTGTTTCATCCGTTATTTGTTGATCTTCAACGTAGCGTGTAAACGCTACAAGGCGCTTATTGACTATGTTCAGATGTTGCTCTGGGATCAGATAAAAATTGCCATCTATAATATGCGTGAACGCCTGCTCGACATCCTGCTCACTTAAATCCAGCAGCGGTTCCATGACATCCTCGTTATCATTAAAACACACCACCTGTTCAGTCGATGATGACAGCGCCTTGCGCAAAGCATCGTCTGCCTGCTCGAGGAACGCATTAAAATCTACATTTTCCGTTAAGTGCGTAGCACTATAACCAATCTTAATCCCAAGTCGAATTCTTTTCTCACCGGTAACGAAAACCAGCTTATTTATGCTGTCTCGGATTCTATCAATAACAATCTGCGTTTTTTTCTTGCTAGTCATCGGTAATATGAGGGCGAATTTCGCAACATCTAATCGCGCCGCAATGTCTTCCTCACGCATAACCTCCTGTAGACGCTTACCGACGGCAAGGATTATGTGTTGTGCAACATTTCTGCCGTGACTTAAAAAACAATCGCCAAAATTTTCGATCTCGACATACACCACACTGATATTCAACTGATGACGACTGGAAAATGAAAAGGCTTTCGCCCCTTGCTCGGCTAACAAATTGGCATTGTACAAGCCGGTGAGTTTGTCGTAGCCTGTTTTCTTTTCCAGTTCCACCACTTTACGACTTAGGCGCACATAAGACTTGGCTCGACTTAACAGGTCGATTGGTGCAAACGGTTTACTGATAAAATCCGTGCCGCCAGCATCGAACACTGCCTGCTTCACTGTATCAGTATCCTCTGCACCGGTCATTATAATAACCGGAAGGTCAGCTAAATGGTCGTTACTTGCACCACGGATCTTTTCTAACAGTCCCATACCATCCAAATTCGGCATGCTTAAATCCGTAAATACCACAGAAACATTACTATTATGCTGCAATATCTCCCAGGCAATCACACCATCTTCTGCCACCAGCACCGTATATTCGGCGGCCAGCATCTTGCTGGCCGCCAGACGTATAACCTTTGAATCATCAACGATTAATAGTTCAGGTTTGTCAGCAGGCGATTCACTCATAGACGTCGCTTCTCATATAAACGGTTGTTGTTAAAATTGAATTTTAGGGCACAATCAGCGAAACTTTACTTAAGCATAGCTGTATATCACCTAGTTGCAAACAAATGTAATGCTAGCCTCGTGCATATAACAACTAAAGTATATTCATTAAGCTTCTGTTTTATATAAACTAACAGCTATAATAGTAACAATCTGTATCATTCTGATAACATCCATCGTATAAGGATAAGTGGAAGACATTTGTTATGAGTAAAAAATATAAAAATAAAAAGGCAACCATCAGTCAATATGACAAACTGGTTGTTGATATCCGCAATAATCTGGTCACACGCTTAGACGACCTAATGTCCAAACTGCTTAACTCAGCACAGGACAAACTGTTTGACATGTCGAATGAAGCAGACAGTAATGAGGATCAAAATCGCTTCTTTGACCTGATGAATCAGGTGCGCACCTTAAAACCTGACATTGCCATAAGTTATACCAAAAACATCAAGGACTATCTGGTCGCGGCCGATGAATACGCTGTTACACATAAAAAGAAAGACATAGAGGATGAAGACGAATTAAGCCTGGTTGGGCAGGACGCCATGGAAGGCATTGTGCTGGTAAAGGGCATTGGTGAACGTGCTGCTGCGAAATATCGCGAACAACTTTCTCACCTTGATGCGCGTCTGGAACACCTCGCCACCAAAACAGATACTGTCTTTAAGCAAGACGCCATCGTACCGACAAATTTTTGCCAGGCTTTTGATGATGCGCTTGCCGATGACTTCAGCAACATCAACAAAAAGATGCTGTTCAGTATGTTTGAAATTGATGTCACCCATAAATTAGACGCGCTGTACGATTCGATTAATAATCGGCTGATCGATGCCGGTATTCTGCCACAGATAAAATTACACACGAAAGGTCAAAAATCTGCGCCAGCACGGCCAAAACCAACACAAACACCGCCACCCGATACTGAAGAAAATCCTTCACAGGAACCTTATGGTCAGGACGCAGCGGACAACTATGCAGGTGACGGTTATACAGGGGGTGGTCACGGCGGCATGGCACAACCAGGCAGTGGTTTTGCTGGCACACCAGGGGGTGCAGGTCATGCCGCTGGCCCAGCGGGTGGTTCAGCCGGTGGCACAATGGGTGGTATGGCTGGTGGCCAACAACCAGGCGGTAGCAACATCAGCGGTTTTGCCATGACGGCGGCCCCCGGTGGCAGCTACAGTCATGGACAACAGGCACCAGCACCCATAGGAACACACATGGGCGAAGGTGGTAGTGGCGGTGCTGTACAGGGCGGCGGCTCAAATGCGCAATCTGCAACGCAAAACACCACCGCAAGTGGTGATGGCAGTGGTGACTTTCAGCACTACACAGCCGGCATGCCTGCAAGTCAGGTGGGCCGTGTCTTAGGCAATTTCCTCGGTGGTGGCGCTATGACGCCAGATACTTTGGCTCCCGGCACGACTGATGAGTCATCACCCGCAAGCGGCGGATTTTTCCCGGCAAGCACGCCGCAGCACTTCGGTCATCAGGAAATTATCCACGCCTTATCAAGTTTGCAGAACCTGCCGCAGTTTAACCAACCGCAAGATGTCCGTTTTGATAGCGAGGCCATCAAACAAGCTGTTTTGGCTGAGATTGCCAAGACCTCCGGTGGCGCTGTCACCAAACGCATCAATACCATTGCTGAAAAAACCATCGATTTTATTGAATTGATTTTTGATGCCATTATTGATGACGACGAAATCTCTGACGCAATAAAAACCCTGCTGCTTCGATTACAAATTCCCGTTATCAAAGCGTCAATGGCTGATCAGGAATTTTTTATCTACGATGATCACCCTGCTCGCGTACTGCTCGACACTATCGCAGATGTTGGTATCGGCATTAGCGATCACGCGGATGAAATGTACATCCATCTGGACAAAGTTCTCTCCAACATACTGGGTGAATACGATCTCACCACTGAAATATTTAAAATAGCGCTGGAAAACCTCAATGTAATCATCGAGGAACAAGAAGCAAAATCACGCGCCATCGAAGAAGAAGAACAACGGCAACTACTACGTAAACATGCGCGTGCTACCGTGCTAAAAGCATTACGCGCCACCACCTCCGGCAAAACTTTGCCTGAAGGCGTACACCCGTTGATTCTGAAACGTTGGCCGACGCTAATGTTTAACCACTATATTACTAACGGCAAAGAAAATAACGAATGGGTTAACTTAGTTTTAACCTTGCGCCACATCGTTGACAGCGTTCAACCGATAACTTCAGCGGAACACCTCGCTCGGGTGACCGCAGAAAAAGACGAACTATTTGAGCAAACCGAAAAACATTTAAATGCTGCCAGCAAATCGAAAAAAGACGTTACAAATATTATGGATGTGTATCGGGAAACCATTCAACTACACCTCGATGATGCCAATTTCTCCGCAGAAGAAGTGAGCGTGGCAGAAGAAGTCATCAGCCAAGCAGAACCAGTAGAAGAAGCGCCTATTGAGGAGGATTCCAGCGAAGACAAACCAACCCTTAACGCCAGTGTTATGCCCGGCATGTGGTTTCAGGTTTATATGGGTGATGACCAGATTGCCAGACGTTGTAAGTTATCCGTTATTATTCTGGAAGACGCCAATTTAATGTTCGTTAACCATAAAGGTGAACTACTTACAGAAAAATCATTTGACGAATTCAATGAAGAACTTGCCAACAATAAATCAAAAATGATTATGGGACATTCTGCCTTTGACCACGCCTTTAAGGCCGTTATTGACCGCTTGAATTAACATATCTTATGCTGTGGACTCATAGCCTTTACTTTAGTTATTGGGCATTAAGGGAAGTTGGCAGTAGGCAGTTATCAGTCGGCAGTTAAAAACTAAAAACACCTACTTATATGGGTTGGCGATGGTTTTGCTTTTAACTGCCTACTGCAAACTGATAACTGCCAACTTCCATTTCGTGTCACTAACTGACCACCCTACACAGCATAAACGGACAGCCAAAAGATAAAGACCTGTCCGCGAATAACGCAAAATACGCGAAAAAAACTGAAAACAAAATTTTATTCCTTTTGCTTTTTTCGCGTTCCTTGCGTGTTTCGCGGACGAAAGCCTTTGCTTTTAAAAAAGCCGCCCTGAAATATCCGAGGCGGCTTTTTCATTCAACGATAAAACACCTACAATATATAGCCGCGCTCTTCATGCTGGCTAATATCAAGCCCTTGCGTTTCCTGCTCTTCACTGACACGCAGTCCAACAACAGCATCCACTACTTTCAGAATGAGATAAGTGACAACGGCGGTAAACACTACAGTGGCTATCACACCGGTTAGCTGCACGCCTAATTGTGAGCCCATGTTCATGCCATCTGCATACCCTATGCCACCCAAACTAACTGCCACAAGTACCCCTGCCAGCAGGGTACCTAATATACCGCCAACACCGTGCACCGGAAAAACATCGAGTGAATCATCAATTTTCAACTTCTGCTTAATAAAAGCGGTGGCATAAAAACATACTATGCCTGCACTAAAGCCAATGATTAATGCCCCCATCGGACCAACATAACCAGACGCTGGCGTAATGGTGCCCAAACCAGCTACCATACCAGTAACCGTACCCAATGCACTGGGCTTGCCAAATTTTAGCCACTCCAGAGCGGCCCAAGTCAAAGCGCCACACGCTGCACTGATATGGGTGACCAATATTGCCATGCCCGCATCCCCATTTGCGGCGAGCGCGCTGCCACCATTAAAACCAAACCAACCGACCCATAACATGCATGCACCGGTAACGGTCATGGTCATGTTATGCGGCATCATGGCGGCTGTTTGAAAACCATTGCGATTACCCAATACCATCGCCGCAACCAATGCGGCAACGCCAGCAGTGATATGCACAACGGTACCACCGGCAAAATCCAGCAAGCCCATTTGCGCTAGCCAGCCACCGCCCCATACCCAGTGGCAGATGGGGAAATAAACTAGCGTGACCCATATAACACTGAACATCAACATCGCAGAAAATTTCATCCGCTCTGCAAAACCACCGACAATAAGTGCTGGGGTGATAATGGCAAATGTCATTTGAAACATGATAAAGGTACTTTCCGGCAGCGTACCAACCAGTGACTCGCGCGTAACATTGGCTAGAAAGGCATTGTCCAAGCCACCGATAAAGCCATTCAACGAACCGCCATCGCTAAACGAAAGGCTGTAGCCGTAGATCACCCAGATAATGCTTACCACACAGGCGATAACAAAACACTGCATCAACACCGACAGCACATTTTTTGCTCTCACCAGGCCACCATAGAACAACGCTAGCCCTGGCAAGGTCATAAATAAAACCAGCGCGGTGGAGGTTAGTATCCACGCTGTATCGCCACTATCTAGAACTTCTGCATACGCCACAAGTGGCATCAATAGTAATATCAATACGGTTAATAACTTATTCATTATTTTCATAGTTTTTCTCGTTTTATATTAAACAATCACTCATTTTTTAAAGTGCTTCACTGCCCGATTCGCCAGTACGAATTCGAATCGCCTGCTCAATATTTAAAACAAAAATCTTGCCATCACCAATTTTTCCGGTATTGGCTGCTTTACTAATAGCCTCAATAACTTTCTCCACCTGGTCGTCATCAATGGCCGTTTCAACTTTTACTTTCGGTAAAAAATCGACGACATATTCAGCGCCACGATATAGTTCTGTATGACCCTTCTGACGACCGAAACCTTTGACTTCGGACACCGTGATGCCCATGACACCTATCTCCGATAGTGCTTCACGGACATCATCAAGTTTAAACGGCTTAATAATTGCTTTGACTAATTTCATTTCGACTCCCATTACTGTGGTATTTTTTTGTTTACGAATAGACCCGCAACCTTTTTACCACAAGTCAGGCTTCGTTTGCACCAAAAATGGTCATTAACCGAACAGGCGGCAGCAACCAAAGCGGGGTCAGAGACAAGATTGTCTCTGACCCCTTAGAAAGTCTATCCTGATGCCACCAGAGCAAAAGTCATCAGGCAAAAAAAAGGCCGAACACCGAAGTGTCCGACCAACCACAATACTAGCAGGAGTCTATTACTTACTAGTAAATTCTGGGTAGGCTTCGAGACCACACTCGCCAATATCGACGCCTTCGTACTCTTCTTCTGCGGATACACGTATCCCCATGACCATTTTCAGGATAAACCAGACAATAAAGCTGGCACCAAATACCCAAACAAAGATGGTTCCTGCACCGGCTAACTGGCTCAAAATCTCAACACCATCATTGGTGAAAGGTACCAACATTAAACCAAGGAAACCACAGGTACCGTGGACAGAAATAGCACCCACCGGATCATCGATTTTCAGCTTATCAAGGAATACGATTGAGAACACAACCAATACACCGCCAAGAGCACCAAACAGTGTCGCTTCTAGAGGTGATGGTGTATCAGGACCTGCCGTTATCACTACCAACCCAGCCAATGCACCATTTAACAACATGGTTAAATCTGCTTTACCAAACAGCAAACGTGCCGCTAGTAATGCCGCAATCGCGCCACCGGCAGCCGCCGCATTGGTGTTCAAAAATACCATTGCAACAGTATTAGCACTGGCGATATCGCCTAGCTTCAATACTGAGCCACCATTAAAACCAAACCAGCCCATCCACAAAATGAATGTACCTAAGGTGGCTAACGGTAGATTGGCACCCTGAATCGGATGAACGGTACCGTCTGCACCATACTTACCTTTACGCGCACCCAGCAGTAAAACACCTGCTAGTGCAGCCGATGCACCCGCCATATGTACAATACCGGATCCAGCAAAATCAGTAAAACCAAGGTCAGTTAGATTATACAAACCAAAAACATCACCGCCGCCCCATGTCCAAAAACCCTGTAGAGGGTAAATAAAACCGGTCATTACTACAGCAAACACTAAAAATGACCATAACTTCATGCGCTCAGCAACCG
>CAZYYW010000011.1:31145-35766 GCA_964651445.1 uncultured Thiotrichaceae bacterium
GTCATTACTACAGCAAACACTAAAAATGACCATAACTTCATGCGCTCAGCAACCGCACCTGAAACAATCGACATCGCCGTTGCTACAAATACAACCTGAAAGAAAAAGTCGGAAGCGTTTGAATAAACAGCGTCACCAGCAAAGCCAGCTTCTCTGGATTCAGCCAGAACGGTTTCTGTTAACACATCAGCACTGGCCGCACCGTCAAGTGCAATTCCGCTTAGCATAAAACCACCGCCGTACATGATGGCGTAACCACAAACCATATACATAATACTAGCAATGGCATACAGCGCCAGATTCTTGGTTAAAATTTCTGCGGTATTTTTTGAACGCACTAAGCCCGCTTCTAACATCGAGAAGCCGGCTGCCATCCACATAACTAACGCACCACTGACTAGAAAATAAAACGTATCTAGTGCGTATTGTAATTCGAGTACTTGATCCACGTTGAGATCCTCCAAATTTATTATTGCTAAATTTATTATTTATGTTGGGAACTAAAGCTTAAAGTGCTTCAGTACCCGTTTCGCCTGTACGAATACGTACAACCTGTTCGACTGTTGAAACAAAAATTTTGCCATCGCCGATTTTGCCCGTGTTCGCTGCATTGCGAACCGCGTCAATAACTTTTTCTGCGATGTCATCGTCAACCGCAATTTCAACTTTCACCTTCGGTAAAAAATCTACCACGTACTCAGCACCACGATACAACTCGGTATGGCCTTTTTGACGACCAAAACCTTTTACTTCTGTTACCGTAATACCCTGCACACCAATTTCAGATAATGCTTCACGCACATCGTCCAGCTTGAAAGGTTTAATGATTGCTGTAATCATTTTCATAATAGTCACTCCTCAGAAAGACCCACCCCCATTAACGAAGGTGGGCGTAAACCAACTATGGTTTATATATTGTTATAGCTCGTCTTACAGCTCGAAATCAACAGAGTAACTAACAGTAACGCGAACGTTGTCAGCATTGCCGCCTTCGATGTCATTTTTATCCAACGCAAAAGTGAAACCATCTTTGCTTAGGCTTGCACCGAAGTGGTTGTAATTAATTTCGCCCGCTGTACCTGGACCGGTACCATCTGCATCGTACATGTATGAACCAACATAAACACTCACATCACTTTTACCAACGGCATAATCTATGCTGCCAGAGATGTAAATATCACCGGCATCAAATGCAGCGCCTTCATTGGCCGATGCAGCATCTACAGTATAAGCAAGACCAACGGTTACAATGCTCATGGTTCCAGAAACATAAAGCTCTGTGAAGTTAATTTCAGGTGATAAAGGGTATTGGTAAGTAACAAGACCTAGGTCATAACCCAAGCCACCGGCTTCGCCAGCGAAACCAACATACAGATCCACTTCCTGACCACCAGCGATAGTAGAAGCCCAAACACCTGCGTATAAACCAGAGTCCTGACTCCAATCAATGCCACCTTGGCCGGCAGCTGCGTCAGCAGTCTGTGTAACACCACGCCAGATATAGTTAGAGAAAACACCTGCGTTGGCAGACAATTCCGCCATAGCAACACCACTAGCAAGAACAGAAGCAACAGCCGTTGCTAAAACAATCGATTTTTTCATGAAGATAGACTCCTAAGTCAAAGTTAATAAACAGTTTTATAAAAAACTTGACTAGGAACAAGCAGGTTCTATGCCAACAAGAAAATAGACAGGTAAAACAACATGTTGAATATTATAAAATTTTTCTAAACAAGGAAATTCATGCATTATCGCACCATTAAGGTGCGCCATAATCTTGTCAGGAACATTTTGGTGCATGTTAGTAAGTAACAATTGATTTACAATACAGCAAGACTCACAACCGACTTTTTAAGGCTTAGCAACAATGAATGAATCACTTGAGCAACTCAGCAAACGCATCAGTTCACTGATCCCTAGCAATATAAAACACATGCAGGACGATATTGAGCACAATATCCACAGCCTGCTGCAAACGTCGTTGGTAAAAATGAATTTGGTCAGCCGAGAAGAATTCGATGTGCAGGCGGCCGTGTTACAGCGCACCCGTGAAAAATTGGAAAAGCTGGAGCAACAACTGGCGCAACTACTGGAAAAATAACCGCTTTTCCCCCTGTTTCGCACAAAAGCTGAACCGATAATATGCCATTTGCCTGTTACGGCTGAAACGACTACAATTTATACTACTCAATTTCCAGGGAAGGGAATCATGCAACTCGCCACTTTATATACCCGCGCCCTCAACGGCATTAACGCTGTTGAAGTCACTGTCGAAGTTCACTTATCCAACGGTCTGCCCGCATTTTCCATCGTTGGCTTACCTGAAGCCGCCGTTAGGGAGAGTAAAGACCGTGTTCGCGCCGCCATCATAAACTCTAATTTCGAATTTCCGGCACGAAGGATTACGGTTAATCTAGCACCGGCAGACCTGCCCAAAGATGGCGGGCGTTACGATCTGCCCATCGCTCTTGGTATCCTCGCTGCCAGCGGACAAATCGAAAAAAACGTATTAAATCAATATGAGTTTCATGGCGAACTAGCGCTATCAGGACTATTACGAGAAGTCACGGGCAGCTTGCCCGTCGCACTGGCGGCACAGCAGAACAAGAAAAAACTGATTATGCCTGAATCAAGTGCAAGTCAGGCTGCCCTAATAGAAAATATTGAGGTCTTTGCCGCAGCAAACCTGCTCAGCGTGTGCCAGCACCTGCAAGGGCTTATTCAGCTACCCCTTGCTAAAATTAAACCTGGCGTGGATCATTGGCACAATGTGTCTGATATGTCTGACGTGCGTGGCCAACATCATAGCCGACGCGCATTAGAAATTGCCGCCGCCGGCCGCCACAATCTATTAATGATCGGCCCGCCCGGCACGGGAAAGTCCATGCTCGCTAGTCGCCTACCCGGCATCTTGCCACCGATGAGCACTCAGCAAGCACTGGAAAGTGCTGCAATCAACTCCATAAGCCATCAGGGCTTTGACCTGAAACAGTGGAAAAAACGGCCATTTCGCAGTCCACACCACACGGCGTCAGGCGTGGCGCTGGTTGGCGGCGGCTCTAAACCAAGTCCTGGCGAAATCTCGCTGGCACATCAAGGCGTATTATTTCTCGATGAACTAACCGAATTTGATCGTCATACCTTGGATGTTTTGCGTGAACCCATGGAAACTGGCACTATCACCATTTCTCGCGCCGCCAGACAAGCCGATTTCCCAGCACGCTTTCAACTCATTGCAGCGATGAACCCCTGCCCCCAGGGTTACACCTGTGATGGAAAAACCCTGTGCCGCTGCACACCACAACAACAATTAAAACACCGCAACCGCATCTCCGCACCGTTTCTAGACCGCATTGATATACATATCGAAGTGCCGCGCATCGACAAACAAGCATTGGATACTACGGCACCTAAAGGCGAAACCAGCGCACAAATTAGACAACGTGTTTACAAAGCATACCAACAACAACAAAATCGCGGGCCACGCTTTAATGCAGAGCTGACGGTTACTGAAATAGAGAATTTTTGCGCACTAAAAAACAAAGAAAAATTGCTGCTGGACAAAGCCATGGATAAATTAAAACTTTCAGCTCGCGCCTATCACCGAATCCTGAAACTGGCACGCACCATTGCCGATATTGAAGGCAGTAGTAACATTGAAACCCCACATCTTACCGAGGCTATCAGTTATCGTAGTCTTGACCGATTTATAAATAATTAAAAAATAATGCAGAAATATTCAACTAAAGTTCGCCGGTACGCGACGGTCTTTGTACACTGCCAAAACCATACACAAGACTAACAAAAACACTGGCTTCATCATAATTTTGTGATGCCACGCTGCTTTCTTTCATACGATATTTAAGGTCAAGAAAACCATTCCATTTACGTGTAAAACGATATTTTAAATTGGTTCCAGCGGTGTAAAATTGATCCAAACGTGCAATATCAATATGCTGTGTTCGAGTGTAACGCACAGATGCCCCAGTGGACAATAACGGTGTTAGCGGATAATCCACACTAGCGCCAAAGGCGTGTATAACACGGTCTAATGGGCTGTCGCTATAAGTCAGCTTATGATATCTGGCGAAAATGCGTGTGTTCAACAAAGCGTCTTTCCTTGTGTAAGCCAAACTGCCTATACTGTTACGTATAACATCTGCTGTTATCTGGACATCACCGCCAGCATCACTAAAGGCCACACTGCTGGCATCCGTAAGGTCGCTCGACACTAAAACTTCAAACGTTGAGCGTGACGATAAATCTGCCAGCCAGTTCAGAAAGCCAGAAAACCCCGTGGCGCTTTCACCATTTTCTCTTTCGACATTGGTTGCACCCAGGCGACCTGAAAAATTTGAACGGCGCTGCTGATGGTTAAATGTAAAGCCATAGCTAGTAAATGCTGTATTTTCAATAGTGCGGCCAAATAAGTCTGACTCAGTGTAGTTAATTTTTCTTGCATTAAGATTCAAACCCACATTTGTCCGTCGAAACATCTGATAATTCCAATTTGCTGCCAATGAATACTGCTTGTTATCCGTTGACAACACCTCAAAGTAATATTGACTAAACATTGGCACTAAACTGATACTGTGACGCGCTGATTTCAGTAACTGAACAT
>CAZYYW010000012.1:0-30813 GCA_964651445.1 uncultured Thiotrichaceae bacterium
GCAGGTTTCTTCCTCTGACCACAATGCAATCTCAGCGAATTTCAGGTTGTCATTATAGGCGTTTTAAAAATCATTTCCACAGTAATGGGGATGATTTAGTTTTTCTGCCGCATCAGCATCGATGCTGATGAAGCGGATTTTTATGAGCTAGAAGCGAAAAAGTAATTTAATTAAGTGTGTGCATTTTTTTGAGCAGCTGCAGTATAAGAGATTAATTATTAGCGAGTGGACGATCCATAGCATTAACAGTTGTTCCTGAATTGGAAAGCTGATATAAATAGATAAATATTGAATCTACTTCTCAATAACATTGGTGTAGCCAGATTTTATCGTGTTGACTAAGCTCTAAAGAGAATTGTATATGAAATGTTTAAATAATTTTTTATCGAGCGGTCATTATTTTTCAAAAGATGAAAGCTTGCCGTTGTTCCGTTTTTCATTTCTAAATGTTTTGATGGTATTTGCCTCTTTTTTCACATTAATGAATTCTTTGGTATCAATGTCTGGGGTTGTTGATTTTGGCCCTGTTTTTGAAAAAGGAACACTGTTCTATGTGATTGTAAGTGTATTTGTTATTTACGCATTAAGGAAAAACAAGGCATATTATCCTTATGTGGTTAATTTTTTTATTGCTACTTCATTATCGTTATTTTATTTTGTTCTTTTGACCCGGCCGGAAGATGAATTTAGGCTGGTTGCGTTTTTTTTAGCACTATTTATTTCTTATGTGTTATTGGGAAAAAAATATGGGGTGCTGATTTACTTTTTAATTATTGGTTCAATAATATTCATTGATATAAATTATGCTCTGTCACTTTCTGATTTTGCGTTATCCACGTTTTTCTCATTTTTTACGATATTTTCTATATTTCTCTTCTTCTTTTTAAGGAAAGTGGAAATGGATGTGCTTGAATTTCAAGTGTTAAATTTAGAACTCAAAGAAAGTGTATTAAAAGAGACTAAGCAAAGAATCGAACAGGAACAAATGCTTCTGCGTCAGTGCCGAATGGCAGATATGGGAGTGATGCTGGATTCTATTGCACATCAATGGCGGCAACCTCTTATGCATATTAATTCTATCTTGCTTAATATGGATGAGGCTGTTAAAAGTGAAAAATATGACAGCCAGATTCTTGTCAAAGAAGTCGAGGAAATAGGCTCTCTAACTGAACATATGTCTCGGACAATTGAAGATTTTAGGCATTTGTTTAAACCTGAGCAAAATTCTGAGGTCTTCGAGTTGGGTTCGGTTGTAAAGGATGTGCTTGTATTACTGAAAAATCAATTTTTTGACATTGACTTAAACGTAAAAAATCCTGAAGAGATTACTATTGATGGTAATAAAACAGAATTAATGCAAGTGCTTATAATTATACTGTCAAACTCAGTTGAAGCACTTAAGCTGCAAAAAATAGACAATAAAAAAATAGATATTACCCTTCAGCAGTTGGGTAATGAGGTATCGATACTGATTGAGGATAATGCCGGAGGAATAAATTCTAATCATTTAGAGAAAATATTCGATCCATACTTTACAAGTAAAAAACAATCTGGTGGCACGGGACTTGGACTTTATATTGCAAAAATTATAATTACGCAAAAAATGGACGGCGTATTATCGGTGGTCAATACTTCTTCAGGAGCAATATTTTCAATAACCTTAACTAAGGTGATGTGATGTTATCAATACTTAAAGATCATTCATTACTATATGTCGAAGATGAGCCTGAAATACAAAAAAATATTAGTCAATACCTCAGTAACTACTTTGAATGTATTTACCTGGCGGATAATGGTGAAAAAGCGTTAGAGCTATATAATTATTATAGACCTGATGTACTTATATTAGATATTAACCTACCAGGAATAAATGGATTAGATCTTGCTAGTCACATTAGGCAAGAAGATTCCGCAGTGAAAATTATTTTTCTTACTGCTTTTTCTGAAAAAGAAAAGTTATTGAAAGCAACCGAATTAAAACTTACTAAATATCTTATTAAACCCGTATCCCCACGAGTTTTTAAAGAAACCCTTTGCTTAATTGCCAATGAGTTAATTCAGAATCCTTCCCGTTTTTTGGTCTTCAAAGATTCCTGCATTTGGGATAAAAAACAGCAACAACTGTCAATAAATGATGAACTTATCACCCTTTCTGAAAAAGAAAATCGTCTTCTTAACTTATTTATAAACAATAGCGAGAAAACGGTGAGTAATGAAAAAATTATAACAACTTTATGGTTAGACGCTATAGATCGAGATATATCGATAGATTCGGTTAAAAATCAGGTCAGTAAACTAAGAAAAAAGTTACCAAAAGGATGCATTAATAACGTTTATTCTGAGGGATATAGATTTAAATTGTTCAAATAATAGACTTGGTTCACACTATTTCAGTATTTCTTTCACGGTTCGTTACACTCTTTTGGCATAATTTTATAACGTCATTTTGGGCTTGGTTTTAATTAGGCCTTTAAAGTGAGTCATAAATAAATAAGGAATTGTCAAATGTACGTTGCAAATAAAAAAATACTTTTCATCTCATTCTTGTTCATCTTTATAAGTAGCCTTCTTTCGTGCGGTGGCAGCAGCAGTAATAACGAGGAAACCCCAGCAACACTTAGCGGAACGGCTGCCACAGGCGCAGCGATCGACGGCATTATCAATGTCTATGGTAGAAATGAGCGTGATAAGCGTTAATTGAGCCATTTCATAATGCAGACAATAATTGTTAATAATATTAAGTAACCCATCATGATTAGAGCACACATTAAAAGTTATGTTTTTCTTGTCTTTCTAACAACTGTATTGGTAGGTTGTGGGGGCGGCGGGTCTTCGTCAAATAACTCTGATAAAGCTAAAGTCATTGTTACAGGTGTGGTTCAAAAAGGTTTATTTACGAACCTTAATGTAATCGCTTATCCGATAGACCCCAGTAGCGGTATAGTGGGTTTGCCTTTTCCTGTTGAGGTCAAAGGACAGGGTTACACCGTTGAGACTAATGTCAATCAGGCATTATTGCTGGAAGCGATGGGGGAGTTTATTAATGATGTTAATGGTAGCCCTGTTCAGTTAGACAAACCGCTTAAAGTTTTGGTGAATATTACGGATAAAGATGTTGAAGCAAACATTAATATTCTTACCACTGTTATTGCTGAAAAAACACTTAAGGATATTCCAAACTCCTCGCTAACAGTACCGGAAATAATCGCTCAACAAGAAAGCTTTGTTAATGATTTATTTGGCCTGCCAGAATCGACCAAACCAGAGCAACTTAGTTATGAAAATATACAGATTGATTCAGATTTAGCCGATCCAAATCTTTTATTGCTCCTGCTTTCAGCCGGTATTGTTGATGTACTTGAGGGTGACCAATTTTTCGCAGATGGCTTCTCTGAAATACTGAATAGTGCTGTATCGGCGGCTACTGTCGGTGGTGCTATCACCGTACGCGAAACGTTGAATGGTATGGCTATTGATGATATTTATAGTCGAGTTCTCGATTACGCAGGTTATGCTTTTTTACCTGATATTCTGCTTGACGGTAGTCCCGTTCTAGTTTGCGCGATTATTGTCGACACTTGTGATTGGATTTCCGATGAACCTACCGTTACGGTTACTGCAAATGCGGTATATGAGGCTGCTGGTAAAGCTCATCTTACAATACAGTTGGGTAGGATTTCTCTCTTACCTGTCAAAATTAGTATCCGAACAGAATCAGGCTCAGCAATACAGGGCGTTGATTATATCGGTATGCTAGAAACAGTCGTTATTTCTCCAGGTAGTACGAGTAAGAATGTTGAATTAGATATTGTCATTGATAATGAGACTGAACAGACGGAAGAGTTTACAATTTTAGTTGTATCATTAAACGAAACATTTTCCGTAATAACACCGTCGATAAAGTTATCTATACGGGACGGTGCACCAAATGGTTTTGAAAACAAGGATGTTTCAAATATGCTTATCGAGTCAGTTACTGTCCCTTTAATATGTTTGCCCGATGGCGATTGCAGCCCGATAGATTCATCTAAATCTCTAGGTTTAGTTGAGGGTGGGAATATACTGGTTAAGTCGGAAATTGATCTTGCCGCTAACTGCGTTGATAGTGTTGATTGCCCTGAACTGAGTACTGACTGGTTAGTTGATTACTATCTTATTGCTAAGAATGCACTTGATGTACGGCAGTCTGAAACGGCATTGGGCTCATATATTTATAAACGGACAACAGTGCAGTTAGTATCAGAGTTAGCCAGTGTTCAAAATCCATTCATTAATATTGGTGGTATAGAAACCGCAAGTCTTATTAAGAGTGCGCATGATAATGGTTGGTCGCTTGAAGTGGAGGCACGTTTTGGCGTACCTGAATTAAGCAAAGTTGCTTCATTTCCTTCTGTTGTTCCACTGCCTTCTTCAGTAACAGCTGGAAGCAGTGAAATTACATTTGGTACCGTGCTTAGTGTTACCGATGCAAATACTGCCGGTTGTTCGCATGGAGAATACAGTATCAATGCAGTGTATCAAGACACGGCTAATGCAATTGAAATTACTGATACGATTAGTCTGCCTCCTGCGGGTACAGGAAGTCTTTGTGTGCAGTTTGACTCCGTTGACCCAACGGGTGTTCCCGGTAATGTTGTGGATGGCAGCATTACAATTGACGAAGCTGGTTATAAGCTGCATGATGGTATGGGCGTCCGGGTGGTCAATCAGTATGCGGGTATTAATCTTCTGATTCCAGGATTTATTTCTATTTTTCCCAGTTATTTACACGCTGAAGGTTGGCCATTTGAATTTTTAATTGAAGATGTGACTTTGTCATCTATTGGTGTCGCTATTAATTATAGTGGCATGAAGTATGTTATGGATGTGGGTTACTCCGATCAAGACCCTCGAAAAAATGGACGGCTATATAGTAATGATATTTTTTACAGTGGTGTTTCAGGTCAATCAGGAAGTTTGATAATTACTTCCGATGGTCTGGATGGCACAATCGCTGTTGCTCCAAATGATTGGAACACCCTGTCTCTTGCGTTTCCAAAAGCCATAGTTCAGTGGCAAACTTTCACCCAGGAAATTAAGCAAAATAAGTTGCAGCCAACACAGTTAAATATTTCCAGTTACGATATGCAGCAGGCAACAGCTTGTGCTGCGCCCGGTTGCGATGGGGATGCACCGCAAATGTGGCGTGTCGAAGCCAGTAATGCAAAATTCGATGGTGATGGTTTTCTGCTAGGCGATGCGGTCAATAAACGTGCTGATCAGATTGTTGTATTTGGTGCAAAAGGAAATGGCACATTTGCTTGGTCTCGTCCAGATGATCTGGTGTTACAGCAAAATCTTAAACTTGCCATTCCCGGGTATGTAATACCTGCAGTTGAACGCGTGAGTGATTACCTGCTTGCTCATCTTAATGACACTCCGCTAGATGCCGATTTATCTCGTCATCCAATGGGTAGCCTTGCTTTTAATGATGGCAATTTCCATCCAGTTGGATTGTCAGTGGGGCCCGAAATTTATCGTAATGCACAAGGTTTTCCTGAAACGGGTGATGGACAGAATCTGTCTGTGTTTGATAATGGTTTAACAATAAACAATGGTGTTGATGATCCGTTTAATCTCACTTCATCTGTTGCCGTTAAATATGTGCTGCGAAATGCAGGGCTGACCGGGGTGTTCAATGTTTCGGCAAGTAGTTTAAATTCAAACGTACCATTTTATGGTTATCCAATAAATCTTTCACGTTTTGCCGTACGTGCTACTGATAATACGTTAGATACGTTTACCTGGATAGATGGTCGCCTGGCTTTGAATGGTGATGCTGGTGGGCCAGATGGTCTGGATATCTGGTTTGAAAATCTTGAAATTAACTGTGCTGCGCGGCTTGCTAACGTGGACTTAATATTTGAACAATGTGATGCTATTGATAATAATGGTAATGACATTATTGATGAAAATTGTTTGCCTCGTTTATATAGCTGGCAAACAGAAACAGATATTTTTTCAGCCGGATTTAGTGGTTCTGAAAATGGACTTGCCTGTGCGACTGGAACTCAATCTTTCGCCTTAGATCAACAGCTGTATTTTGCAGCTTTGAATAAGCCTGTCGCCTTTCAAACGCAGTGGAATGCGTTAGGTGATTTAGTGAGTCACACTAGCGGTGAGTTACCAAATTATCGTTTTGATAAAAGTAATGACGGTGATGGCTTCCCGATAAAAACTCAAGGGGCGAAATTAGCTTCTGGACAGATAGATGGTGTCGGTTATGGCTGGCTGGAATTTACCAATACACGTTTGGGTGTGCCGTTTTGGAATGGGATAGAAGCGGATCTACGATTGGCGAATCGACAGAAGTTTGCAGATCTTGTCGCTGAACCCACGGTAGTTTTACCTGCAGGCGAGCTTGCTGTTCAGCAGACCGCTACAGCGCAAACGAATAAACAGTTACTACAGAAAACCATCGATAATGAAGTCTTCATTGATGCTCAATACCAATGGGGTAATACAGGTTTTGGTTTTACACTGCCGGTTTATTATCAGCCTTACCAGTTTGATTCGGGGCAAAATGATGCAGATGCAAGCGGTCGTCAGTCACGCTTTGTAGGGCAAATGCTATCGAAAGACCTTTTTGTGATGGACGTTAATGCGGGTATTAATTTTATTGAGCCTGATCGAACCAAGCTTAGTTTCGGTGCAAGTGCTGATTTTGAAAAGTTAGGAAACATAAGCTTTCAGGTTGATCCAACGGATCCAGAAAGTAGCCGAGCCGTGGATGATCTTTTAATATCATTAAACATTATTAGTGATCCTTTGCTTGAACCAGCGCTCACCGATTTTCTTGATTCGATTAATGTGATTAATCGTTTTGCAAGTCGTGGCTTGGATGAGGCCGTACAAAAAGGTTTACAACTGGCGATTAAAGAAGCAGGGCAGACGAGCCCTTCTGGCGATCCTTTTGTGGCTGCAAGTGAAGCGCTTGCTTTGGTACGAAGTGGACCACAACAAGTAATTACCATCATTTCAGATGAGATCAAACAGCCATTAAATAATCAATTGTTTGCCCTGGAACAACAACTGCGTGATGGAATTGGCTTATTAGATAATGCTGCGATATCAAAAGAAGTAGCATTAAGTCATATTGATACGGTCATAACCGGAGTAAAACAGGTTAAAGAAGAGGCCTTTGCCATTGATGCAAGACTTGATGCTACCGTAATGCGTGCGCAAGGCTTAATAACGAATGTGCAACCAATACTGGGTGATGTGGAAACGGCAATGAATCAAATTGAGAGCATCATGCAGGAAAAAGTTGTGTTTACAGCATCTATATGTACTGGTGACTTTTCTTCATTTTCCGAGGAAAAAGGTTACCTTGATAAAGTATTAGCACGTTTCGCTTCTGTACGTAGTCTGGCTAATACTATTAAAAACAGTGATGCGTTGTTTCTTGTCGCTGAACAACTATCGATCGATACTGAACAAAAAAATCGCCTGGATACATCAAAACGACGAGTGCGTGAAGCTGTTGGAGAATTGCTAAGTTTTGTCGAGGCTGCTGAGCTAGCAGTACGTAATGCAGTGTGTTCTGGGGACGTTAACGACGTGCTTGATGGTGTGAATGTATTGTTGAGTCGCGTACGTGGTGATGTGGCTGCGGCGAACCTGGCGTTAGTGGGTGCTTCGGAAGCTATCGATGATCTTTTAGATTTACGCCTTAAGCTTAAGGATGCAATTGTTAAACCGATTGATCAGTTGGTAGAAATTTTAGAGACGGCAAGTGACCATTTGGAAGGCGATATTATTCAGGCAAATGAAGTTTTTGCCAGTATCGATAATGGTGTTAATGGACTGCTTGACAGCGTTTTTGATGATGCTCGAAATGAAATTAACGTGGTGATTACTGGTATTGAAATAAAGTTGCTGGCATCACTTGATGGTTTACTGCCTGGTGCTTATATGTCTCCGCAACAATTACGTGAGATGTTGGTAACTGAAGTAATGCGTAGCGAACCGATTAAATTGATGCGGCGAAAAATGGATAAGCACTTCTCTGAAATTGCTTATTCAGCTAACGGTATCGTTCTGCAGTATCTTGATCAGTTGAATTTAGTCATCCAGAGTGCGTTGGCAAGTATCAATGGCCCGGTGAATGATGCTTTATCAGCGGCGACTGCTGGGGTTCGAGTAATTCCTTTGCAAGCGGCAGGTATCGATGGTTATGCAACGATTGCAGGTAATGAGCTTGAACGTGCGCATATTGGTGCCGAATGGTCGATGCGTGGTGGTGATGATGATAATCCAACAACATACCGCGCAGCACTTGATGCAGAAAGTTGGTCCGCACGAAATTTATCTGATGATCTGGAAACGGCTACTCCGTGTTCACCTAATGATGCCAGCAGTTTATTGGATGTAAAAATATCGGCTTATGGATTACCAATCAATATTTTGGAATCCGATATAGAGCTGGAAAAACTTTATCTTGGCTTTACCTTGCAACAAGGTGGCAACGGTGAGCCGCCTTTGATACCTATTGGCGTTTTCGGTGGCATCAATATCATGGGATCTATTTCATTTACTGATGCTACGGTTACAGACCCTGCATTTGCTGCGGGTCTTGGTAAGTTGCAAACGTATATCGGTGCTTCTGCAGCGGCAAGTTTCAGTGGTCTTGAAGCAGAGGTGGCCTTCCTGGTCGGTCGTGTGTGTCCTGGTAATACTGCGTTAAGTGATCTTGATCCAGATGTAGAAAAGTTCTTGCCGGCTATGCCGCCTTCAGGTTTTACCGGTGCTTATTTACGAGGTGGGGCAACGATTCCATTAATCTCGGGTGGTTGCGCTTTAAATTTAGGCGTTAGTGCTGATTTTGGTGCTTGGATTTTTGTTGGTCAACCGACCACAATTGGTGGTTTGGTTGGAGGTGGTGCTATGGGTGAAGTACTTTGTATTGCTGCGATAAAAGGTAAGGTGAGGGTATCAGGCTCAGTTAATACTGATGGTGGCCTTAAATTAGGAGGCGAGGCCTGGGGCGTTGCAGGTGTCGGTTTTTGCGAACCAAACACCTGGACAACTGTTAAACGTAGTCGTAATGATGACTGGTGTGGTACCGGTGACATAGAGACAGATGCAATTTTTGAAAATGGTGAGTGGGATATTACGGTTCCTTCACCTGGAGCTATTTTCTAATGTTTTTTTATCTCACTAAATGGAAAATTATTTTTGTTTTGTTTTTAATTGTGGCTTCATCTGCTGTTGTCGCTAAAGAAACACAGCTATATTTTCTGGCGCGTCAGGCACCATTAGGTTCTATCGTTAATGCAGGGCAGGGGCAACAGGTTGTTTATCTCCGCTGGGATCAGATAGAAGGGCGTTTGCCTGAGGATGTTGTTAGCTTTCGTCTGTTACGAAATGGTGTGGCTGTTAATAGCACCGATTTTCCAGCAAATGCTGTTATGTCAATCAGTGAAATTAATACTCTATATCATGGGGCAGCGCAACAACGTCGTAAACTGGAATTAATTACTCGTTTGAATGAATTGACTGCAGCGAATGGTGATGCTTTTTCAGCAGCCAATTTCGCTAGTTATCTTCATGGTTTATTGAACCCACTTGATAGTGAAAATTATAATCCCTTATGGGCATTCTTGGGTTCAAGTACAGACTTTAATATTGCTCGTGCTCGTTATCGTGGCTGGATAGATACATTACCTGCAACAGGCACTGTAGAGTATGAGTTGTTAGCTGTAAATGCCAATGACGATACGGTTCGAGTTGGTTTAACACAGGTGAATTTAGGTGCCGCCAATACATTACCCGGTGCAAGTGATTTTAAACAAATACTTACGTCTGATGCACGTTGTGATTATCCAGAAAATGCCAAAGATCATTTTACCGTAGCGTTAGCCTGGAATTCGCCAGGTGAAAATGTAACCCCTGCGGTCGTTGCTGATCGTATTGCTGCTCAGTTATATATTAGTGGCTACGATCTTTATCGTAGTAGTGAAAATCTTGCCGCTGATATTATTCAGGCACCAATACGTGATATAGCGGCACTCGCTGCTCAGGTTTCTAGCGATAGCAGGGGTATTCCTCAGTTGACCGGTCTAGATAAAGTTAATCTATCCTTACTTATCGATTCAGGCTCGACGATAAACGGCGCTAAATGGCTGGAAGCACGTGATCTGCTAAAAAGAGCAGGGCTTAAACCCGGTGATCGTCGTGCTTATTATCTAGTAGCAAAAGATTTTACCGGTAACTATGGACCGACCGTGGCCACTATTGTAACAGTGCCGTCAACGACCCGACCACCCGCACCGTGGAATCTAAGGGTATTTGCAGATGAGACGAGTTCTGTTTTAAATCCTCCTTTCAGTCAGTTAACAGCGCCTGATGCTTTATTGTTTAGTTGGGATAAGGTAAACCTGGCTAATTACATGAGAATGTTTCAGGGAACACGAAAATACTGTAATGCGTTAGCAGCACAGACAAGTGGTGTGCTCGAGTTTGTTGGTATCAACCAGAACTGCGCAACTGATTTGCATAGTAGTGTGCGTCTTGATGTAGAAGAGTATCGTGTTTATCGCTTTACTGATTTTGATGTTGCTGGTCGTTTCAAAGACAGTGATGGTGACGGCGTTGCAGACTCTGATGAACGTCAATTGGGTCTGCAATGTGATGCCACACAGCAGCCTATAGGGGCGATTAATTATCTCGCGCAGGATGTTAGCTTAACCAATATCGATGCAGGATTTTTATCGGGTAATCCTGATATTGTGCGTCTACGAGATAAAGTACCAGCAGGAGCAAAAGACACAGTGTACTGGTATCGTATTGTTTCTGTTGCGGGTAATTCAAGTAGCAATCAACGAGTGAGTTTTCTTAGTGCGCCACAACGTGGTCTGTTTCCTAATCGAACCCCACCTGATGAACCTATTGTTGAAATTAAAAAAATGGGGAAAACCCGTAACGGTTGTGAACTTATATCATCACCGAATGCTGAATGGCGTTTTGATGAAAAGCTTAGTCCGCTTGGTGAGGTAGCTGCTCCCTTAACACTAACTTGTACTAATAACGTTTCGTACACATTTATTGAATCGGATGTTAGCTCTACCACACTGTCTCAATGTAATGACATTCGTATCGACCCAGACTGTGGTAGTAAAAGCACTATCGTCACCCTGTCTTATCCTATGTCTCCTGCCACTGGCGGAGTTGCCTGTGAGGTGGTAGTGCCATCTGATGTTTCATTTTGTGCTAATGGAAGACTCAGTTTGGTGCCGACTTATCAGTTTGGTAACGTTGATGTACGGTCAGGCGATTTAGTTAACAATACTGTTGAAGTAAAAGTCAGGCCGCCAAACAGTAGTACTTGTGTTGCATTGTTTGAAAATATTGATGGTAGTGCAGTGCGAATAGCTAGTAGCTGTGAGCCTGAAGGCATAACCTATTTACCGGGTAATGGTTCATTTTGCGGATATGCCATAGCGACGGATGAAAATAATAATATTTCTACAGCGGTACACTTCCCCTGTACGCTTGCAACAAAAAATTTGAAAGCACCAGGCTCGCCTCAAATATTAAATTTTAAGGTGAACGACGCAGAAGCAGACATCACTTTTAGAGTGTCGGATGAGCAGGCTGTTATCACCATGATCAGGCTCGATCATAATAAATCGGATGGTTCGATGAGCCGTACGGTAGACAGTGTTTCTGTTATTGCATCGTCAACAGGAGAAAATATTGTACATGTTCTGTCTGTTGATGCCTTGCTAACAACTAAAGACCGTTTTTGTGTGAGTTTAAAAGCGATTGCGCGTAATTCGGGCGATGTTCAGTCTTTAAGTTCACCCTGGAGCAAACAGCGTTGTTATACAAGACTGTCTACGGGTGAAGAAGACTTACCAACTTACCTACCATGGCCATCAATCGAACAATCAGTGGAAGGAGCGCCGCTATTAGGTGAATTTATTTCAGATTTTCGTCGTTCGCAACATTTCTTAATGCTAAATAATTTGGCAAGTACGAATCGGGTGTCAACTAATGCCCGCCACATTGGCAGTATTGCAGAGTGTTTGTATTTGTTACCAGGGCAAGTCACAGGCGAGTTGCCTCCTTCTCCAGAGTCTGTTGCTGCCTCTAATGAATTTGATCGTATTGAGTGCACAGATGCTGGTTTGGCAATAATGAAAACCGTATTAGTCCCTCATCTAAATTTTATCTTGTATCGACAAAGTCGTATTGTTGGTGGCAATGAGGGTGATTGGGTACAGGTTTCACCGTTAATAGAATTTGCACACTTTGATGCGATTACGCCTGTTAACTTAGGTCTCGATCCTAAGGATGACCCTGGAATAATTAAATGGCGACTAAATGATCCATTTATAAAATTTTTCTATAATACGCAAATTTTTGCAGTGGATTTCTTTTATCTGGATCGTTACCCATTCGTGTCTTCTACAAATCTTTTTTCGACGCTAGATGGAATAGCTTCGCTATCTGAATTTCGTTATCAGGCGGTTTACTTTGATAGTTCACATCGACCTGTACGCTGGCGTCAGTCGAACTGGTTTAAGGGATACGAATAATGTTTTCCAAATATTTTTATAAGCAGTTTCTGACAAAACTATTTCTGTTATACCTCTGTGTATCTACAGCTCAGGCAACTGCGCTATTTGATGGTACGACAGCGGATGCCTGGTTAGTTGATGCCAAAACAGGTCAATTAGTTGGATATGATTTAGGACAGTGGACTGAACAATTTAACGCCTCAAGTTTCCCCGGGTTTTCGTTAAGCAATAATAATGTAATTTTGGTTAACCATTTGCCTAATAGTTCAGTACCCATGTCGTTAGGACAGCCAGGCATTTCACTTGCAGGGATTGGTGATAGTGCACTTATGGTCGGTGGTGGTGGACAAAGTGGCTTTAGAAACTTAGAGCTTTCACCAAAAACGGGCACTTATAATGAAACCACCGCCGTCACTATTCAAGTCAGTGTGGCTTTGCTTGAACAGGCGAGTTACATTCTGAGATGGAAAGTAGGTACGCAAGCACTTAAAACCGAATTACTTAGTTTTGAAAATGTTAAAGATTCCCAGGACGGTTACTACACAAAGACTATTTATCTTGTGACAGATGGTGACTATATTGTTGATGTCGAACTATCGACAATAGGTGGTACGATAATCGAAACAGCAGCAGCTACTTATACGATTGCTGTTGGAATTGATCAACGTAATCGAGATACCGATGGTGATAGTTTACCTGATCTGGTAGAGCTTGATATCGGCCTCAATCCACTTGAGGATGATTGGAATGCTGACCTGAATGGTGACGGTTGGTCAGAGTTGGATGCGTGGATAAGACGTTTTTGTCTTGATCCCGTTACTAGACTGCCCATTGCAGGGGATGATTCGTGTATTGATGATGCTGAATTGCCAATAGACAGTGACCAGGATAACTGGTCCGATTTTGATGAGATTTTACGTGGTACCAATCCGTTAGACCCAGAACCAATAATAGAAGGTTTTGTAAGCATTCCGCCAACGGGTGAATCTTTACCGGATGCACGTTTTTGTGTAGCCGATGATATCTTTTATTTCAACCTCAATTTCAAAACATCTTCACCCAAAGTTATTTTTCGAATTGGGGCGGATGGATCATTTGCCTCAGCGCCGTATGAAAATATCCAGGTAGACTTTAATCAAGATGGCTCAATTAATGGCGGAACTGTTCCAGAAGTAGTCACTAGTTCTACATCCCCAATAAATGATCGTTGGCAAGACGGTTTAATTGATGACTTTACGATTGAATCGATAGCGCCGAATACCTGGCGTATTTATGGCAGTGTTCCTGTGGGAGCTAATCCTTTTGTTGCAGGTGATGTTATTAGTAGTATCGATGTTGATGTTATTAGTGAATCGGCACAATTAGATCCCGTTACAGTATCCGAAGATAGAGCTGATTGTGAACCTGCATTTAGTACTGAGTTTGCAGAACAACAACGATTGCGCTTCAAAGATTTTCCTTCTATTTCCAGGCTTTATGAAGTTGAATATCAGATTGATACGGGTTTTCTCGTTGCGCCATCAGCAAGCGTGTTAAATTTAGATCAGCAGAGTCAGGGTGCTAAACAATTAGCATACGGCGGCAATGTTATACAAAGTTTTGTTGCTACTCAAAATAATATCGCTGGCGTAGATGTGGTGGTGGTAGCGGATAGTGCTAACAGTCAGGATGATATCATATTAAATATTTGGCAAAATACAGCACGGGGTGAATTGCTGCACCACCAGACATTACGTAATGTAAAAATTGATCAACAGTTGGACACCACTCTTTCTTTTCGCTTTGACGCGATTGCTTTGCAAATGGGTCAAACGTATTATCTTGAGATTAGGCAGAGAGTGTCAAAACTTGCTTCAACGGGTATAGATAGTTATCTACAAGGTGAAGTATTAGAAGCTGAAGGTACGGTTGCACCAGGACAATCTGATTTAATTTTCACACTTTATAATGATAGTAGCTTTGCTGATGGTGTTGCGGGTACTCGCTCAAATACACGTTGGCAAAAACTTATTGCAGCAAGCATAAACGGCAAGCCATTGTACCAGTCAGATAATATGTTGCGACAAAATGAGATTGCGCAGGCCGGTCTTAACGACAGTGATATCGAACCACGTTTACGTTTTGATGTTGCATCAGTCGCCTTATTCGAAAACACTTTGCCTGCATTGCGATTGCCCGCAGGTGACAGTGTTGTAATTAATGCAATCCATCGTTTTGTTCCTGTTGAAAATGACCAACATGATACACCTTTGGGCTATAGCCGCACGTATAAGTACTGGTTACCCAGAATGACGGATGTGACACCCGCATCAATGCTAGACGATATTGGACAGGGTGACTGGTCTACTCCGGATGAATGGCGACGAGCATTTATTGCTTATCTATTGCCACGATTAACATTAATTGAAAGTCCACAACTTGATGTTAATTCTACCCTGCCGGTTAATGCTATTGAAATTGTCTTAACAGAAGAATCGTCCTTACAAGGTTTGTCCAAACAGCAGTTGTTTGCTTCTAGTACACATTTTGGGAATAGACAGTTTGCTAACGCCTGGGAAAAAAGCTTACGACGTTTTTCAGAAGCTGATTATAATCTGGACTTAGCAATAACGGCGGTTAGTGGTGAACTGGAGGCAGGCTCATTGTTAGCAGATAATGGAAGCTGGTTACGTTCAACTTTCTTCGCTGGAAAAACAGGTACAAGTTCGGATACATATATTTTGCAACAGATACAACGTAATTCAGAAAGCGTCTGTTTTATTTCAGATGCAAATTTACCTGGCCTTCAGGCAGATAGTGTCGCGTGGAATACTTTTTTTGATCGTTGTCCAGATTATTTCTCTGAGACAAAACTTAATCAATATCTTGCAGAAGATAAATTACGGAACTATCAATTACGATTAGTGTCTTTGCCGGGCGTTACGCTAGCACTGTTAGCAGACGTGACATTATTAAATGTTTCACAAGATTCTGATGCCGATGGCATTGAAAATGAGGTGGAAGTCGCGCAACCAGTCGATGCTCTGACACTGCCATGGTTAGAAGACAGTGATTTGGATCAGGTTATAGATGGGTTGGACCCTTGTGCTAATGATGCTTTTAACGAATGCAGTGATAATCCGATTTTACCTGTTATTAATGTTGGTGCGGATTTAACCGTAGTTGAACCGTCTATTGGTGAAGGTAGCGTTATCATCGGCATCCAAATTAATCGTATATACGATGAAACAATAACGGTTTTTTATGAAACACTGGTTACCATCAGTGATACTGCAACGCCAGGTCAGGATTTTACGATAATCAGTGGTAGTGTCGATATTGCACCAGGACAATTGACGACATTAATCGAAGTGCCCATTTTTTCTGATGCGGATAGTGAGGGGGAAGAAACCTTTACCTTCCGTATAACAGGTGTCGATAATGCAAGTCTGAGTGATGATGGCATTATTGTAATTACACTGAATGATCCTGAACCTGTTCTATTACCACCTACTATTTTGATTGTAGATTCAAATATAATTGTTGCTGAATCAAATTCAGTTCAACTTAATGCTTCGCAAAGTTTTGATCCATCCGGTGAAGCAATAACCTTCAGCTGGCAACAAACTGACACGACGGGTGTATTAATTAATTTTCCAGATACCACTTTATCGCTGCAGACATTTAATGCCCCTGCTGTATTAAGTTCTCTACAGTTAGAGTTTGAAGTAACGGTAACGAACGAATCAGGTCTAAGCAGCATTGCTTCGGTGAGTGTTCAGGTCGACCCTGTCATATTTGTACCTGGTAATGTTCTGGCTGTTGCTGGTGATACTCAGGTTGAACTTAGCTGGGATTTAGTTCCTGGTGCTATAGCTTATGATGTTTGTTATGCAAGCGAGACGATTACAGCACCTGATAATTGTAGCGTTCATCAAGATGGCGTTTTGCTTATTGATGAAAACAGTCCTGTAATTATTGCTGGGCTAAATAATGGTACGCAATACTTTTTTGTTGTTATTCCTAAAGATACCAATGGTAATGGCGTGGCAAGTGTTGTTGTGAATGCAATACCAATATCCGCATCAACACAATTGATGAGTATTAAGAAAACAGGAGCAACAGTTAGTTATAGTGGTAATGGTTTCAAGGTGGGAACTGGATCAATCAAGGATGATGCTTTTTATCAAAAAGGCGTAATTCCTTCGTATACAAGGGATGATACCAAGGAAACTGTTATTGATAATATTACAGGATTAGAGTGGCAAGATAACAATATCCCAGAAGTGCAAAGAGATTTTGATACTGCGCCACAATACTGTTTAAATTTAGATTTAGGCGGCTCAACTGATTGGCGTTTACCATCAAAGAAAGAACTGGAGTCTATCGCAAACTTCACTAAAGATGAAGGTAATGGTGAGCGCCATTCTTATCCTTTAGAATTTAACAATAACATTTCGCCGGTTTCAGCACATTGGACCTCATTACCTTTCGCCAACAATAATACTTTAGCGTTTGCAGTTTCTATGTCTCATGGTAATAGTGTTATTATCCTTAAAACAAGAGATATGAATGTGCGCTGTGTAAGGGGTGTTAGCACAAACTTAAATGGTGATTTCAGCAAAGCTAATGGCATTGTGACAGACAATCACTTTGGATTGCAGTGGAAAGATGATGTTGCAATAGAATACATGGGTTATGAAGATGCTATTGATTTCTGTGAAAATTTGTCGCTGAATAGTAAAAATGATTGGAGATTGCCGAATATTAATGAGTTGTTGACAGTTGTTGATTCGCATAATTCACCTGCTCTGAACCCGATTTTTCAATATCCACTTACGGGTAGTCTTGATGGCATATGGTCAAACACGCCTGCTACGGGTCGTTTTGATAATGGTAAAATGGGCGTTTCTAGATTTGTAGGTAATGCAAAGTCTCAATCATCTTCTCAGACACAAGTTGCAGACGTTATGTGTGTGCGGGGTCTGTAGTGATTAAAGAGACTGTCCTAATATGTCAACGAATCAGTTTGCTGCCAGTAATTTTTGCTCATCATCTCCATATGTGTTTTTTACAGGTAGTGCATGGGCTTATGCATTGCTCGGAACAGATCGGAACCTTCGTCTTGCAAATGACAAGGCGCAGGACGTAACAATCAAAAAGCTGACGCGGCGCAACCCTACGATGTCAGCCAAGTTCGAGCAGCTAGATAATCAAGAACCCTCCAAAAATTCCTGAACAAGACGCAGATAGTTATTGAGCCGCTGATTGTTTAACTTCCCATCAGCAACCGCCTGTTTCACGGCGCACTCTGGTTCATTGTGATGACTGCAATTGGTGAATTTGCATAAGCCATTAAATTTTCTTACATCGATAAAACCATGCGTAATTTCATCGATATTTTTATTGCTTGGAGTGAAGTCGCGAACCCCAGGTGAATCAATAATAATGCCATTCTCTTTTAGATGATAAAGCGCGGACACGGTTGTTGTGTGTTTACCTTCGCCGGTTGTCTTAGAGGTCTCGCCGATTTTTATTTCTTCCTTTGGCAAAATGGCTTTCACGATAGAAGATTTTCCTACCCCAGATAAACCTACCAGTATGCTGGTGGTGTTGCTCAGCGTATCTGAAATTTCATCCATGCCAATGTTCTGTTTAATACTGGCTTTTATTACACGGTAACCGATGCCTTGGTATAAGGCCGTTAAATCCTCGACGATTGTTTTTGTTCCAGCATCCATAATGTCGATTTTATTGATGATGATTGTGGCTTTGGCGGGTAAGTTTTCCGCAGCAGTGAGGTAGCGGTCAATCAAGTAAGGGTTTGGTTTTGGTTTAAGGGAAGTCACCACAACCAGTTGCCCGATATTGGCAGCGACTGGTTTGATGGCACCGGCAAAACCTGTTTTTACCAGCAGGTTGCTTCTTTCTTTTATCGCGACAATAACATTTTGTGCGTCACCGGTCGCGCTGTGTGCCTGTTCTACCAGAACATAATCGCCGCAAGCGATGTCGCCAAGGTTCTGCCGTATCTTGCATTTGATTCTTTCATTGTTTTCAGTTTCAGCAAATAATTGGCGACCATGGTGACTGATGACGCGAGCTGTTTGTGTGCTGGTTTCATCTGTTTGCAGTGCATCGCGTTGCTGGTTGTTTTTTATTTTGCTGTTTTGCTGAGAGGCAATACGGCGCTGCTGTTGTTTGGATAGTTTACGTTTTGCCATCTTTAAACGAGCTTATAGCGTTTGGGCAAGATTAATTTTTGCGGCGCAGATAAAATCGTTGATTGATAGACCGTTAACACTGTGTGTGCTGTAGCTAACATGGCAGGCATTATAACTGACTTGCAGATCGGGGTGATGGTCTTGTTGATGTGCGATTTGTGCGATAACGTTTACGAATGCCATCGTCTGATAGTAGTTTTTAAACGTGTAGCGGCAGGTAATGGTTTGGCTTTCAATATTTAATTGCCAAGCTGAATCCAGTAGGGGCATAAAATCTGCACACTCTTGTTGTGTTAGTAATCTCAATTCGACCGACGGGTCGCCACATTGTTGTTGGTGCAGTGGAGTCGCGGTCATAGTGGAAGCCGTTTCACGTTTAAAAGCGGTAATATTTTTTGTTGAGGAACTGCACAACTGCATCAGTATCTTCATCAAACCAAGGCACATCAAGATTGTCTCTACAGCGAGTGACCTGTTTGCTTAAGGCATCGATTGTTTTAACAAAGCGATCGTCCCGCGTGTAAACAGAGTTTGTATGACACTTCAAACAATGGCTTTCATGTGCCTGTTTGCCGTGCACCATTGGGTCATCAATTTCACCATCACTTGCGCTAGCGTAACTGATATTAGCAATCGCCAATAGTGCAAATAATGCGATATTCAGCATGTTTTTTCCTGCGTTTTTTATATCATTGATTTTCATAATTACCTCACTAAGTTTTATAGTTTACAGCGTTTGTGCATGTGCGTTAAGTTGTGCTATTCGTACCGGCGCGGGTGGATGAGAGTCGTAAAATGCTGAATACAGTGGGTCCGGTGTTAGCGTGCTGGCATTTTCTCGGTACAGGCCAACCAACGCATGAATTAGATATTTAGCCTCTGTTTGTTCAGCGGCAAAAGCGTCGGCTTCAAATTCATTTTTACGGGAGAAGATACTAAACAGCGGCTGAAACACAAAGGTGAATACTGGCAGCACCATGGTAAATAGTAATAGCGCCATATAAGTTGAAGCTTGCTCGACACCTAATGCGCTGTAAAACCACGGTGCTTTCATCAGCCAAGCAAGTACCGCTAATGCTAGTAGGGTGGTGGCGAAAGAAATGGCAATGCCTTTGATGATGTGTTTTTTCTTGAAGTGTCCTAGTTCATGTGCCAGTACCGCTTCGAGTTCGTCATCGCTGAGCATTTTTAGCAATGTGTCAAAAAACACGATGCGTTTGTTACGGCCAAAACCAGAAAAATAAGCGTTACCATGCGACGAACGTTTTGAACCATCGATGACAAAAATACCATCGCTGCTAAAACCACAGCGTTTTAATAACTGGGTGATACGGTTGAGTGTTTCACCTTCTTCCAAGGGTTCAAATTTATTAAAAATGGGCGCGATCCATGTTGGGTAAACCCACATCATGAATATGCTGAAACCACTGATGACTATCCAGGTATAAATCCACCACATATCTCCCGTCTGCTGCATAAGCCACAAGATAACAAACAACAGTGGTACACCGATAGCCAAACCCAATAAACTGCCTTTAAGCATGTCAACGATAAACGTTTTAGGGGTGGTGCGATTAAAGCCAAATTTTTCTTCAATAACAAAAGTGCTGTATAGCGAAAACGGCAGGTCGAGTAAGCTGGATATAAAACTGAAGATGAGTATTACCGCGATGCCGGTGATGATCGGGCTTAAATCCATCGCCAGAATTGTTTGATCCAGCCATTGTAGACCACCGCCAAGTGTCCAGATAAGCAATAAGGCTACTTCGTACAATAAAGGCAGGCGACCAAAGCGAACTTTTGCAGTGGTGTAATCGGCGGCTTTTTGATGGTCTTGCAGTGAGATTTTATCGGCAAATGAAGCAGGCACAGTAGGACGATGCTTTTCCACATGGTTTATCTGTCGCTGTGACAAATACAGCCGCATTAATGTTGATACCAGCAACATGGCGAGAAATAAAAGGGTGAAACTGTGTAATGAATCCATTAAAAACTCTTTCGGTTATCGAATATTTAGGGCAAGCTATCTGCTAGACTGCACAATATAATATGCAAATATAACACTGATAGTGTTCTAAAAAAACTGCTTTAAACGAATGTCTTTTAGGATAATAAAATACTATGGCTAAAATGAGTGACGAAAATCTTATCTGGATCGATCTTGAAATGACGGGACTGGACCCTAATTCAGATCTCATTATTGAAATTGCCACCATCATTACCGATAAAAATTTGAATATTCTGGATGAAGGCCCCTCGATAGTGGTACATCAAGCGAATGAGGCGATGGACGGTATGGACGAGTGGTGTACTAATCAGCACGGTAAATCGGGTTTAACCGAACGTGTGCGAAACAGCGCGATTTCAGAAGAAACCGCGGAAAATCTCACTATCGCATTTTTGAAGCAATATGTGCCCGGTCACAAGTCACCGATGTGTGGCAACAGCATTTGTCAGGATCGACGTTTTCTGGCGCGATATATGCCACAGTTGGAAGACTACTTTCATTATCGTAATCTTGACGTTAGCACGCTGAAAGAACTGACCAACCGCTGGGCACCGGAAAAGAAAATGGTGTACAGCAAAGAATCCAGTCACTTGGCGATGCAAGATATAAAAGATTCTATTGATGAGCTTAAACATTACCGTGAGCACATACTCACGATATAACCGTTGGGTCTATGTCATTTTAAGTGGGCAATACATCTACTTTTTATAGACACAGAGACCACAGAGCACACAGAGTTATCGTTTATAAGGTTTAATAGATTCACCAATTTTGATGCTATTGAGGTTTATCAGCAACCCTGTAGTAGTGGTGTTAACTTTAAACACGCTCTGTGGTCTCTGTGTCTATATCTTTATGCCCACTCGTTATGGCATAGACCCACAATAAAGGGTACATTCTTTACCTAAGTTTATAAGCTAAACATTTTTCGTAGGTGTTTTCTAATAATCCAGCACCTAAATGACGATGTACTTCAATGACACAACCTATCACTGTTTCTGAAAGCTCCTTACTACAATTTTTCATTGCTCTGTGCTCTCTGTGGTCTCTGTGTCTATATCTTTATGCCCACTCGTTATGCGCATAGACCCTAATCGTTTATAGTTTCAAGCGGTTGCCATTATAGAGCAGTTTTTTTTAAGATAATTGCCAACTATAGTTCCACCGGTGTATCCGCATGGTTGCCCCACTCAGACCACGACCCGGGATACCCCAGTACGTTTTGATAACCCAAAGATTTTAAGACCAGCCACGAATAGGCTGAGCGGTGATGTGACTGACAATAACACACCACTTCTTTGTCTTTGGTGATGCCTAGATCGTCTAGACGTTGCTGAATTTCTTCAGCCGGTAGACGCCGTAAGTTGTTACTCAGGTTCATCATGTCCGTCCATTCATATAAAACTGCGCCCGGAATGTGTCCTGCTTTATTGGCATAGTTCTTCTCGCCGTTGTATTCGGCGACAGAACGAGTGTCGAGAATCACTACTTTTTCATCGTCCAGATGTGTCTGAATGAAAGCACGAGTCGCCGTGTGATGATGCGTTTTACTTAAGCTATAAGCGCTGTTTTCTACTTTGTCAGGGGTGTTGCTGTCTAGTGGATGACCTTCATTGGCCCAGCTATGCAAGCCGCCGTTGAGCACTACTGCGGTTTCATGGCCGAAGACATGTAAGGTCCAGACAAAGCGTGCCGCGCAGCCGCCACCTTCATCATCATATGCCACGATGAGTGATTTTTTATTGACGCCCAGACTGGACAATAGTGCAGAAAAATAGTCATCGTCCGGCAGCAGTCCCATCACGGGCTTGTCGATTTTGACGATGTCGCCATAATTGACAAAATGTGCATTGGGAATATGTGCCTGTGCATACTGTTTCGCTTTGCATAAATCAACAATGACTATATTTTCATGGCTGCGTAATGTTTCGAGCTCATCTGGTTCAATCAGGTAACGGGTTTGTGACATAGAATTTACTTTCAGGTGGTAGATGTTTGGGTTATTTAATAATTTTAATTTTTTCTTTTACCGATTTTTGATGCGGCTTTAATACGGTATTTTTTGCGGGCGAAGATGTATTGGCTGCCGGATAGTCCAGTGAAAAATGCAGGCCTCGACTTTCTTTTCGTTTCATCGCGCTGCGAATAATTAGCTCGGCAACCAGCGTTAAATTTCGCAGTTCGATGAGGTCATTGCTGATGCGGAAGTTAGTGTAATAGTCGTCGATTTCCTGCTGCAATAAACTGGCACGGTGCATGGCACGTTCCAAGCGTTTATTGGTGCGCACAATACCGACATAATCCCACATAAATCGGCGTAGTTCGTCCCAGTTATGTGAGATGACAACATCTTCATCTGAGTCGGTGACGCGGCTTTCATCCCAGTTTGAAATGTTGAACTCATTATATGGCATTTCGATTTTAGAACGAATATCGTTTGCCGCCGATTGGGCAAACACTAGGCACTCAAGCAAAGAATTACTTGCCATCCGGTTGGATCCGTGCAAACCGGTATGTGCGGTTTCACCAATGGCGTACAGGTGGTTTATATCAGTGCGCCCCTTTAGGTCTGTGTTCACTCCGCCACAGGTATAATGTGCCGCTGGTACTATCGGTATCGGTTCTTTGGTTATGTCGATGCCGTATTTTTGGCAGCGATGGTGAATGGTAGGGAAGTGCGAGGCAATAAACGCAGGCGAACGATGACTTATATCGAGGTATAGACAAGCAGCACCCAGGCGTTTCATTTCGTGGTCGATAGCACGGGCAACGATGTCACGTGGTGCCAGTTCGCCGCGGTCATCAAATTTGTGCATAAACTGCTTACCATCGGGCAATAATAGTCTGCCGCCTTCGCCTCGTACAGCTTCGCTGATGAGAAAAGACTTTGCCTCAGGGTGGTACAGGCAGGTCGGGTGAAACTGATTGAATTCCATATTACTGACGCTGCAACCCGCGCGCCACGCCATCGCGATGCCGTCTCCGGTAGAGCCGTCGGGGTTGCTGGTATAGAGATACACCTTGCTGGCACCGCCGGTGGCTAACACCACAAAACGTGCCTGAAAAGTTTCGACGTGATTAGTCTTTTTATTTAATATATAAGCGCCGATGCAGGTGTTGTCTGTATTGTTGTGCCCCTGCTTTTCGGTGGTGATTAAATCAACGGCGATGTGATGTTCAAAAAATGTAATATTGGGATGGTGTAGGGCGTGGTTTTCCAGCGTGTCGCTCATGGCTTTGCCGGTAGCGTCGGCTGCATGTACTACACGGCGGTGAGAGTGACCGCCTTCGCGCGTCAAATGCAGTTCTCGTTTACCCGATTTAAAAATATCGTGACTAAACGGAACACCCAGTTCCTGCAACCAGCGAATATTTTCCGGGCCATGTCGCACAGTGAATTTAATGGTTTCTATGTCCGACAGGTTGCCACCCACTTTGAGTGTATCGTCAACATGCGCCTGAAAGGAATCTTGCTCGCTTAAAACGGCTGACATACCTCCCTGTGCAAAATAAGTACTGCCATCTTTGCTAGGGCCTTTACTGATGATTGCCACGCTACAATGGTCTGCAATACGCAGTGCCAAGCTTAAACCCGCTGCGCCACCGCCTATAATCAAAATGTCGTGATTGTGGTTAGTTGGCATGATTGTCAGGCTCGGTATTAATTCGCTTTGGCTTTAGGTAAACTTGGACATCCGAGTCTATAGCGGCTCGTTCTTAATTATACATAATTCAAAAGCTTAAGGTAACACTGGCAAAAATTGTCAGAATAGGTATTAAATACTCATGGGAACTATAATGGAATTAAACAGTCACAGTTTGCAGGGTGATATTTCGCTCAGAGATATGGAACGACGATGAGTGAACGTGAGATAGACCAGGCATTGGTAGTTCGAGTGCAGCAGGGTGATAAAAAAGCTTTTGACTTACTGGTTTTGAAATACCAGTTGCGCTTATCGAAATTGGTTTCCCGATTCTTGCGAAACCAGTCGGATGTGCCTGATGTGGTACAGGAATCCTTTATAAAAGCGTATCGGGCATTGCCTAACTTTCGCGGTGAAAGTGCGTTTTATACGTGGTTGTATCGTATCGCAATTAACACGGCGAAAAACCATCTGGTTTCAATGGCACGAAAAAGCCCAGTAAACAGTATTGATGTGCAGGATGCCGAAGATTATGGTGCCAGTGAATGGTTAAAGGAATATGCCACCCCTGAACGTGAAGCGCTTGCCGCAGAACTGGAGCGCACGATTCATCAGGCAATGGGTGATTTGCCATCAGATTTACGTGAAGCCATAACTTTACGTGAAATTGAAGGTCTGAGTTATGAAGATATTGCGCTAGTGATGGATTGTCCAATAGGCACGGTTAGATCACGCATATTCCGCGCTCGTGAAGCGATAGATAGCAAGTTGGCGCCGATACTGGATGATGATAGCCATCATGTGTCGAGTAATTTTGCTTAGGCAAGTACCGGCAGCGCAATAGTTGAAAAATAATAGGCAATAGCAGTGAATTTGTGAATGGGAAAGCGGTCGAAAACCTATTAAAGAAAAGCATGTCAAAACAGTACTTATGGGTGATGAGTACGTGCACTAGCTTAATGTGATGCCCGCTTAATGTGATACCAGATGAGAATATAATTCTATGAGCAAACGTAAAGAAAAAATTTCAGCCTATTTAGATAATGATATACATCCTGATGCGCTCATGTCGTTTTCGCTTTCGGCGGAAGCAGACGACGCGAAACTGGCGCAGCGTTATCAAATGATGGGCGATGCTTTACGTGGCGAGATGAGTGAAGCCTCTTTTGTTGATGTTAGTGATGCCGTGCGTGAGGCGCTTGCCGGTGAAAATATCGCTGCGCAGAGTACGCAAGATTCTGTTGCCCAACATGCCGCGCCAAAAGCTTCTACGCCGCAGCATACGGGGGCTGCAGTAGCACTACCCGCTAAAGCCGGTTTTTTTGATTTTTCTTCATGGTTCAAACCGGCTGCGGGCATGGCAGTTGCGGCTTCTGTTGCGGTGGTTGTGGTGCTTAGTGTGACGCAACAGGACGCGGCGTTGAATGCTCCGCATAATCCTGCCCATAATGCGGCTATGGCAAGCAAAAATGAAATTTTACCGGTACAACTCGCGGTAGAAGATAGCATCATCAAGCAAAGGGCCAATAAAAATAGTGAATCTGATTTAACGCCTTATATTAATCATCATTTGGAATTCGCTAATCAAGGGACGTTGCAAGGGCGTATGCCTTATATCAGAGCAGTTAGTTTTGAACCGGCTGACCGCGCGGCCAGCCAAAATATCGATCAAACTCCCAGCACTCCTGCGCCGGATCCTTCAACCCGCTAATTCTACATATATTCCTCGACAATGCTATTTAATGCTGTTTTAGCTGCCCTTCTACTCCTTGCAACAAGCAGCAACAGCTTTGCTGGTGCGCTGTTCGACAAGCTGCAAGGTCTGTCTGAATCGGATAAAAAACACCATTACCAAGGCATTTTCATCTTAAGAAAAGCCGATACGCTTTCTAGTCTGCAGGTAAAACACGGACATGATGGAGAGGGTGCCTGGGAAAGCATGGAAGCGTTGAATGGTGAGCCAAAAAAAGTTGTGCGGCGTAACAACCAGGTTATTTCTATCCTTCCTGCGCGTGAGCTGGTGACCATTCGCCACGATAATGAAAATCAATCGCTGCATTTCCAGTTGCCCGATAACATCGAAAAGCTCGCGCCTTTTTACACGCTGCAACAACTACCCAATGACCGTATTGCTCGACATCCTGCACTGGTGTTTGATCTGATTCCCAACGATAAGCTGCGCTATGGTTTTCGCTACTGGGTAGATGAAAATACCGGCATGTTGCTGCGGTGTGACCTTATCGATGAAAATAACAAAGTGGTGGAGCAGATGATGTTTACCACGCTGGAATATCTGGCACAAACGCCCGAGCAAAGTTTTGATGTACAGCAATACCAACATTTCCAGCAACAGCGGCTGGATGAAGCAGAAATAGAGGTGGAACACAGTGCGCCATTAAAGTGGGCGATTAATGTTTTACCAAAAGGTTTTGCACTGACGCAACGCACCCTGCGTTACCGGCAATACTCGCCAGCAGAAAATACCGTGGCGCTCAAAGATCGACAGGCGGATTTATTGCACCTGGTTTATTCTGACGGTCTGGCATCGGTTTCAGTCTTTATTGAAAAAAAACAGGGAGCAAAAAAGCATGTGCAGGGGGGCTTCACTAAAGGTGCGGTGAATGCATTTGGCAATCCTGTTGCGGGCTATTTTGTTACGGTGGTGGGTGAAGTGCCTGCAAAAACGGTGCAAACGATGGCGCTGTCCACGGTTAAATTGCAATGATTGAAGAACAGGCGCAAGTGATAGAGGTGAATGGCGATCAGCTAATATTGCAGGCACAAACGCAAACTGCCTGCGGTAGCTGCGCTGCTAAAAAAGGCTGTGGTACTTCTGTGTTAGCGAAAGTTGTGGGGCGTAAATTTACCCGCATCCAGGCCGAAAATAGTATTGATTCTGTGGTGGGCGATACCGTCATTGTGGGTATCTCCGAGGATGCCTTGTTACAGGGTTCACTGGTGATGTACATTCTGCCGATTATGAGCATGTTGTTGTTTGCCCTGTTCGCAAATTTTTCACTTGAAGCGATGGTCGATTACCGTGATCTACTCATCACTGGTGCCGGTATTACCGGGCTGCTTATAGGTTCACTGTTGGCGAAATCCTATTTTCAACGCAGTGATAGCCGGCACAAGTTTGCGCCAGTAGTTCTGAGAAAAATCATTTATGTCCATGGAAGGACGGTATTTCGCAAAAAGTCAGGAAGACGGTGCGATGGACATGGTAAACTCTAATCCATTAGCAGAGTAGACGTCGCCTGAAATGCCGGTTTTTGCCGGTTTTTTTCTGTCTGTGTCGTTATAACCCTGTTCTTTGTCAGCAGTATAAAAACTATTTACCTGAGATCCTTGCCTGGTATGCCGATGAAATTCATGCTTTATATGCGTAGCAACTGTTCGCTGTGTGAAGCGATGGAAGAAGAGCTTGCCTCGTTTGTCAGCGAATACGGCATTACGGTGAATCGTTTGTACATTGATAATGATGACGACTTACAAAAACGCTACGCTGACAAGATTCCGGTATTAACCTTAAATGATGAAGTTTTATGCCACTATTTTCTTGATGCAGAAGTACTGCGTAAAGCCATTGTTGATAAAACGTAACAAAGCACACTCTAATAAAGTAGCCAGATGAAAAACATTCGAAATTTTTCTATTATCGCCCATATCGACCACGGTAAATCGACGCTGGCGGATCGCCTGATTCAGGCATGTGAAGGCTTGAGCGAACGCGAAATGAATGCTCAGGTACTGGACTCGATGGACATCGAGCGTGAGCGTGGTATTACCATTAAGGCACAAAGTGTCACCTTGAATTACAAGGCTGATAATGGCGAAATCTATCAACTTAATTTTATTGATACCCCCGGTCACGTGGACTTCTCCTATGAAGTATCCCGCTCGCTGGCTGCCTGCGAAGGTGCTTTGCTTATTGTCGATGCGTCGCAAGGCGTGGAAGCACAGAGTGTTGCCAACTGTTACACCGCCCTCGAGCAAGGCCTTGAAGTGGTGCCGGTGTTAAATAAAATTGATTTGCCGGCAGCCGACCCAGAACGTGTTTGCGAAGAAATTGAAGAAGTCATCGGCATTGATGCCAGCCATGCATTACGGGTAAGCGCAAAAACGGGTGAAGGCATACACGAGTTGCTGGAACAAATTGTGGAAGAAATCCCTGCCCCTGAAGGTAGTGTTGATGAGCCATTGCAGGCATTGATTATCGATTCCTGGTTTGATCCGTATGTAGGTGTTGTTATTTTGGTGCGCGTTAAACAGGGAGAGATAATGCCGCGTAAAAAAATGACCGTAATGTCTAGCCAGCGAAGCTATTTAGTTGATAAGGTCGGTGTGTTCACGCCTAAGCGAGAGAATCGTGACAAGTTATCGGCCGGTCAGGTAGGTTTTATCATTGCCAGCCTGAAAGAAATCGATTCCGCAAAAGTGGGTGATACCATCACCATGACCGACAGGCCCGCTACTGAAGTACTGGAAGGTTTTAAGGAAGTTCAGCCGCGTGTTTTCGCTGGCATGTTCCCTGTGAGTTCAGATGATTACAACGATTTTCGCGACTCGTTAGACAAGTTAACCTTGAACGATGCCTCCTTGCAATATGAACCAGAAAATTCCTCGGCATTGGGTTTAGGTTTTCGAATTGGTTTCCTTGGCATGTTGCACATGGAAATTGTCCAAGAGCGGCTGGAGCGAGAATATGATCTTAATCTTATTACCACTGCACCCACCGTGGTTTATGAGATATTAGATAGCAAAGGTGAGGTCTACGAGATACACAACCCTGCCGATTTGCCGGAAGTCAATTTTATTGAAGAACTGCGTGAACCGATCATCCGAACCAATATTTTGGTGCCGCAGGAATATGTTGGCAACGTGATAACGCTATGCATTGAAAAACGCGGTAAGCAATTAAACATGCAGTATATGGGCAAGCAGGTTTCACTGCTTTACGAAATGCCTTTAAGTGAAGTGGTGCTGGATTTCTTCGACCGCTTGAAATCAGTCAGCCGTGGTTATGCCTCGTTTGATTATGAATTCGACCGCTTTCAGTATGCGGATTTGGTGAAGGTCGATATTCTGATTAATAATGAGCGTGTGGATGCCTTATCCATCATTGCACATCGCGATGCTAGTCTGCGGCGTGGACGAGAAGTGGTTGATAAAATGCGCGAACTTATTCCGCGTCAAATGTTTGATATTGCCATACAAGCGGCGATTGGGCGCAGTATTATTGCCCGTAGCACGGTAAAAGCCTTACGCAAAAATGTCACCGCTAAATGCTACGGTGGTGATGTTTCACGTAAGCGCAAACTGCTGGAAAAGCAAAAGAAAGGCAAAAAACGCATGAAGCAGTTTGGCAAAGTTGAAATCCCGCAGGAAGCATTTTTAGCCGTATTAAAAGTCGATAGTTGAGCATCGACCATTAACCCCGACCATTAACAATAATAGTAAAGTGTACCAACAATGATTTTAGATTTTTCTTTTTATTTATTTGTAGCGGTGGTAATTACCGGTACTATTTGGTTGCTTGATAAATGGTTTTTTGAGAAAAAACGTAATCAGGTTTTTCATAACTCGACGCAGGTTCATCAGGGTGTGGAAGTTAGCCGAAAAGCCAAAGAACCGGTAATCGTAGAGTATGCAAAGTCATTTTTTCCGGTTTTACTCATCGTATTTTTATTGCGTGGTTTTGTCGTTGAACCGTTTCGAATTCCTTCCGGCTCCATGTTACCTTCACTGTACATTGGTGATTTTATATTGGTGAACAAGTTTGCCTACGGCGTTAAAATACCCGTGCTAAACAAAAAAATAATGGATGTTGGTGAGCCGCAGCGGGGCGACGTCGCTGTATTTCGATTCCCACGTGACCCAAATCTTGATTATATAAAACGTATTGTTGGTTTGCCGGGTGACCACATTGCTTATTACAACAAAGTGCTTTACATCAATAGCAAGCCGGTAGAAAGAGAATTTGTCGGTCAATACAAGGGGCCAGGGCAAACATTTGCTAATGAATACAATGAAAATTTTGGCGATTCAGAGCATGCTATATTGTTACTACCGGCTAGGCCAAACAACTTACAAGGCGAGTACATTGTGCCGGAAGGTTCGTATTTTGTAATGGGCGATAACCGTGACAACAGCAATGACAGCCGTGTATGGGGGCCAGTACCCGAGGAAAATTTAGTGGGCAAAGCGTTTATGATCTGGATGCATTATAGCAATGAGTGGCATTTTGATCGCATTGGTAATTTTATTAAATAAGTCCGACAGACCGGCTAGCCCAGATAAATAGAATCGTGGCAGCTATAATTGTCAATGCAGCTTTCGGGTTAGTAAGGACTCAATACTGGCTCTCAATAATGAGCAATCACTAAAGGGCAATC
>CAZYYW010000012.1:30913-33747 GCA_964651445.1 uncultured Thiotrichaceae bacterium
GCAATCACTAAAGGGCAATCGCATTATGAAAAATTCTATGACAGTTACGCCGTATAAACAACGTGGACTAACCATGATTAGCTGGATGGTGGTGCTTGTCTTTATATTATCGCAAGTAGTGATAGCGATGAATGTTATCCCCGTTTACATGACCGATTCCACGGTAGCTAAAATTATAGAAAATCTACCAAATGATGATGCTGCAAAACGCGCAAATCACCGAGAATTAAAAGGTCTGGTGCTCAAACGACTAAACATTAATAGTATCTATTCTATAAAACCTGAATATATAAAAGTTAAAAAAGGCCGTAATGAAAACATCGTTTTGATTGAATATGAACCACGCGGTACCTTGGTCGGCTCACTCGACTTCATCGTTAGCTTCAAACATGAAGCCATAATCAAGACGCGCTAGCTTTTATGGGAACCATCTTTTGAGTAATCCTATGGCAGAATCCAGAGCCATCGACACCCTGTTAAAAAAACTTGAATATTCTTTTAATGATTCTTCCTTGTTAGAAGAAGCGTTAACGCACCGAAGTTATTCCGCTAAAAATAATGAAAGACTTGAGTTTCTGGGTGATGGCATATTAAATTTTGTGATTGCAGACGAATTGTTTAGGTTATACCCGGATGTACAAGAAGGTGATTTGAGCCGACTGCGGGCAACACTGGTTAACAAAGATTCACTGGCTGAAATAGCCAGTCATTTATCCTTAGGCGATGTTATTCAATTGGGTTCGGGTGAGTTGAAAAGTGGTGGTTTTCGTCGCCCATCTATCCTCGCAGATGCGGTAGAAAGTATTTTTGGCGCAGTCTATTGTGACAGCGGTTTTGATGCATGTCAAAAACTTATCGTACGTTTATATTCTAGCCGGCTAGCCTTATCGATAGATTTACAAAGCCTGAAAGACCCTAAAACGCAGTTGCAGGAACTTTTACAGTCGCGCCGTTTTTGTCTGCCAGACTATGAGGTAACTAAAATTAGCGGACAGGCACACGCACAAGTGTTTCATGTGAAATGTACAATCGAGAAAATGAAAATAGAAGTTAATGGTGATGGTAAAAGTCGGCGAAAAGCAGAACAAGTGGCAGCACAAGCTGCGATTACACAAGTTAACAAAAGTTTTGGGAGTAAAGCCAAATGACTGAACCAGTACAGACAGATGTGAGCACAGTGCCACACTGTGGCTATGTTGCTATTATCGGTCGTCCTAACGTTGGTAAATCAACCTTGCTTAATAGTATCCTTGGCATGAAGCTGAGTATTACTTCACGCAAGCCACAAACCACTCGTCACCAAATATTGGGTGTTAAAACAACAGACAGTATCCAAGTCATTTATGTCGATACACCCGGTATTCATCAACGTCGTGGTACGGCAATTAATAAATACATGAACCGTGCTGCCACCTCTGTACTGAATGATGTCGATATTATTCTATTTGTAGTGCAGGTAAAAAAATGGACGGAAGAAGATCAGGCCATTATAGAAAAACTCCAGTCTGTGAGTTGTCCGGTTTTACTGGTGGTTAATAAAATGGATAAACTGGCGAGCAAAAATGAGCTGTTGCCTCTGATAAATGAATTGTCATCGGTCTATGATTTTGCCGAAATAATTCCGGTAGCCGCATTAAACGGCATGAATATTGAAACCTTAGAACAGAAAATATTGCCACTGCTACCAGAAAATGCACACGTTTATGCTGACGATCAAATTACTGACAGAAGCATGAAATTTTTGGCGTCTGAGATTATTCGTGAAAAACTGATACGTGAACTGGGTCAGGAATTACCCTATACCACCACGGTGGACATTGATAAATACATTGAAGACACGGATATCGTACGCATCCATGCCACTATTTATGTTGAAAGCTCAGGTCAAAAAGCCATTATCATTGGTAAGAAAGGTGCCAAGTTGAAAAGCATCGGCACCGCTGCTCGCCAAGACATCAGTAAAATGGCCGACTCAAAAGTGTATTTAAACCTCTGGATAAAAGTGCGTGAAGGTTGGTCGAATGATGAACGTGCGCTGCGTGGCCTAGGGTATAGCGAATAACGCTATACAATATGAGCGCCGTCAACACCCAGGTTGCCTATATTCTGCATAAACGTGCGTACCGCGAAACCAGCAGTATCCTGGAAGTATTAACAAAAGATTATGGGCGCGTGGCGTTGATGGCGCGTGGCTGTCGAGGCACGCGATCCAAAATCGCAGGTAGCTTGTTGCTGTTTACACCACTGCTTATTAGTTGGCAGGGCAGAGGCAGCTTGCCTTATCTGAAAACTGTCGAGCGTGCTGATCTAAAAGCACCTGCTCTGAAAAGCAAAGCCTTGCTCTCAGCGATGTACATTAATGAATTGTTGATGTATTTATTGCATAAAAATGACGTGCATGAAGCTGTTTTTGAGCAGTATCATCATTGTCTGTACAATCTTGAAAATCAGGCAGCATTGGAAATCTCACTGCGTCAGTTTGAAATAAAATTACTCGAACTTCTGGGTTTTGGTCTCAATGTACAGGAGGAAGCGGATACCGGTGCGATGATTGACGTCAATGAACAGTATCTCTATCACCTGGAGCATGGTCCAGTGCTGTGCCAGAATTCAGCTTCTAATCAGGCAGTCGGCAGATTGCCACAGGTTTCAGGCAGCACTTTGCAGGCGGTAGCCAAAGGCGATTTTCAGAACCTGGCGAAAAATGTACAGCAATTGACAGAATTAAAGCAATTGATGCGCTTTGTCATTGCTTTTCATTTAGGTAAAAAGACTTTGAAAAGCAGGGAGTTATTCATGCCTGTGAAGGCAAAGACGATTGTGCTGCCCTGAGC
>CAZYYW010000013.1:0-9135 GCA_964651445.1 uncultured Thiotrichaceae bacterium
CTCTGTGACCTCTGTGACCTCTGTGGTCTCTGTGTCGAAAAAAATTGCAGGGCATGTTCTGGTGGCTAAAATACAGGATAATATTAGCTTTAAAGACACAATCCACAGCGGCTTTCAGTCGCTATCAATCCAACCTATGTACTTTCAGTGCATAGTCGTTGAGTTAAATGTCAGCGACGACCCAGTAACTAACATCATTCTGCGAAACAGAACTCAGCCCTATTATTGTGCTGAAGTCTGGTGCACGTGAATAATATTGGTTCTAGTGCGCAAGACAATTTTTCCTGACGGGTCTCGTACCTGTGCTTGTAGTTTATGTGCGCCTCGATTCAAACCACCAAGTGACAGTGAAAGGCTGTAAGAATTTTTAATCACGGGTTGGTCGTTGACCAACACCCAAATACTGTGGTCTTTGGCAGCATTCAACCCAGGTTTTAAACTTAATGACACCTGCACATCAGCATTTCGAATGGTGGCATTATTTGCCGGTGAAACAATGCCGAAGCTCATGTATTTAAATTCAGCCGGCTTTTTTTCTTCGGCAACATTTTTTACAGCGGATTTAGGTTTATCCATTACCGATATGGGAGGCGGCGTAAATTTTTCAGAATTTTCAAAAGGCGTGTCGGAAAAAACCATATTGCCTTGCGCATCAACACCTTTATACAATGTCGCAGCAGTAGAAGATGACGCAAACAACGCCACTAGCAGAAAACTTTTTAATCGTTTATTTTTCATAAGTCCAAGCATAGCTTTTGAAATTGCTAGTTGCAACCAAAGTTGCACCAAAGTTGTATATACTAATCAGAAGGCTGACTACCCGACACTTCAAAGTATCAAGGCAGGATGCTCTTAAAGCCATCAATAACCCTATATTTGTCACTGCTAACGGCACCGCCCATACTGTCTGGTTGCAGAATACCCAAGCAATATTCTATGCCATACTCAAAAGCGCTATCCAGCACTTCCAGATTGTCATCAATTAGCATGGTGCGGGTTTTATCGTAGACTTCGACCGCTTGTAACTTCTGCCAAAAACCGGGAGTTTCCTTTGACATACCAATCTGGTGTGCATTAATAATTTTATCAAAATGCACATGCAAATTGGTTTTGTCCATTTTCAGGTTCAAACTGACCGGATGCGCATTGGTTACCAATACGACTCGTTTGTTATTTTTATTCAGCCATACAAGAAACTCCTGTACATCGGGACGGATGGCTATTTTCTCTGCTATGTCATGTTTTAACTGTTTTATATCCAGTGACAGCTCACGTGTCCAGAAATCCACACAATACCAGTCCAGCCTGCCACGAACTTCACTATAACGACTCATTAACTGTGTATGCGCCTCTGCCTCCGACAAACCATGTTTTTCGGCATAACACACCGGCACATGGCGCAGCCAGAAATGGTTGTCAAAATGCAAGTCTAGCAACGTGCCATCCATATCCAGCAACACGGTTTCCACTGCTTCCCAACTAATGGGCTGTGCAGCGGGTTTATTATTTTCTGCGTCTATATTCATCAAAGTATTATACAATGCCGAATCCGAATTTAAGCTAAAAAATAATAATTTATGAGCCCGTCTCCTGATCTAAAAAGACTTGATCTAAAAAAACTTTGTCTGGAATGCGTCAATATTGCCCGTGATGCGGGTCAAGCCATACTACAAGTTTACAACACCGATTTTGATGTGCAATCCAAGGCTGACGATTCGCCGCTAACGGCGGCTGACATGGCAGCACATAATTTAATTGTACAGCGATTGACTGACCTCACGCCTGACATTCCAATTTTATCCGAGGAATCCGCCAAACTATCCTTTGAGGAGCGTGCAAGCTGGCAAACTTACTGGCTGGTTGACCCCTTGGATGGCACCCGTGAATTTGTTAAACGTAATGGCGAATTCACCGTTAACATCGCGCTGATACATCAGCACAAAAGCATCATCGGTGTAATTAATGTACCGGTACAGGATGTTGATTATTACGCATGGCAGGACGGCGGCTGCTTTAAAATAGAAAACCAAGGCGATGCCAAAAAAATCACCGTGAAAACACTTGATGGTTCCGGTTTATCAGTGGCAGGGAGCCGTTCACACGGCTCAGAAATGATGCAGTCTTACATGAAAAAGCTGGCAGCCGATCACGGTGGCAATATAGAAACTTTGAGCATGGGCAGCTCATTAAAATTCTGTCTGGTAGCTGAAGGACGCGCCGATCTTTACCCTCGCCTCGGCCTGACATCCGAGTGGGACACCGCTGCCGCGCATTGCATTGTCATTGAGGCCGGTGGTTACATCACCAAAATCGATATGAGCCCGCTGGAATATAACACCAAAGACAGCCTGCTCAATCCGTTCTTTCTTGTGTTTGCCGATAACAGTTGTGACTGGTCACAATATCTAGGCGAATAAACTTGGGCGACTAACAGCCCTGTACAAAAAATTTACCCGCAATTCAATACCGCTGCAGATGCCGCCTGTACAAGCGTCTTATCTCACGCCGATACGTGAAACGCATGGTCAACACCAACAGTCCCGTCATCATAAATATAAGCGCCGCCATATACACAATGGTGGAATGCATCATCACACTGCCGACAATGGCCATACTCAAATACAAATAAGGTAACATTTCATAGATTAATTTAGGTAGCATTTTTAACCCTCGTATTATTGCCTCTAAAGACACCGTCCGATGATTATTCTTCGACTCCTTGCATATAATATTTAGCATTAAACTTGTTTTTTTATCGTAAAATTTTGTAATCCGCTTGATTCTTTCGCCTTTTTCATTGTAGTGTTATCTATCGATGTGAAATATTAAATGGATACAAATGCAAATAACTTTCTATGGTGTACGGGGTTCTACGCCGACTCCTGGGCCTACCACCATTAAGTACGGAGGCAATACTTCCTGCGTATTGGTCGAGTTAAGCGACGGCCAACGACTTATTTTAGATGCTGGCACCGGCATACGCGCTCTTGGGCGGCACTTGCTTACTGACAATAGCAACATCAACATATTGCTGTCCCACGGTCACTGGGATCATATTCAAGGCTACCCATTTTTTGCCCCCATCTTTCAGCCTGACCGGCAAATAAGTGTTTTTACCAGCGATGAGGGCGGGCATAAATTGCTGTGCTCACTGTTCGACCAAATGGACGGTTATAACTTTCCAATCAAATCTGAAGAACTGCCTTCCAACAGCGAATGCATTTTTAAAGCCACCGAAACAGTGCTGCATGAAAAAAATATTCACCTCACAAAAAAAGCCTTAAACCACCCCGGTGGTGGCAGCGCCTATCGTATTGAAGATGAAGGCACCAGTTGCGCCTATATCACTGACAACGAACTGGAGCCGCCCTATAAAATCAATACCCGCTATGATGAATGGGTCGATTTCTGCATGGATGTTGACGTATTAATCCATGACGGGCAGTACACTGAAGAGGATATGCCACACAAACACGGCTGGGGACATTCCTTAATTTCTCAAGTAAGACAACTCGCCATCGATGCCAATGTTGGCAGCCTTATATTATTTCATCACGACCCTGACCGCACAGACGCACAGTTGGACGAAATCCAGATAGAAAACGAGCGGTTTTTCAAACAACATTTTGATAACAATAAAAGCTACTGCGCGGCTGAAGGCATGAAAATCACCCTCAACAAACAAATAGCAGGCGGCAACACCATAATCAAAGTAGAATAAACCACTTCTTGTTATTTAAAACCTGAATCCGTTATGAAAATTCTTGTAGTAGGTGGCGCCGGTTATATCGGCTCCCACATGGTAAAAAAACTAGCGAACGCCGGTAACAGCGTAGTCACGTTGGACAACTTGAGCTACGGTTATCGTGACGCGGTTAAATATGGCGAGTTTGTTGAAGGTGATCTTGGTGACGACAATGTTCTCGACACCATTTTCGAGGCTGGCGATATCGATGCCGTTATGCATTTTGCCGGATTTATTCAAGTCGGCGAGTCGGTTATTAAACCCTCTATGTATTACCACAACAATGTGGTCAACACCCACACTTTGCTCGATGCCATGTTACGCCATGAGGTGAAAAATTTTATTTTTTCATCCACTGCCGCCATTTTCGGCGAACCCGATTACACCCCCATCGATGAAAAACATCTAAAGCAACCGATCAATCCTTATGGGCATTCCAAGCTGATGATTGAACAGGTGCTAGACGACTACGACCAAGCCTATAATTTACGCTCAACCTGCCTGCGTTATTTTAATGCTGCCGGTGCAGATCCTGACGGCGAACTGGGTGAACGTCATGTACCTGAAACGCATTTAATCCCGTTAATTTTACAGGCCGCATCGGGGCGTCGCCAAGACATCAAAATTTTTGGTGACGATTACGCGACAGATGACGGCACCTGCGTGCGCGATTACATTCACATTAACGATTTATGTGAAGCACATTCTTTAGCGCTGCTCAAGATGATTGAAAAAGACCAGAGTGCGCGTTATAACTTGGGCAACGGCAAAGGCTTTTCTGTAAAGCAGGTTATTGATGTCGCCAAAAAAGTTTCCGGCAATGATTTTAAAGTCTGCATTGAGCCACGACGCGCAGGTGACCCTGCAATACTGGTGGCAGATGCGACGCTTGCTAAAAAAGAGTTAAACTGGAAACCAGAATTTGCCACGCTTGAAGACATTGTTCGAACGGCTTGGAACTGGGAAAAAAACTACCTATGCAAACATTAAGCAGAGAATCCCTAGCAGTAAGCCACACTAGCAGCCTTTAGATTGCTGGAACGCAATCAATCTTTTTGTCATATGCAAACGCATCGCGCCATCTTCTGTGATGGTATGAAACAAATGATGAGGACTGGTTGATTTTTCGATAAGTGTTTCAAGGTCATCACGCAATTCAGCATAATAGTCCAGCAGCCGTAAATCAAAACAGTTTAACGCATTACTCAATGGATCTTTCTGCTGGCGCTTGCGGATGGTTTCCATACCGTCTTCAAAAACATTACCCAAACAAACATGCACGGCAGAAAATAAAGTCGCCCAGCCGTTAAACCAGAACATCAAATCTTTATCAAAGGTTTCGCCGCCTGCACCCTTGCCTGCCAGCATTTGCTTTAGCAAGTCGCGCTCGTTCACCGCTTCATGCAGCGCCATCATATTGGCACGACCATAAGCATCAATGGTGGTGCTGGTTAGTAATAAATGCACATCCGGATATTTTGTTAATACAAAGGTCGCGTCTTTAATAAGTTGCGCCGGTGTTTCTGGTTTTAAAGGATTACGTTTTAATCGCGAAGACGGTGCAGAAGATAAAACCTGCACCTGATGACCGCGGCGACCCAACTCACTAACCAATCGCGCAAACACACCTTTTTGAAAAAGCTGCATCGAAAAATTTAGATGGCCCTGTTTGTGTAATAAGCACAATTGAATTTCATCTTTAAATTTTGGTACGGCTTCAACAATATTGGCAATTTTAGTAACCGGAATACGCTCACTTAACGCACCGTTTCGACCAACAACGACTTCCTGATGGAATTCATCAAAACTGATTTGCAGCATCACTTTTGCTTTCGGCCAGGTGACACTACGACGGCGTATGGCGGCCGCCATTTTTTCCAATATGCGACGGGTAATTTCACCACTGTCGGCAAAATCACCGTTCAACAAAATCGCAAAAGTAGTCACCTTTTGCATATTTTCGATGGCCGCATAAAAGTGTTCCAAATGCTTCGTCAAATCACCGCCGGTAAAGAGTACCGAGGTGGTTAGCGCATCAATCATTTGATACAGCGGTGCAGGGTCTTGCGTGTTTTTCATTAATGGGCGAAAAATAAACATGCAATGACGGCACGTCTGCGGACAACCCATCGCCGGAATGATGCCAAGCTTGCTAAACGAAGCCAGTGGTTCAAGGTCAGGTAGCTGATCGACCAGTGTCAAACGCTGCCGATCTTCTGCTGCCAACATTTCGCCATAACGGTCTTTTTCCTGTTTTGCTAGATCTTTATAACCCGCCGCAAAGGTTTTACTTAATAACCCCAGCCCCTGCCACACTGTTTCAATCAACTCAGCCAGAGCATCAGCTTTTGGGTATTGCTGTAACAATTGCAACAAGTTTTGCTGCTGCAATTGCGCTGCCCCCTGATATTTCTGCCAATAGCGAATATACGCCTGAATAAAATCAGCGGCACTGTCACTGCCTAACATCATCTCCATCAAAAATGCTTGCGAGCCCTTACAAAAGCTACGCAGCACTTCTGCCTGATACGAAGTATTTACATTCTGCTGCAACCAATGCCAGGCGAACACATAACTCATCAAAAAACTGAGCCTTTCAGCATTGCCCACAGTCATCGGTTGCTGTTTGAGCATCTGCAACATATCGCCCGAGGTCAAACGATTAATCTCCATTTTAAAACGCTGACGCTGTGCCGACAGATAAGCCAGCCGCACCTCCGCCTGCGCTTCTTCACTGATCGAAATCTGACTAGAAGGTCGCCCGGACTGAACAGTCACGGTTTGAATTGTTTGTTTACTGATGGTAGGGCTGTTGACGGGCATAAAGATTGACTGGCATAAGGGACTGATTTTACAGCCATTACCGCAGTTAAACTGCAGGATTGTTATTGATATGGTACATTATTTTTATGCACTACGGCGTATAAACCCAAAAGATTTAGTCCCTGAACACCTGTTGTAAGACCAGACTTCGATAAGAATCAACGTCGAACAAAAATACGCGAGACAAAAAACAGCAATGCTGCCGATACCACAATTGCTGGGCCGGTCGGAAAGTCCCAGGCTAGTGATGCAGCAAGCCCTAGCACAACGGCGATAATCGCCAGCAATACCGAGACCAGAACCATTTGTTTGGGTGATTTTGAATACAGTCTTGCGGTGGCTGCCGGGATAATAAGCAGTGCGGTAATCAGCAAAATGCCAACCACTTTTAACGCTACTGCGATCACCAATGCTAATAACAGCATAAAAATAAAACGAACTTTTTCTACGGCAACACCGTCAACACGCGCCAGTTCCTCATTCACTGAAATTGAAATTAATGGCGAAAGTAACTGGCTAAACACCACTAAAATAATCACCACGCTGGCGTACATCAGTAACAGATCGGACTGGTCCACCGCGAGCAAATCACCAAACAGATAAGCCATTAGGTTGATGTTATAACCCTGCGTTTGCAATATTGAGAGCACTATCAGCCCCAGTGCCAGAGCGCTGTGCGACAAGATGCCAAGCAATGTGTCGGTTGACAGGTCGCGCTGTTTTTCGAGCCAAAACAGTAACATTGCAATCAATACACCGATAATACCCACCCCAACCATCGGCAATTGCTCGGCTGCGACTGCTAGCGCCACACCGAGTAAAGCGGCATGTGCCAGCGTATCGCCAAAATACGCCATGCGCCGCCACACCACAACGCTGCCAAGCGGCCCCACGACTAGCGCCAGCGCAATACCGGCAGCCAATGCATAGACAATAAAATCATCCACTACGACAAGCTCTCAAAGCCAGCGACGGCTAAAAATTTATGTAATGGGCTATCAATTTTTGTCATGATTATGCTCACAGCTATGGTCGCCCTCAGCACCTACAATATTGCCGCGAATATCGTGTTCATGATCGTGGTGATGAGAATACAGAGCAAGACCGTCAATTGCATCGCCGAATAATTTTAGATATTCTGGGTGTTCGCTGACATCATCAGGATGCCCAGTGCAGCAAACGTGTGAATTCAAACAGATCACGCGGTCTGTTGCTGCCATCACCAGATGCAAGTCATGTGACACCATTAAAATACCGCAATCATGTTTATCGCGGATAAAACGAATGGTTTCGTACAAGGCTTGTTGACCGATAACATCCATGCCGGAAGCGGGCTCATCCAGTACCAGTAGCTGGGGCTTTTTCAGTAACGCTCGCGCCAGCAAAACACGTTGCATTTCGCCGCCCGAAATATCCTGCATGGCAAAATACAGCAGGTAACAACAGCTAACTTCATCGAGCATATAGCGGCATTGTTCAACACTGTATTGTCCGGTTACATTCAAAAAATCAAGCACACGTATAGGCATCACCTGTGGCACGTCGATACGTTGTGGCACATAGCCAACACGCAGACTTTTCTGTCGCGTGACCTTACCGCTGCTAGCATCACTTAAACCTAATAAAATCCTTATCAAGCTGGTTTTACCGGCACCATTTGGCCCAATAAGAGTAATAATTTGCCGACAATACAGTTGCAAACTGACATCGCTCAATATCGTTTTGCCACGTTTTACATAGCTGATATTATGCGCCGCCAGCAATGGCGGATCATTGTTATCGGATTTATGGATAGCTTGCGTTAATGGCTTGGACATAGTGTTTTAGTAGTGGTCAATCTGGTTAACTCTGTACGCTTAAAAACCCACAGACACCGAATCACAAATAACTATTCAGAGGTGGCGTAATGTTACATGGTAATATGGCGATTATAAACGATTATAAATAGCTAAAATGGTCGCATTGCTACCCGCACAGCGCCTAATACCTTCACTTTACAATATGCGCCAATCAATCAAATCGCCTTACGCCCTATTTCAAGCTCTCGCTGTTGTTATTTTATTTTCGCTTAACAACGATGCCTATGCCGAAAAATCCGGCTCGGTGCTGGTGACCATTAAACCACTTTATTCTCTGGTTGCACATTTAATGGACGGTATTGAAACACCGGTATTGTTGATGAAACAGGCGCAATCGCCACACCACTACAATATGCGCCCATCCGAACGCAGACTGCTGGCGCAGGCACGAATCATTGTCTGGATTGGCCCGCAGATGGAATCACATTTAAGCAAACTTGTGCCTCAGCAGGATGCCGTTGTGGTGTCAGCAATGCAGGCCAGCGGTTTGAGGTTGCTTGAACAACGCAACAAACACAGCCATGCGCACAGCGCCGAGCATCATCACGCGCCTGGCCACAGCCATGACCACAACACAGACCATAGCGAAGCCTCCCTCAAATCGACAACCAAACTGAATAACTATGACCCGCACATCTGGTTATCTGCACACAATGCCATTGCGATTAGTCAACACATCAGCCAGCAACTAATCGAAAACGACTTGGG
>CAZYYW010000013.1:9235-11054 GCA_964651445.1 uncultured Thiotrichaceae bacterium
TTAGACCCTCTGGGTTTAAACACTAAAAACGACAAAGATGCCTGGTTTGAAATCATGGAAGATATGGCGAAAAACTTCAAAAACTGCCTGCACTAAAGGGCACAAGCAAATAATAGAGGTGCCCTTTAGACTTTTACCCCTGTTTTGTGCTGAAACCAGCAATTTGAACTAGACTGTCACTAGCCTAAAAAACAACGACAACGCCATTAATACACAGGGTTTTTAGATGTTATCTCAAAAAAAATTACGCTTTTCTACCACCGGTCGTGGCACCTACAATATCAGCAAACAAATTTCTGAAGTCGTCGAAAAGTCAGACATTAAAACCGGTATTTGTCATGTCTTCATTCAACATACAAGCGCATCCTTAATTCTTTGTGAAAATGCGGACAAAAATGTGCGCAGTGATCTTGATGCTTATATGGCAAAACTGGTCAAAGATAATGACAGTATCTACAAGCACAAACACGAAGGCCCGGACGATATGGCGGCGCATATTCGTACCATATTAACGCAGAGTTCGTTATCCATCCCGATATATAAAGGCAAGTGCGATCTTGGTCTTTGGCAGGGAATATTTTTATGGGAACACCGTACCAGTGCTTTCAAACGCAATGTTGTTGTTACCGTAATGGGCGAATAATTCAAACGATATTGCGCGCTCGTCCCTGCTGATACGCCCGAATATTTTCGGTAATTTCATCTAGCAGCTTTTGCCGTGAGGATCTGCCCGCCCACGCAATATGCGGTGTAATTATTAAATTGTCTGCACTATATTGCAATAGGTGATGATTAACAGAAGGCGGTTCTTGCTCCAGCACATCCAGTGCCGCCGCCGCGATTTTCTGTTGCTGCAAAGCCTGTAATAACGCGACCTCATCCACTAAGCCACCCCGTGCTGTGTTGATTAAAATAGCCTCCGGCTTCATCGACGCCAGTTCTTTCTCAGCAATCATGTGATAGTTGTTATCGGTTAATGGGCAATGTAAGGTCACCACATCTGATGTTACCAGTAGTGTCTTTAGATCGACACGTAGAGGTTGCTCTGCTACCCGCTCGCTGCCACTCGACGCCTTGTGACTCTGTGCAATTAACAACTTCATACCAAACGCCTGTGCAATTTTCGCCACCGCCTGACCGAGTTCGCCGTAACCGATAATGCCGATGGTCTTGCCTTCCAACTCGCTGATGGGCGAACCAAAATAACAAAAAAAATCACTGCGCGACCAATCACCATTACGTGCTGAACGCTGGTAGGCGAACAACTTTCGATTCAGCGCCAATATCATGGAAAAAACATGCTGCACCACAGAAGCCGTGGCATAAGCTTGAACATTACAGACAGTCACGCCTTTTTTTCTTGCTGCCGCCAAATCAACATTGTTGACTCCGGTGGCGGCAACACATATCAATTTAAGCTGCGGGCAATAATCGAGCACTTGCTCACTGAGCAAGATTTTATTACTGACTAAAATCTCTGCATGTTCAAGACTATGCTGAATATCGCCTGGGTTTGCATTATCAAACCATTGCCAGTTTGCAACTTCTTGCAGTGAGGAAAAATTCAGATCTTGCGGATATACAGAAGCCTTATCTAAAAATAGGGCAGAGGGTCGTTTTTCAGCAAAGGCATGTTTCATCATAAAGTTTTTACTGATTTAGACAACTAATGCAAACGTTAAAAGTATTATTTTCCGCAAATACACACTAATAGAGGCAACATAAAAAAGGCTGTCGAATGACAGCCTTTTTCTATATTTTTTGATATTTTGTTGCTAGAGCAAGCACTCACTCAAACCTCAACCATTTCAAAATCAGA
>CAZYYW010000013.1:11154-18740 GCA_964651445.1 uncultured Thiotrichaceae bacterium
ATATTTTGTTGCTAGAGCAAGCACTCACTCAAACCTCAACCATTTCAAAATCAGATTTTCCTGCGCCACAATCAGGGCATTCCCAGTCATCTGGCACATCTTCCCAGCGTGTTCCCGGTGCCAGGCCGTGTTCTTCGTCGCCGAGTTCTTCGTTATAGTTATAACCACATACGATGCAGGTTAAAATTTTATATGACATTACCGCCTCCAATAAACAATGTTGCTATTGTACACGCTATCGATTGCGTTAGAATAGCTTAGCGTTACACTCGCTCCGCTTTAACTCAACCATTTCAGCACAGTGGTAATTATTTATGACAACACCAAATCCCCCTGTCGTATTATGTTTTTCTGGCGCTGACCCTACCGGTGGCGCTGGCATACAAGCCGATATTGAAACTCTGAGTAGCCACGGCTGCATCGCAGCATCGGTTATCACCGCCGCCACCGTACAGGACACGGTCGATGTCATTTCTTTTTCACCGATGCCATCGGACCTGGTCATTGAACAGGCACGCGCGGTACTGGAAGATATGCCGATTGCCGCTATTAAGATAGGCGTTGTCGGCAGTGCAGAAATCGCCATGGCAATCCATTCAATCATTACCGACTACCCCAATATTCCTGTTATTTATGACCCGGTTTTTAGCACCGAGACTGACGGCCCGCTAAGTACCGAAGACTTGGTCGATGCGGTGCGCACGCTATTGGTTCCCGTTACCAAAGTCCTGACACCCAATATCCATGAAATCCATGCCCTGGCACCTGGCTCTGATACGCCGACCGCAGCAGCAATGGGTTTGCTGGAATCGGATGTTGAATACATTTTACTCACTGGCACTCACGCTAAAACACCGGACGTGGTGCACACCCTGTTTTGTAATAATCGCGAGCTGGAAAGTTTTCATAATGAACGCCTGCCCCATAAATATCATGGCTCAGGCTGCACCTTAGCAGCCAGCATCGCGGCGCAGATTGCACTCGGGCAAGATGTGTTAGGTGCGGTAAGAAAAGCTTTGGAGTACACCCATAAAACGCTGGTTAACGCCAATCGTATCGGCATGGGGCAGTATCATCCCAATCGATTTTTCTGGGACAAAAAGTGACGGCAGTAAAACCCTCAGCCGGAGATAACACAGCAAAGCTCTATGGCTTATATGTAATCACGGACCAACGGCTGATAGCAGAGAGAAAATTTAAACTAGCCATCGAATCCGCACTACAGGGTGGCGCTAGAATCATTCAGTATCGCGATAAATCAAACGACTTAAAAAAAAGGCAGCAACAGGCAAGTCTACTTTGCACGCTATGCGAACAATACCAAGCCGTTTCTATTATTAATGATGATATAGAGCTTGCTGTCGCCGTCGGTGCAAACGGCGTCCATATCGGGCAGCATGATGTTTCACTGTCTCATGCACGAGAGAGGCTTGGTGCAAAAGCCATTATCGGTGTCTCTTGCTACAACGACCTCTCGCTAGCGCAACAAGCTGAAAAAAATTCAGCCAGTTATGTTGCCTTTGGTGCGATGTTTCCTTCGCAAACAAAACCAACCGCTGTTGTTGCTGGGCTGGATATAATAGCCAAAGCTAGGGTAAAACTAAGCCTACCCATTTGTTGCATTGGTGGCATTTCAAATAAAAATATACAGCAGGTTTTCGATACTGGGGCTGACATGGCCGCCGTCGTTAACGCTGTATTCAGCGCTCGTAATATTAAAGATTCCGCGACAGTGTTAAGTCAGCACTTTCGTTAACGGCAGCTCAAAAAAGCATGGTTATTGCAGGCACTCTGTATAGATAACTGCCAAGCCACCCAGTGTAGACTTTTTGATTTGCAGATTTCCATTATGCAGTTCCGCAATGCGTTCGCAATAAGTTAAACCCATGCCGAGACCCAGATAATCTTTATCACTCTGCATGCGTTTAAACGGAGTGGTTAATGCTGGCCATAAACTTTCCTGCACACCAATGCCATTATCTTCCACACTGACAACAAGCTGCTGTTTAGATTGTTCACAACGAATAATTACCTGCGGATGATTTTCTGTTTCTTTAGACTGGTATAACAGTGCATTATGGATAAGACAATTAAAGAGCAGCGCCCATTGCTCTTCGCAACCGGTGTATTGTGGCCAGTCACCTTCGATCTTGATGGTTGCAGACTTATCCTGCGTTATATTACTTAACGCTGAAACTGCTTGCTCTAACGGTTGTATTAATTGAAACGAACTATCAGGCTGACGATGCGTTGTCAGTTTGGAATAAATCAGTAAGGCTTCTATCATTTTTTGCGCATGACTTCCACTTTCCTCGATCAGTTGCAACCAGTAAGTTTCCTTGTCATTGAGCTTGTCGCCTGCTTTCATTTTAAGCATCTGCGATAATTGCACAACGGCTCGCAACGGCGCACTCATATCATGTGATATGCCATAAATCAGTTTTTGCACGCTCGAACTATTTTCAGAGCGGCTAATTGTCTGCGGTGTACTTACATCATCCATAATAAAACCATCGTTTAAGTAGTGGTAGGTTCACTCGGCAATTGAACGATATTAACCCAGAACATTTCAATCATCTGAATGACTTGCATGAAATCATCTAATTGCACTGGTTTTGATATAAAACAATTAGCATGCAAATCATAACTTTCCTGAATATCCTTCGCCGCTTCAGAACTGGAAAGAATAATGATGGGTATTCGACTCAAAGCAGAATCCGATTTAATTTTCTGTAACACTTCACGACCGTCAACTTTTGGTAAATTCAAATCCAGTAAAATAATACCAGGGGACACTGCTTCTTTGTAAGCGCCTCGCTTATACACATAATCCAATGCCATTTCACCATCGGTTACAACATTAAGTTTATTCTTAACTTTTCCGTCACTAAACGACTCTTGCATTAACACTACATCACCCGGATTATCTTCCACCAGTAAAATCTCTATCGAATGCATTCCTTCACCCTCATGTATGATTATTTCATTTTCATTTAAGCACAGTTAGTTAATACAATCTCTACAACTTTACCATTAGAAAATAAACCCATACTTATATACAGTTTAGAGGCAACACTTTCACCCTCGTTGCTGTTGAGTTTTTGGCCAGTCAATTATGAAAGTACAACCCTGCTCAGGTGCAGACTCAATACTAATACTTGCACCATGTTGCTCTACAATTTTTTTACATATAGCCAGACCGATGCCGGTGCCGGGGAATTCTGCTTGGGCATTCAAACGCTCAAATATCTGAAATAGTTTGGCATTATATTTTGGATCAATACCGATCCCATTATCTTTTACTTCGATACGCCAATACTCGCCTTCGGATACCGCACTGACACTCACTCTTGGCGTCTTACTTCGATTAAACTTCAGACCATTATTCACCAGATTCATAATGAGCTGGAACACCTGTGAACGCACAACATCTAATTCCGGAAGCGATTCATCCCAGACAAATTCTGCATTGCGCTCTTCAATTAGTACGCCAAGAGTACTTTTAACATTTTTACAGATACGCCCAAGCGCGATGGTTTCACGAACTTCCGTATTCATATCGACACGGCAGAAATTCAGAATATCTGAAACCATGCCTTTTGCCCGTATCGCGCCATCAGTAATGTAGAAAAGGTACTCTCTATTTTTTTCGTCTAACTGGTCGCCCACCCTCTTTTCCAGTAACTGACTAAAACTTAATACCATGCGTATCGGTTCTTGAAGGTCATGCGAACAAACAAAAGCAAAACGTTCTAGCTGCTCATTAGAGTGACGAAGTTTTTCGATCGCCAGATCCATCTGGATATTTTTTTCCGTTAATGCTTCGCACACCGCCTCTAACTCCACTTCTTGTTGCAGCTTATCCTTATACATCTGACGGTAATCAAGTAAATATCCTAAAAACGGCAACCCATAACTTAAAATTTTCAGGCCATGGGCACCATTAAAGTGATGATCAAATAAAGATTCTGAGCCGAAAGCCATATACGCTTGCGCAAACACATCTGGAAACAAGCCGATAAACATCATGGCACTTAAAAAACCAGGGCTAATTTTTATTAAATGCCAGTAAAGCGGTAAACAGGCAATAAATATAAGCAAAGGCAGTACATCAAATGGCCGACTGATAAACGCTTCAGGAAACACTGTTTGCGGCAAATTGTCACTCAGTATCATCCAACTCGCCAATATGTACACGATGAAGAGCAACAGCATGCCGGTCATTACTATCTGCCACATTTCAACTTTAAAACGTCGTTTTTTGCTAAGCAAAACAAATAACACACCCAGCATCAAAACACTGGCACTAAAGGTGCGTGAGACAGCCCAAGTAAACGGAATAAAATCACTATTCTCAGCAACCGCATCAATCAGCCTCGTTGCTGCCAGTGTATGAAACATATCCATACAGCCACTCATCAATAAGGCAATACCAATAATAGGCGCAGTTATATCCTTACTCATGCTGTAATGCGCTATCGACACAATGACACACAAAAATGCGAGAATGACTGCTGTCCACTCCAGCAATGCGTGCTGTATACCTCCTGCCAAAGCGTAAAACATTTCATCAATAAGATGTGCATGGCTCAGTTCCCAGTAAACCAACTGCCCAATATCAAATGGCGCAGTCCTACTTGCAAAACTAAAATCAAGGCTGGTGTAATACAATAATGGCAGCAGGCACAAAACCAGCGTCGCTATCGCTGTTTTCAGCGGAAAAACAAAGGGTTTGTTGTTTTGCTCTATGGATATTACGGGGGCTGGAGAGCGCGAAATATCCAACGATTTATTGAGCGGGATATCAGTCTGCATTAGACGAACACTCCAACAACTTAATATTCCAGGATACTGCCTGATAAACATGCGAAGGCGTGATAACGCCAGAATGTTTCAATCGAGGTGGTTGATACACTATATCTTGTACATTACTCGACTGCACTACTGTGTTTTTCACCTGTATGGCTCTACTAAAAACCAAACTAATGATGGCAACGTCAAAAACATCTTGCGGATGAACATTCACCTGATCGCGAGTCGGCATGGAAAATTCTGTATGCCTCGCTAGTTGCTCAAGGTATTCAAATAATAACGCATAAACATCCTCTGGTCGTTTGCCCATTACAAGTGGCGCCTGTGTCACCTCATTATTTCGTGGACAAAAATCCCAGAGAAGGTCGCGTGTCAACATTGCAACGTCATAAACACCTTTAGGCTTAACCACCTTTTTCAGTGCAAACAAATAACTTTCGATGTGTAAAAACTGCTGATACAGTTTTTCTTTTGTAGCGGAGGGAGTAAACCAGCCCGGTACAGCATACGGATCATATTCACTGTCAATAACGGATGGATATTTTTCAAACAGATACTGTAGATTTTTCAACATTACATGACTCTTATGTAACAGCGTCTGCGTATTGAAATTTGAATTTTGTGGTAGTTGAGGTTGGTACCGTGAGCCAGGATGTATCTTCCTCTCCATAAGATAGTTTATGCTGCTCGCTCTAAACCACAGCATCATGATATCCGTGTTTTTTAATTTCGACCCAGTACGGTAAGGCTTTCTCTTTTCAGCTCGAACTAATTTTTCTAGTTGCTCAATAATGTATTCATTGTGCTGAAACACTTGTTGTAAATCAGTCTGCGCTGTACCGTTCTCCACTCTGCCAGAAGCTGTCTCAGCCCATGCATTACCGGCAAAAATAGAAAGTACCATTGCTATAGTAGTAGTTTTTACAATATTCATTTTATACTGATACAACTTCATTCACGCAAACATTAATCCTTAGCCAACTTTCGTTTTTTTATATGGAAAACGCTGATTAATAAGCTTAGACAGCGTAGCGGCATCAACCGGTGCACTAAACAAGTAGCCCTGTAAAATGTCGCAACCATTTTCCTCTAGAAACTTTAACTGTTCATTGGTTTCAACACCTTCTGCGACAACTTTCAAATCAAGACCATGCGCCATTTGAATGATAGCTTTTAATATAACGGGTGTTGCTTTATTTGTCGCCAGTGTATTTAAAAAGCTTCTGTCAATTTTCAAAACATCCAGATCATAATTCATCAGGTAACTCAACGAAGAATAGCCGGTACCGAAATCATCAATGGAAATTTCAATGCCCATTTCTCGGATATACTTGATATTTTCTCTTGCCTGTTCGGGTTTATCCAATAAAATATCTTCGGTAATCTCGATATTGAGATAACGACCATCAAGCCCTGTTTGCCACAGTGCTTGAGCAATCCATTCGACAGGTTCAGCCTGTTGAAATTGACGCGGAGAAACGTTCACCGACACGCAGAAATCTTTCATACCTGCTTTATGCCAGCGTTTACATTGCTCACATGCAGTGCGCAACACCCACTCGCCCACATCAGCGATAAGACCGGTTTCCTCAAGAATTGGAATAAATTCAACCGGCGAAATCAAGCCTTCTCGTTGTGGATGACGCCAGCGTAAAAGTGCCTCTGCCGAGCGAATCTCGCCTGTTTTAACATCAAACAATGGTTGATAATGTAATTCAAATTCATTACCTGCCAAAGCACCTTGCAAGTCTCTTTCCATTTGTATCCGGGCAAGCCCCTGACTATCGAGCGACTCGGTAAATACCTGATAGTTATTTTTCCCCTCTCTTTTAGCGCGGTACATCGCTATATCTGCATTTTTTAATAAAGAATTAGTATCCTCACCCGCTTCCGGAGAAATGGCTATTCCGATACTGGCTCCGATGTACATATCCTGTCCATTTAGCGGGAATGGCGCAGACAACTTCTGTAGAATTTTTTTCGCGATAACATCAACATTATACATAGTGCCTATATCTTCCAAAATAATGGCGAATTCATCGCCACCTAATCTGGCAACCGTATCACACTCTCGCACAATCTTGTTGAGTCGGTCTGCCACTTGTATCAGTAAATCATCACCTGCTATATGGCCCAATGTGTCGTTAATATTTTTAAAATCATCCAGATCAACAAACATCAATGCCAGACGTTCATCATGACGATCAGCATGTGATAATGCACGGCTCATATTGTCGATAAACAGCACTCTATTGGCAATGCCTGTCAGCGGGTCAAAATGCGCTAAATGCTTAAGTTCTAATTCACTCTGTTTGCGTTCGATGGCATACCGTATCGTCTTACCAAGAAACGTTGCGCTGTACTCACCTTTAAGTAACAGGTCTTGTGCACCCGCTTGTACAGCCATATCCGTAGTATCTGTATCATGGTCTCCCGTCATCACCACGATAGGCGCTTCGGCTGCAACGGCCTTAAGCTCACGAATAGTACTAAGACCGTGTGCATCAGGCAGTGATAAATCGAGCAATATTATGTCTGGCACCCTCGCTTCACAAGCACTTTGCGCCTCACTAAGCGCACTAACATGCTGCACGTCAAACTGACTATCCGGGATATCGGACAACAGGTTCTCCAGGATAAATGCGTCTGTTGAATTGTCTTCAACGAGTAAAACGTGTGTTATTTTGTCCTTTTCCATATATCAGCCTCATGACACCCAAGTAAAAAATACCGGTCGTAAGCTAGGTATCGACAGCTATATTCAAAACTATAGG
>CAZYYW010000013.1:18840-33549 GCA_964651445.1 uncultured Thiotrichaceae bacterium
AACAACACCGCAGCCACCTCTAAGGGATTCACAACAACCGCCAAGCTATGAACCTAAAAACATAGACACCTCGATCAAGCCAGAGACGCCTAAATCAAATAGCGATGAAGCGGAAACCACAACAACAACAAAAGATGAGCAAAAAGAAACCGCAAAAAAATGGTCAGAGACCTACCCTGTTTCGGTTAATGCAGACTGGTTGCAGTTAAAATCTGGCGAATGGCTAAGAGGACGAATTACCATTCTACAAAAAGACAGTTTGGAATTTGACAGTGATGAACTTAATGAGCTCGTTATTAAATGGAAGAACGTTAAATACTTAAAAAGTGTTGAACCTTATAACTTGCGTTTTGATAGTCAAGGTCGCACACCGATAACCGGCATCATTGAAGTTATTGGCGACACTGTTACAGTTACAACCGACTACGATGAGCAAACGTTTAGCCGACGCGACCTGAACACCATCGCCTCCGGTAAGAACACTGAATTAAGTTTCTGGAAAAGCAAAATAACCTTCAGCCTTAACCTTCGCCAGGGTAATACCAATCAGACCGACTTCACTTCAAAAATAAATGCTCAGCGCCGCACCACGGATTCCAGGTTGATTCTGGATTATCTGGGAAACTTCACCGAAGTCGAAGATGCGCAGACCATTAACAACCATCGTTTAAATGCAACATTCAACTTTTACCTTACTCGATATTTTTTCTTAACGCCTCTATTCTCAGAATTTTTTCGCGACCCCTTTCAAAATATTGATCAACGCTTAAAAATAGGCAGCGGCGCTGGTTTCACTCTGATCGACAATAATAAAACTGAATGGGATATTAGCGGCGGCCCAGGCTATCAGGAAACAAAATTTGACAGCGTCGAGGCGGGGCAGGATAAGACAGATGGCACATTCACCTTAACGCTTGGCACAACTTTTGAGACTGAACTAAACCAAAGGGTTGATATGCAGGGTTCATACAGCATGGTACTCGGTGATAAACAAATCGGCAACTACAGCCATCACGCCTTATTAACCGTTGAAACCGAACTAACAGACAAACTGGATTTAGATATAACCGCTGTATGGGACTATATTCGAAAACCGGTTGCCGATGCAAATGGCAACACACCAGAAAAAGATGACTTCAGAATAATGATTGGTTTGGGCTATGATTTATAATTCCGCCATGACAACAACCGGCCCGGGACGCTATGAATAAGTCTGATAAATTTTTCAGCAACCATTTATCAACCCGCCGGCAGCGCAAATAAAGCAATAAACCCCAATGTGTAAACCATGAGGGTTCGAGTATGGCGCAGACACTGTAATCGTCGAAAAGGACAATAAATATTTGTGGGAAATAGTTACTCTTTCATCAACTCACTATTCACTTTTATTCGGATAACGCGCGCGGTTGCTGTAACCGAAGCACCGCCATCAGACAGTACATGCACAACATAACCTTCCGTTGATCTGCTAGCAGCACCATCAACCGCGGCAGTACCTGCCGAAGCTTCAGCACCCGCCTGAAATTCCCAGATACCACCGCGCATTTGGTCAATCACATCGGGTGAATCTATCACCATTAAAGCCTTGTACGAACGCACACCCCAGCCGCCGCCAATATCAAAACGGCTGACCGTAAAATAACTACGTTTGCCGGTTTTATTATTCACAAAAACACCTTCGCCACCACCCGCGCCAACAATAGGCACCTTGGTGACTTTCATATTAGCAACACCATAACCCAGTGAATCATCAATCTGCTGCTGCAATGCAGCATTTTCTTTAACCAAGCCGGCAATTGCCTTTGAGGCCATGGCGTCCAGTTCATTTCGTTTTGTTTCTTTTTCAGCCACCGTTAAGCTGGAACAGGAAACAGCAAAAAAAACACTCAATAACACTAAAATTTTTGAATTCACTACCATCACACTTCACTTCTCTATAAAAAAACATTTATTTTATCTGCCAATTGTCGCACAATTTATTAGGTGGTAGTATCAATATCTACGAAGTTAATTGACGGAAGATTTTTATGAAATCGCTTGTATTAGCCGTGCTTGTTTTTGGCATCTCATCATGCCAGTCTATGCACTCTACTGATCCTGATGCACTGTCATTTAATATCCCAGATGGGTCCACACTGTCACTCGATAAAAAATTAAGCATTCCGCGAGACATGACACATGCTGTTATTCAATACGGCAAGGAAACCACAGATAATGGTAGGCACGATTACGATGTGAATTGTCGCCTTGATTTTAAAAAATTTGGCCCGCGCAGCATCCAGCCCGAAACATTCAAAATCACACGCACCGAAGATGGTACAAACTGGATTTCACAACCTTCTATTCTGCGTTTTTATACTGAAATATACCTGCGCTCAGACAAAGATACAGACGTTATAAAAATGGTATGTCAGGAATACGGCGACCAAAGCGACTATCACTTCACGGTCAAAGAGATTGAAACTGCACTGGGTGATTATTTTTCCTTTCATTTTATTTTTTCTACAAAGGAAAAATAACTAAAAAAATATTGGTATCGTATTACTGCCTGACTGGTTGCTAAAAAATTATCCTAATAAAAATGAGCTTGAAATATTACTGACAGGCTACCAAACAGATTATTCTCAAATGTCACTGTCAAATACCTACGCACTTTACCCAGACCGAAAACACGTGCCTGAAAAAGCTCGGGTGTTTTTGGATTTTTTAATCGAAATTTACGCCGAATATCAATAGGGGATTTTGCAATAGTAAAGAGCCAGCTAAACCGGATATTCACCTGCAAATCGGGTAAAATCGCGCCCAATATCAATTCTATCTTCCATTATTCAGTTCAGGTAAAGCCATGTTAGACCTTCAAACAACAAATTTTACAGCGGCCCAAAACCACATCCCCGGTGGCGTCAATTCTCCCGTTCGCGCTTTTGCCGGTGTAGGCGGCGACCCAGTCTTTATCAAACGCGCAAAGGGTGCCTACATTTATGATGAAGACAACAAATCATACATTGACTATGTCGGCTCTTGGGGGCCGATGATTCTTGGTCACGCGCACCCCGATGTAATCGCCGCCGTGCGCGATGCGGCTGGAAACGGTTTGAGTTTCGGAGCACCCACCACACTGGAAACCAGTATGGCGGATAAGGTATGTGAACTGGTACCGTCAATGGACATGGTACGCATGGTAAGTTCTGGTACAGAAGCAACCATGAGCGCCATTCGTCTGGCGCGTGGCTTTACCGGGCGTGATAAATTAATTAAATTTGAAGGCTGTTATCACGGTCATGCTGACTCTTTATTAGTTAAAGCCGGTTCCGGTGCCTTAACACTCGGCCAACCCAGTTCACCCGGAGTACCGGCGGCACTGGCAGAACTCACCATCACCTTACCCTATAACGACCTTGCCGCTTTTAATGCCGCCATTGAAGACATGGCCGAGCCTGCCGCCTGCGTTATTATCGAACCCGTTGCCGGCAATATGAACTGCATTCCACCCGTACCCGGATTTCTTGAAGGCGTACGTGAAACTTGCAGCAAACATGGCATCGTACTTATTTTTGATGAAGTGATGACCGGTTTTCGCGTTGCTCTGGGCGGTGCTCAGGCGCTCTATGGCATCACCCCGGACTTAACCACCCTCGGCAAAATCATCGGCGGCGGTATGCCGGTCGGTGCATTTGGTGGCAGGCGTGAAATAATGCAACACCTTGCGCCACTGGGCCCGGTTTATCAGGCGGGCACATTATCTGGAAACCCTATCGCCATGACCGCAGGCTTAAAAACACTGGCGCTAATTTCTGCGCCCGATTTCTATAGTGAACTAGCGAGTAAAGTTGAGTTTCTAACGAATGGTATCTTAGCTGCTGCCAAAGATGCAGGCATTGATATGACCGGTAATCGTGTCGGCGCTATGTTTGGTCTTTTCTTCAGTGACCAGCAAGTAACAAGCTTTGAACAAGCCACGCAATGCAATGTTGAACAATTTAAAACCTTCTTCCACGGCATGTTAAATGAAGGCGTTTATCTTGCACCATCGGCCTATGAAGCAGGGTTTGTTTCCGCCGCGCACACTCAAAAGGACTTACAAATGACCATTGATGCAGCCGCTAAAGTATTCTCAACCATGCAGAGAAAGTCATAAACCATGCTGTGCTTTATCTATCGCTGCAATTTAAAACCGGATATGTATATCTATCTGGCTGAAGAAGATGTATTCGACAACGTGCCTAAAGAAATTTTTAACTCACTGGGCATCGTCGAATTTGTCATGGAACTGGAAATAAAAGCAGATACACAACTTGCCAGAGAAAACACAAAAACCGTGCTTAACAACCTTAAACAACACGGTTTTCATATCCAGCTTGCCACCAAGGAAACTGTCGAAGAGATTATGGCGCGCATAGCCAAAAACAAAGAAACTAAGAATTAAGGGCACCAGCCTGTAAATAACAACAAAAACATCAACTTAAAGCGTTTTAACACTTCCAGATACTTGTCAGCTCAGTTATAATACACGGCTCATCACGCAAAACATTTATGATGAGCCAAAGATAACCCCGGAACAAACACCCGTTCCGGTTTTCATATATATTCGGAGTACCTTAAATGTCATTTATAAAAATACTATTAATCAGTCTTATTATCTCAACCATCGCGACCATCATCAGTATCCAGCCTCAAACCTTGAGTTTTAGTACAATTTCTACTCTACTGATGGCACCTGGAAACACCATGCTTTGGGCTATTTCTTTTGTCAGTATCCTTATTGCATGTATTTTTGCAGCAAAAACGGGATCGCCATCAACTAGTTCTAATACCGAGGTAACCGGTGATCAGGAACGCGGTACAGTTAAGTGGTTTAACGCCGCCAAAGGATTTGGCTTTATTACCCGTGAAAGCGGTGAAGATGTATTCGTTCACTTTCGCTCAATTCAGGGCAAAGGTCACCGTTCATTAGGTGAAGGCCAGGCAGTCATCTTTTCTGTAATGGAAGGTGACAAAGGCTTACAAGCGGTAGATGTAACCAGCGCCTAAAACGCTTCTTCGATAGACAAAACGGTCACTGTTTTCAGTGGCCGTTTTTTATTGCACTACCTGAAAGATCTCAAGGGTTTTTATGGTATTTAGATCAATGTCTTTGTTGGACAAAGCCCGAATATTCAATTCCGGACAATAAAGCCATTTCACGGTGCCAGGTAGCAAGATCATTTTTATTAAATTTACTTAAATCATCATGCCCGCATGCTCGAGCCATTACTTGCATTAGTTCTACTGAAGCGTTAAAAAAGTTATGTAACTGAATTGATGATTTTTCTAGGTTTAACTGCCCAACGGATATACGCAAAGCCATCTATACGACGAACGCCATCGAATCGCTTAATAGCGTTATTCGTAAAGCCATCAAAAAACGAAAATGTTTTCCAACCGATGACTCGGCTAAAAAAGTGATTTATCTGACAACACAGAAAGCATCTAAAAAATGGGCCATGCCCATTAGAAATTGGAACCCTGCACTAAATAGGTATATGATTGAATCTGAAGAACGCTTAACGAATTACATTTAACGGCGGCAGTTACACAGAAATATTTATAGTCTCTATTGAGAAGCCGACACTACAACATGACGCTTACACAACTGATACCCAAAAACCCGGGCACTGACTGCATAAACTGCGAGCAGGCACGTGAACACCTGTTACAGGGCATCATAACGGCATTCGCCATTATCGGCAGTCTTGCTTATATCCCCAGCATGTATGCTGCACACGTCGCAGGCTATATCGATATCATCCTTGTCGACACTGTAGCTTACGGCTGGGTCATCTACCTGTTTTTTGCAAAACGGCATAGCTATAACTTTCGCGCATATAGTCTGATCTACCTGATCTTTTTTCTGGCCACGTTCCTGTTAATCAAACTCGGCATTTTAAGTGCCGGTGTGTTGTGGCTATTTTTTGTTCCAATCCTGTCAACACTGTTAATCAGTTACCGTCAGGGTATAACCATGATTGTACTCAACTCGCTGATTCTGGTGTTCATCGGCAGCCTGGAAAACACCGGCTATCTCAAACCATCAATGCCAGAAGGCAATGCCACATTATGGATTATCATAACCGCCAACTTTATCCTGCTCAATATTCTCACAGTCATCAGCATCGGTCGCCTACTGGATAGCCTGCAAAGCTCGCTGATTGAAACACAGAAAAAACAGGATGAAATCGCCTTAACACAGGAAGCAACCATTAACACCGTTGCCTCTCTGGCCGAATACCGTGACAACGAAACTGGCAACCATATTCGCCGCACACAAAATTATGTCCGCGTGCTAGCGTTACACCTTAGTGAAAAAAATAAATACAAACATGAGCTCACTGAAGAATTCATTGAGCTGTTATACAAGTCTGCACCGTTGCACGATATCGGCAAGGTTGGCGTCAGGGATAATATCCTACTAAAACCGGGGAAACTCACTGTCGAAGAGTTTGAAGAAATAAAAAAACACACGCTGTATGGTCGAGATGCATTATTAAAATCCGCCATAACACTCGGCGATAATAATTTCTTACAACTTGCTTCCACCATAGCTTATAGTCATCATGAAAAATGGAATGGCACAGGTTATCCGTTGGCACTCAAAGCCACTGAAATACCACTGGCAGGAAGGATTATGGCAGTCGCCGATGTTTATGATGCGCTGATAAGTCGTCGTCACTACAAAGAACCCATGCCGCACAAACTGGCAGTGCAGTACATTATTGATAACAGCGGCTCACATTTTGATCCAGATGTTGTTGAAGCCATGATAGCAACACAGGAACTATTTCTCGAAATCGCCGAAAAACTTGCCGACTCCGAAGTGGAGCGTAAAAACCTCAGAGACACTACGACACCATAAAATTACATTTTTGCACCCCTGCTCAGGCTATTTTAATCCTCACCACGTTCATCACTTCCATATCAATTCCTGCAACTGTCTGCGTTTCCGTATAGTAGGTCAGATTTACCCGCTGCCCTTTTATATTTTTATACATTTTCTTTCGTTTATATTTAAACGGCACTTCACAACCTTCGATCATCAAGGTATTCAATACCCATTCTTTTGTGTCACGTTGCACATGAGAAATAACTTTTTGCATTTCAGAATGTATCAGGCGTTGGTGGCTTTTTAGTAATTTTTCTACCGGTTTATTTTTCATCTGTGCTAGCCGAAAACTCGTTTATCACAAACTCATGCAGTTGCTCAGGGTGAATAAATTTTTCTGACACGGCAAACCACTTTGCCGAAATACCGGCTTGATGCACTGCGTTTTTATCGTTGCTGATTAACGGATGCCACAAGGGTAAAGGTTTGTTGTTATGCAATCGTTTGTAAGCACAGCTTTCTGGTAGCCAGTGTAGTTGCGGAAGATTATCTACTGTTATCTGCATGCACATAGCGACTTTTTTCAGGCGGTTTTTATAATCCCGACAAGTGCATTTTTCTATGTCCAGCTGGTGGCAACTAACCGAGGTATTAAATACCTCGGCGGTATCTTCATCTTCTATCTTGACGAGACAACACAGGCCGCAACCATCACATAATAATTCCCATTCATCCGCCGTCATCTGTTGCAGCGATTTCATTTTCCAGAAATCTTTAGACCTTGTCATAGTGGCTCAGACAATGAAAGCCGAGATTTACAGATCAACAATTTTAATGGAATGGGAAAAAATAGTTCAGCCACGAGGACATACGCAGCAAAACTTTACGCATGATAGAGACATGATGCATGTGATCGCTGTATATCGCCACCTGACCAAAGGAACCACCGGGCAATATATCCTGATATTCATCAAACGTTTCATCGTCAATGATGAATTTAACCGCTACGCGACCAGGCAGCCGGTTTGCTGGTCTGGCACCATCAAATAACATGCCGCTCGCCGGCACCTGACCTTCTGCCATCGCGGGCAATACCTCCTCAACTTTCGCACTAAACACTTTGCCCGGTATGCCGTCAAAAGCAACTTCTGCGGCGTAACCCGCCTTTAAACGCAGCAGGCTGTTCTGCCGAAACCAACCGACAATAACACGCTCCTCCTGTGGAACAAAAACCATCACTGGTCGAAGCGGCAGTGATGCCGCCATAATACCTGGCCTGACAGCGACTTGGGTAACAAACCCGCGCGCGGGTGCACGCACGACTGTGTTGTCCAGCTCCCATTTTGCTTTTTTCAGTTTTGGTAGTAATTCATCAACTTTAAGTTGCGCACGGTCGCGATCACGTAACGCAATTGCATTTTTTGATGCAAGCTTTGACGCGCGTTTTAAATCCACCTCCGCCTGTTGTAGATCTGCTTTCAACACGTCCACGTTTGCCTGGAAGGGTATCGGGTCGAGTTTCAATAAAACATCACCCTGTTCGATTATCTCATTGATGCGATCTGTTACCTCTATCACCTGACCTGAAACCTGCGGCACGATCGGTACGGTCACAAAATAGCTACGGCTTATTTCGGAATACGGGTGATTATAATTCATCACTACAATCAAACTGCCAATCATCACAACGCCACCAAGTACGGCAGTTGGCACTGTCCATTTATTGAGCGGCAGTTTAAATATCTTAAAAATTGCGACACAAACTGCGGCATAAGTAAGAACCAGTAACACATCCATTATTGTTGCCCCAACTGTTTTTCTAGTTTCTCGATACGCAGATGTAGATCCTGCATCTGTTGTAAATGATCACTGCCAGTAGCTTGCTGTTCTTGTATACCCCAGCCGACACCCGGTTTGTACAGCATTGACCAAATCCAAAGGAATGGCCAGATAGCATGCAAGGTGAATAGACTGACCCAGCCAGCAACATGGATAGCATCCTGATGTGGATGATTTCTTTTTTTAGCAATTTCATAAGGAATATCATGAATGATAATAATGCCGTAGAAAAGAATCAGAAAAACTAAAATCACCACCACTAATGCAAAAGTATTCATTACTTTATTCTCCCCAATGTGGCTGCAAGGTATGCGCCACTGATAATTGATCCAATATTTTTGCCACCACAAAATCAATCAGGTCAGCAATGCTTTCTGCTTTATTATAAAAACCGGGATTGGCGCACAGCATCACCACACCCATACGAGACAACTTCAACATGTTTTCCAGATGAATATCAGAATACGGTGTTTCGCGTGGCACTAAAATTAACTTGCGGCGTTCCTTCATCATAACATCGGCTGAACGCTCAATGAGGTTATTACTGGCACCCGTAGCAATGGCCGACAACGCACCCATAGAACAAGGGCACACCACCATAGCATCGACTAAGCCACCACCACTGGCAGTTGGCGCGGTCCATTCATCTTCACCAAAAACATGTAGCAGGCTCTTTTCACATTTATATTTTTTACAAAGAAACTGCTGCATGTCTTTACATCGGCCCGGTAATTTTATATCGGTTTCCATGCCAATAACTACCTGTGCTGCTTTGCTCACCATCAGGTACACCGTATTATTTTTTTGCAACAAAACTTCCAGCAAACGAAAACCATACTGCACACCAGAGGCTCCGGTAATTGCTAAAGAAATAATTTTTCTGTGTTCATTTTTCATTTTTTATTGCGCCTGTAAGCCCAGCAAGTAGACGTTCGTGAATGCCTTCAAAACCACCATTGCTCATAATCAAAATATGATCGCCTGCCTTTGCTTTTGATAATAGATATTCAATTATTTTATCAACATTTGAGAATACCGTTGCCAAGGTTTGCGATTGCGCTGCCATTTCATCGAGATCCCACTCTAACCCCGATGGCTGATACAGGCATATTTCACTCGCCTGCTGCCACGCAGCACTTAAACTGTCTTGATGAACGCCCATGCGCATAGTGTTAGAACGCGGTTCCAGTACTGCAAAAACTTTGCCATTACCCTGTACTTCTTGCATCGCTGTCAGTGTTTCCTCGATAGCGGTAGGATGGTGGGCAAAATCATCATACACTGTAATATTATTAACCACACCGCGAACTTCCAGACGCCGTTTTATGCCTTTAAATTCTTTTAACGCTTCACAGGAAAGCGCTACCGGCACCCCTGCATGCTGCGCTGCGACGATGGCCGCCAAAGCGTTCATTCTATTAATAGAGCCATGCATGTCCCAACTGACCTTGGCAAGCGTTTTACCGCCCTGCTGCACTTCAAAATATTTGCCGTCGCTACTGGCTCCGGCAATTGACCAGTCAGCTTGCTGATGCTTGTCACTATGCGCCTTATGAATTGCCGCAGTTTGCGACCAGCAGCCCATGGCTAACACACTGCTAACATTTTCATCATCGCCATTTTGCACAATTAAACCGTCGCCTGGAATAGTGCGTACAAAATGGTGGAACTGTTTTTTGATTGCCGCGAGGTCTTCAAAAATATCGGCATGGTCAAATTCAAGATTATTTAATACTGCAGTTCTTGGTCGGTAGTGAACAAATTTAGAACGTTTATCAAAAAACGCCGTGTCATACTCATCCGCTTCGACCACAAAAAAAGGCGCGTCGCCGATACGTGCTGACAAAGCAAAATTTGCCGGGATGCCACCAATTAAAAAACCCGGATTCAAACCGGCATATTGCAATATCCAAGCCAGCATACTGGAGGTTGTAGTCTTGCCATGAGTACCGGAAACAGCCAGTACCCAACGCTGATCCAGTACATTTTTTGCCAGCCATTCTGGTCCAGAACTGTACTTTATATTGTTATTTAGTACATATTCAACCACTGCATTGCCACGTGACATTGCGTTGCCGATAACCACCTCATCAACGTCATCAGGAATATCCTCTACCAAAAAGCCTTCACACAAAACTATGCCCTGCTGCTGCAACTGCGTACTCATAGGTGGATAGACATTGGCATCGCAACCACTGACCTCGTGACCGGCTTGTTTCGCCAACACCGCGACGCCGCCCATAAATGTGCCACAAATTCCCAGTATATGAATCTTCAACAAACAAACTCCTCTAATAAAATATCTTGCGTATTAATTGTTGCATAAATATTCGCAATGAGCATTTATGCAACGCTTTATAGTAACCTTATCCCGCTTAACCGCCTGCTTGTGCCGGGAACAATAACTGCGACAAGCTGACCGATATAAAAAATAACGAAAACGACAAAGCCATTGCGGTAAACAATTTCATCTCCAGAGCATGCTTGAAAATATAGGCTTTAACCAGAACTTCCCAGCTTAATAACATTAGAAACAATAACGACATAGTAGCTTTTATCGCATCGTCCGAGGATTCATTGGTTAGTATTGAAAACAATGGCCATGAGAGCAAATTAAATATTAACGAGATGCCAATCAGTGCACTAAAGGTCTGTAAGAATCGCGGAGTTTTATTAAGTGCTGCCAGCACTGTGTAGGTAAATATAAACTGCACCAACAGCCCTAACAATATGCCAGCAAACATATCATTTGGCGCTACTGTTGTTTGCAACACCAACAAGCCGGAGAAAATATAAAAGGCAGACAGTTGTAGACCAAGCTGCGGCGAATACGGTAGGTCTTGCGGTGCAGATTTTAAAAACAGGATCGACAGTAATTTTTGAAGTACAGACATAATCAACTTAGGGCATAATACCGTTTCTGAAAATAAGTTCGCTATTATGACAAAAACCACGCTAACAATCACTCAACCTGATGACTGGCATTTACACCTACGCGATGGAGAGGCTTTAACCAGCGTCGCGCCATTTACTGCAAAGCAGTTTGCGCGCGCTATTATCATGCCGAATCTCAGCCCACCGGTGACGACTGTGGTACAGGCTGTCGAATATCTTGATCGAATCCTGGCCGCCGTTGATGGCACTGATTTCGAGCCATTAATGACCCTGTATCTGACCGATAACACAGCCGTATCGGAAATTATTGCGGCACGTAAAAGCTGTTTTATCAAGGGCTTGAAACTTTACCCTGCCGGCGCCACTACTAATTCGGATGCCGGTGTTAGCGATATTCGCTTATGCGATGCGGTCCTCGAAGAAATGCAGAAGTGCGGGCTACCACTGCTAATACACGGCGAGGTCACCGACCCGAAAATTGACGTATTTGATCGAGAAAAAGTCTTTATTGATAAAATATTGTTGCCACTGCGCTTGCGTTTTCCTGAGCTAAAGATTGTGTTTGAACACATCACCACCAAAGATGCAGCTGACTTTGTTTTACAATCTGATGACAATATTGCTGCCACCATCACACCACAGCACTTGCTACTCAACCGCAATGCATTGTTTCAAGGGGGTTTGCAACCACACAACTACTGCCTACCGGTATTAAAACGCGACACTCACCAGCAGGCTCTGCTGAAAATTATCCGCTCTGGCAGCAAAAAGTTCTTTTTAGGCACTGATAGTGCGCCGCATCACAAACACGCAAAAGAAAGTGCTTGTGGCTGTGCAGGTATATTTTCTGCACATGCAGCAATCGAAATATACGCCTCTATTTTTGAAAAACAAAATGCGCTGGATAAACTGGAAGCCTTTGCCAGTTTTAATGGCCCGGATTTTTATGGTCTGCCACGCAACAGCAAAAACATTACACTCATAAAAGAGGATTGGACTATCCCCGATGAGTACCCATTGGGCAAAGAAACACTGGTACCCTTTTTAGCGGGTGAGACCATCAACTGGAAACTTGCCTAATTGAGTGGGCAAGATAATAGACACAGAGACCACAGAGGTCACAGAGCGTGTTTAAAGTTAACACGACGACTACAGGGTTGCAGATAAACCTTATAAACGATAACTCTGTGACCTCTGTGGTCTCTGTGTCTAAAATAATAACTGTATACCCACTCCGATAGGGCATACCCAATAAAACTATAACCCACTACTACGAACCGCTGATGAAACTAGACAATACCGCTGATATGCCTGATAACGAACTCAAACTAATGTCCCGCCGCTTTCGCGGTTTTTATCCCGTGGTGGTCGATGTTGAAACCGGTGGTTTTAACGAAAAAAAAGACGCTTTACTGGAAATTGGTGCGGTGACTTTAAAAATTGATGAAAACGGCATAATGTCCACCAACAATGAATACCACTGCCATATCAACCCCTTTGAAGGTGCCAATATGGATCCGGCCTCAATGGAGGTCAATGGTATCGACCCGCACCACCCGTTCCGTGTCGCCACTGCTAAAGATGAAGAAACAGGGGTTCGTGAACTGTTTCGTTTTATTCAAAAAGAGATGAAACAGCACAAATGCAAACGCGCTATTATCATCGGTCACAACACAGTACTGGATCGCAATTTTATTTTTGCTGCGGCTGAACGCTGCAAAATTTCACGCAACCCGTTCCACCCCTTTAGCATGTTCGACACAGTCAGCTTGGCGGGGCTTGCCTATGGCCAAACCGTGTTATCACGTGCTGCCCAGGCGGCGGGACTTGACTGGGACAGCAACGAAGCGCATTCTGCACTGTATGATGCCAGTCAGACGGCACGCCTGTTCTGTAAAATTGTCAATCGCTGGAGCGAAACCGCTGGCCCTGTCTGGAGCGATGAAAACGGCTAATTGAGTTTTATACTTAACCCAATGTGTCTATACTAAACGTCTGGCAATGAATAAAGAAAAATCAAAGAATATTAACTATAGTTTTATAAACCCATTTGTATCGTTAAACTTTCCTCCAAAGGATGGCATCAGGAAATATGAGCAGTAAAGATCTATCTATCATCATCGTCGATGACTTGCAGTTTAGCCGCATCGTCGTCAAAACCGCGCTAAAAAAAGCGGGTTATAGCGGAGTACGGATGGCAGATAGCGCTACCGAAGCCTTAGGCATGATTGAACAAACACCTGCAGACGTGGTGCTGGCTGACTGGATGATGCCGGAAATGGATGGCTTGGAACTAACGCAGCGTATCCGCCAGCGCGACGAAGAAAAAGGCACCTATACCGCTATTATTCTGTTTACCGCACATGACGGTGTCGATTATCTGGTCAAAGCCTTTGACCACGGCGTCGATGACTACTTATGCAAACCGCCAAACCCTCGGGAGTTGGCGGCCCGCGTCAATGCAGCTGCCCGCATTGCTGCGTTGCAGAACGATTTGCTGGAAACCTCACGTCAACTAGAAAAAACCATTCAAAATCTGGAAAAAATGGCACTGGTAGACGAACTCACCGGTGCGGGCAACCAGCAGTTCTTAATGAAAAATCTACGTGCCCACTTATTGGAAGCATCGACCCGGCGCGGTGGCGTATGCCTGGCAATAGTGGAATTGCGCGAACTGGACAACATTAGCAGCACTCACGGTGACACCATTACCGACGAAATTCTCATCAGCCAACACCGGCGTTTACGCCGTGCGGTGCGGCCAACCGACGTTATCTCCAGACTAGACAACAATATCTTCGGCGTTATCATGCACCATACCAAAGCCAAGGATTACAAACCCTCTGCCATCGAACGCATACTGACTATGATTAACAACCGCGCTTATAAAACTTCGGTGGGCAATTTAACGATTAGCGGCTGTATCGGGGTGCATTACTACCGCGGTGATCAGGCGATTATTTCTGCCGATGAAATGCTTAAGCTCGCCCTTTACAAGCTTGAACTGGCGCGTGGCGATGTGGCTTTAAGTATTGCTTATTAAAAATCTGCCAAATTTTCTCCAGATTTTTTTAACGGCGCGGGAAGCGAAAACCATTTCAATACAGCAATAAAAA